>CAZTYX010000198.1:0-1514 GCA_964617385.1 uncultured Flavobacteriaceae bacterium | reverse complement strand
CGGTTCCAAATGTCGGAAACCCCAACAATTTCAAAATTCATGTTTTTTTGGTGCCCCACAAAGGCCGGAATTAAGGCTCCCTTGGCACGGTTTGAAAAACCTACAATTCCCACTCTAACACGGTCATTGGCTCCTAATACTCTGCGATAGCTTTGGGCGCTCAACCCGTTGGCTAACCCAAAACTAAGACCGCCTGTGGCAATCGATGTTTTTTTAATGAAGTTTCTTCTAGTCTTATCCATTGTTTTGTTTTTTTAAAATTCTCTTATTTTAATGTTTTTAAAGGCCACCTCATTGCCGTGGTCTTGCAGTAAGATTAGTCCGGCTGGTATGCGACCAAAATTTTCCCATTTTTCATATTTGCTTTTTTCTACCAATGCCTTAAAGGTTTGACTAAAACGATCAAATTCTACCACCTTAACATGGTTGAGCCAGTGCTCCACCTTGCCGCCTTTAACAACAATGCGTGCATTGTTCCAAGTGTTGGTGCCTTTAAAGTTTTTTCCTCTACCGCCGGTGGTTAAATTTTCGGCTCGAATTAAATCGTATAGAGAACCTACAGTACGATTACCGTTTTTGCCTTGTTTAGCATCAGGATGTTTGCGATCATCCAAAACTTGAAACTCTAATCCGATAGCAGATCCAGTTCCTTTGTTAAGTGCTGTGTCTACAAAATATTTGATACCCGAATTAGCTCCGTCGGTCATTTTAAAATCAACGCTTAATTCAAAATTGGAAAATTCTTTGGTGGTCACAATATCTCCTCCATTGGTGGATTCTCCTCCATCAGAGGCCAATACTTTGATCACCCCATCTTTAATTTCCCATCCCTTTTCTGGAAAGCTTTGTTGTTTAGCTCCGCGCCATCCTTCAGTAGTTTTTCCGTCCCATAGCAAACGCCAGCCTTTTCTGATCTCGTTTTCTGTGAGTGTATTTGTTAAATTGCTCACTTCAGGAGCGTAATCATACACAGGATTTCTGTGGGCCTCCAAATCGGAGGTTAGGATTTTAATATTTTTCCAGCGCACTTTTTTTCCTTCGTCTTCGGCTTTGCCAATGGCATGCACTTGAAATGCTATAAAGCCTTGCGCAGTGGTGGGATCCACCAAATTGGCGCATTGAATGCCATTCACATAGGTTCTAATGGTGTTTCCAATAGCCTCAATACGGTAGTGATTCCATTGCCCTGTAATAAAGGCGTTTTGTCCAGTTGGATTGAGCGTTAGAGGATAGAGCCAGCCGTTTCGGGCTTCGTCATAAATTCCCCCTGCCCATTTTCTTGAACTGGTTTCTATCTCACATTGGTAGCCATGCACTCTTCCTTTTTTGAATTCAGGAAAGCTATTGCTTCGAAATTGAACACCAGAGTTTAGCCCATTGTCCACCATAACTTCGAACTCTAAGATAAAGTTGGTATATAATTTCTTGGTAGCCATAAAACTATTTGGTGTTTTTAATTTTGATATACCCACCATGGCACCGTCTTCTATGCGATATTCTGCAGTACCATTAAG
>CAZTYX010000197.1:0-1525 GCA_964617385.1 uncultured Flavobacteriaceae bacterium | reverse complement strand
TGTAGAAAGCACGGCCAAGGGGCATCGTCAAAGCAAACACATCAATCAAGTGAATATTTACCAGGCACAATGGAACGGAAGTGCTTGGACCAATGTGAGGCCTTTATCTTTTAATGTGTCGGGCTATTCCACCAGTCACCCCAGGCTAAGTCCCGACGAAAAAACCTTATATTTTACTTCTGATCGGCCTGGAGGATTTGGAAAAACCGACTTGTATAGCGTTTCCAGATCTGCCGAAGGCAACTTTGGACAGCCAAAAAACATGGGGGCTGCTGTGAATACCCATAGCTATGAGGCCTTTCCCTATGTGTCTAACGACACCCTGTTTTTTGCCTCGAGAGGGCACACCAACATGGGCGGCTATGATCTGTTCAAGATTTCGCTAAGGCACCATCAAAACGACAAGCCCATGAATTTGGGAACCCCCATGAACTCAAGCCAAGACGACTTTGGGTTTTTAACAGTAACGAAGGACAAAAAAATCACCCATTACCTCTCTTCTAATAGGGTGGGAATGGCCGACCAAATCTACAGCTATCAAACCATAGACGACCGTTGCACGCAAGTGGCCAAAGGCGTGATTACCAGTGGAGATTCGGGTACTGTCTTGGCCAACGCACTCGTTACTTTGAATCCTAACACGCCAAATGAACAATCGATTTATACAGGACAAGACGGTAGTTTCGAATTTGATGAGGTTTCTTGTGACCTTCCTTTGAATATATTAATTGTTAAGGATGGCTATTTATCGGCCTCTGCAACCACCGAAAAAATCATTGATCTTAAAGCAAAAGGCGCTCAGGACGTTCCCTTGACGGTAGCCCTATATCCCATTCCAGATAAAGATGTGGAAGAAGAGGTGGTGGATCTTGGAATAGTTATTGACCTAGAAACCATTTATTTCGATTTAAACAGTTCCTATATCAACACTGAGGCAGCACAAATTTTAGATCGCTTGGCGAACATTCTCGCTAACAACCCTAGCATAGTGCTAGACATTCGTTCACATACCGATTCTAGAGCCAGTGACGATTACAACTATTGGCTTTCGGATAGAAGGGCTAATAGCACTCGTGCCTATTTAATTGAAAACGGAATTGCTCAAGAAAGACTCACGGCTCAAGGCTATGGCGAAACCCAATTGGTGAACCGCTGTGCCAACGGCGTGAATTGTAGCGAAGCAGAACATCTAGAAAATAGAAGAAGTGAATTTATCATCATTAAAATGTAAAAAATAACCTGAATTGATTTGTGGCGATTTAAGCTTCGCTTTGCCCACAAAACGATATAGGAACAACCATAAATTATAACAAAAAAAACAATGAATTTAAATATTGGAACCATGAAAAATAAAGTACTCAATCATTTTCTTGCGACACTTTTTGTGGCAGGTGTAGGCCTAACTGGTTTTGCACAAACAGGTATAGGCACCATTACGCCCAACAGCGATGCTATGCTGGAGGTGTCTGCCACCGACAAAGGTGTTCTGATTACAAGAATCGGGCTTTCGGCCACCAATTTGGCG
>CAZTYX010000196.1:0-1527 GCA_964617385.1 uncultured Flavobacteriaceae bacterium | reverse complement strand
AGAGGAAATTACGCAAAATGCTCCTACGATTCCAACGCCAGCAAGTTGAGTCATAAATTGATCAATACCTGATTTGGCGCCAAATATACCAACGGCTAATGTGCCCCACATGCCGCAAAATAAATGTACAGCAATTGCCCCCACAGGGTCGTCTAATTTGAGCTTGTCAAGCAGGCTCACCGCCAATACCACGATAATACCAGCAATCAAACCAATAAGGATGGCATCGGAGGGACTCATTTGGTCGGCACCTGCGGTGATTCCAACCAAACCTCCTAATACACCATTCATAAACATGGTGAGGTCATAATTTTTGTAGCGAAACAATGTAAATAATGCGGCGCCAATACCACCAGCGGCAGCAGCAAGAGAAGTTGTCACTAGGGTGAGGGAAGTGGCTTCTGGATCGGCAGAAAGTACAGAGCCTCCATTAAAGCCAAACCACCCCAGCCACAGGATCATGACGCCTGCGGCAGCTAAGGGAATATTGTGTCCGGGCAAGGCTTGGGCCATGCCTTGTGCGTTGTATTTACCAATTCTAGGGCCTAAGAAATAAACTACGATGAGCGCTGCCCAGCCCCCAACGGCATGCACAAGCGTGGAACCGGCAAAATCATAGAATCCCCAGTTGCTAAGAAATCCGCCACCCCATTGCCATGAACCTGTGATCGGGTAAATGAAGCCCACATACAACACCGCGAAGAGCATAAAACTTTCTAATTTTATACGTTCAGCAACTGCACCTGACACTATCGTTGCGGCAGTGGCAGCAAACATGCCCTGAAACAAAAAGTCTGTCCACCAAGTGTAGCCTCCATCGGCATAGGCGGCGGTCATACCATTTTCTGGTGGGCTAATTCCAAAGCCTGCAAATTCTAAAATCCCCCAAGATCCCTCAGAAAATCCAGGATACATGAGATTAAAGCCAACAAGGCAGTAGAGAAGCAGTCCTATGGTGATAACAAAAAAGTTTTTAAAGAGAATGTTGATCGTGTTTTTTTGTCTAGTAAGGCCAATTTCTAAAAAAGAAAACCCAAGATGCATAAAAAACACAAGGGCTGTACAGATCATCATCCATACATTATTGGTTGTAAATAAAGCGTTTTCCATTTTGTTTAGTTATTTTAATGTAATTGTTCCTTTTTCACCTGTTCTAATACGATAGGCTTCTTCCATATCTTGAACAAAGATTTTTCCATCGCCAACCTGTCCTGTGGCGGCTGATTTCAGTATGGCCTCTACAGTGCGTTCCACAAACTCATCGGAAACGACAATAGACAAATAGCGGCGTTGAATATCTGAAGTGCTATAACTAACACCTCGATATACGTGTCCTTGTTTTTCGTTGCCTACTCCAGTAACATCCCAATAACTGAAGAAATTCACTTCAACTTGGTGAAGGGCGTCTCTGACTTCCGAAAATTTTGATTTTCGAATGATAGCTTCTACTTTTTTCATAGTGTTAGAATTTTGTTCAAATATTATATTTATTTTAGTTAAACCCCATATAATAGGAGGTAAATTTCA
>CAZTYX010000195.1:0-1557 GCA_964617385.1 uncultured Flavobacteriaceae bacterium | reverse complement strand
GCCACCCGCTGCGGATGCTTTTAGCAAACCGATGGTGTATATTGCCAGTAATTGGGATAAAAATTCCTCCTTAACGGTGCGTGTTTTTAGTAATGCCGATCATGTTGACCTATATCTCAATGACCAATTTGTAACAAGCAAAAAAGGCAGTGATGCAGCCGAGTTTTCGGACTCCTTGCCTTTTCCACTGCATTTATTTGCGCTTCCACGCTTCGTTCCTGGTACCTTAAAAGCAATTGCCTTTATTGATGGAAAAAAAGTTGCCGAACATCGAGCTTCAACCCCAATGACTGCAAAGAAAATCAGCCTTGAAGTAGATAAATCTGGCTTGCCTTTGGTGTCAGGTACTGACGATATTGTTTTTGTCTATGCCAAAATAGTGGATGAAAACAACACGGTAGTGGCAGATGCCACGAATGAGATTTCTTTCTCGATTGTTGGCAACCAAGAAGCTGAGATTATAGGTCCCAATAAAATGAATGCTGAAGCGGGTATTTCGACTATTCTAGTTCGAACGAACTATACCGATTCCGCAATAAAAATTAAGGCTACTGCCGATGGTTTAACGGCACATGAATTGTTGTTAGTCAACGAGTTAAAACAAAGTTTTTAAAACTCCGAAGTGGCATGAAACGTCACTTTAGGGTACTTGCTCTGGGTCATTTGAAGTGAAAAGGCAGAGTCTGCCAGATAGACCAATTGCCCTTGTTTGTCTTTGGCTAAAAACTTGGCTTTGGTTTGTTTAAATTCAGCAAAATCTTCTTTACCACCTCGTTGCACTTCTACCCAACACGCTTTGTGTACGTTTAGGTTTTCATAAGTACAACGAGCGCCATATTCGTGTTCTAGGCGGTACTGAATTACATCAAACTGAAGGGCACCCACGGTGCCAACCACTTTTCGTCCGTTAAATTCGAGTGTAAATAATTGGGCAACACCCTCGTCCATCAATTGGTCAATTCCTTTGTGCAACTGCTTGGCTTTCATGGGATCGGCGTTGTTGATGTACCGAAAATGCTCTGGAGAAAAACTCGGTATTCCTTTAAAATGAATTTCTTCACCTGACGTCAGCGTGTCGCCTATTTTAAAGTTTCCCGTGTCGTGCAAACCCACAATATCTCCTGGATAGGAGATGTCTATAATTTCTTTCTTATCGGCAAAAAAAGCATTCGGGCTGCTGAACAAACGCCAATCGGTCTCTGTGCTTGGGGTCCATGTTGGCGTGTATTTTAAAGACAAAACCCGAAAAGGCATCCTCATTTGGGGCAATGGTACGTTCTTCACTGTCCTTGGGAAGTGGTGGTGGCGCAATGTCCACAAAGCAGTCCAGCAGTTCTTGAACACCAAAATTATTTAATGCCGAGCCAAAAAACACAGGATGCTGTGCTCCAGACAAATAGGCTTTTCGATCAAAACTTGGATAGACTTCACGCACGAGTTCCAATTCTTCATCCAATCTGGTTTTAGCTGATTCGCCAATGGCAGTTTTCAGCGCAGGATCATCTAAATCATCGATTAAATCACTTTGGCTAATGGTGGTTTTCTGCTCGTCTTTAA
>CAZTYX010000194.1:0-1563 GCA_964617385.1 uncultured Flavobacteriaceae bacterium | reverse complement strand
CCAGCGACCACACGCACCCCATGCGTGTACGCTACCAGACTGCGCCACATCCCGAGTGGAAGGGGAAATACGAAAGGAATTATTGATATCCTTTCGGTTTAAAACCTGCTTGGTCTGAATCAGGCAAGGTTCATTTTGTCGGGGTGGCAGGATTCGAACCTGCGACCTCCTGCTCCCAAAGCAGGCGCGATGACCGGGCTACGCTACACCCCGAAAAGATGAGCGCAAATATACATTTTATACAAAATAGAAACAATGGAAATGGAACATTATTCAAAAATCCTTAATTGATAATTTTTAACCACTGTTTTATTTGGGCTCGTAAAGCATCTGGACAGCAGGATTTTGTAATATGAAATTAGATAGTACGTGGGCGTTTAGGTTAAATTTTTCATATTCCATAAAGACATATAACGATACCCCTAAAAGGGATATGATCCAAAGAAGTAAGAGAATGATGCTTGTTGATGTTCTGAACCATGCTTTTTGTGGTGCTAAAACAAAATTGCCAAGCAAAAACAAAAAGAATAAAGGAATAATACCTGAAATAAAAAGTCCAATAACCGCTATGGTATTTAAAAATGGGCTGCTGCCCCAAATATGAATGGTGAGCGGCCAGTCAATAGACTTAAAAATAAAAAATAAAGCAAAGCCGATGCACCAACCAAAGGAGCCTATTACGGCTATAATTAGTAGTAGGAGTCCAAATAGCTTAAAAACGAATTTTACAATTCCGCCAATAAGATCGGTTAAAAAGTTGAAGAAATTTTTGGACTTTTTTTTTGCATTGTTTCCAATCTCTTCATAATTGATGTTTTTTACACGTGCACTCACTGCTTCAAATTCTTCTCTAATTTTTTTTTCAATAGTACCAATATTGATGGGTATTCCCTTCATCCGAAGTTTGTCTGTGGTGGTTTTTGCTTCAGGTACAATCATCCAAAAAATCAGATAAATTACAAGAAAAGTTCCTCCAGAAAAAAGTGCGAGTATCAACCAAATAAGTCGAATCCAAGTGGAGTCAAAGCCAAAGTAGTGGCTAATGCCGGCCGCAACGCCACCGATATATTTATCGTCTGGATCGCGAAAAAGCTTTTTGTCAATAATATAGTTTTGATCACTTTCGTTGTGCTGTTTTTCTTCGGTGTCTTCTTCAAACGCAGTGGGGGCGCCTAAGGTTTCAATAATGAATTGCACATCTTCTTGATTGAATACATAATCGGTATTTTTTTTACGTTCTTGAAACAACTCTGCAATGCGAGCCTCTATATCATCTATAATTTCTTCTTTCCCTTTGGTGTTTTTGAATGTTTTTTCTAGTTGATTTAAATAGTCCTTGAGTAAGGCATATGCAATTTCATCTATAACAAAAGCTGTGTTGGCAATGTTTATATTAATTGTCTTATTCATGATTTACTTTTTTTGGATTGGGTAATTTTATTAACAGAGCGATTCAATTCGGACCATGCGGTTTTAAGCGAGGCTAAAAAGTCTTTTCCTTCGGATGTAATAGCATAGTATTTTCTTGGGGGTCCAGCAGGCGATTCTTCCCACCGATAGGTT
>CAZTYX010000193.1:0-1592 GCA_964617385.1 uncultured Flavobacteriaceae bacterium | reverse complement strand
AATCGTATGAAAAAGACTTTGCTTTTCTTGCGTATCTAATCCTTCTAGTTTACCAACCTCTTCAGAAATATCTCTTGCTGTATTACGCATCTGTTCTATCAAATCATCAGCATCCACCACAGTGCCTTCTCTGCTTTTCATTTTACCACTGGGCAAATCTACCATGCCATAGCTTAAATGAAACAGGGAATCGGCCCATGCATAGCCCAATTTCTTGAATACCAAAAAGAGTACTTTAAAATGATAATCTTGCTCATTACCCACGGTGTAAACCATTTCAGAAAGGGATGGAAAGTCTGACAACCGTTGATGAGCAGTGCCTAGGTCTTGTGTTATGTATACAGCTGTTCCATCGGCACGCAACAACAATTTTTCATCCAAACCGTCATCGGTAAGATCGACCCAAACAGAACCATCTTCTTTTTGATAAAATATCCCTTTAGCTAAACCCTCTTCAATTATATCTTTACCCAGTAAATAGGTTTCACTTTCATAATATAGGCGATCAAAGAAAACACCTAAATTTTTATAGGTCACTTCAAATCCATCATACACCCAATGATTCATTTGCTGCCACAAAGTTCGGGTTTCCATATCTCCAGCTTCCCAAAGCCGCAATAGGTTTTGTGCTTCTTGTATAATGGGGGCCTTTTGTTTGGCCTCGTCTTCTGTGTGTCCCGCTGCAATTAGCGCTTTTATTTCTTCTTTATAAACTTGATCAAATTTGACGTAATATTGCCCCACCAGCTGATCGCCTTTTACCCCTCGTGTTTGTGGTGTTTCTCCTTGGCCGAATTTTTTCCAGGCCACCATAGATTTACAAATGTGTATCCCTCGATCATTGATAATTTGCACCCGAACAACATGCTTTCCATTTGCCGCTAATATATTGGCCATGGCATGTCCCAAAAGGTTGTTTCGAATGTGTCCTAAATGAAGGGGTTTATTGGTATTGGGAGAAGAATATTCTATCAATACTGTAGGTGCATCTTTATCGGCCGTTTGGAGTCCATAATTTTCAACAGCGTTTAAGGTTTTAAACTGGGCTATATAAAAAACATCCGAAAGACTCAGGTTTAAAAAACCTTTCACCACATTATAGGCTGTGATTTCTGGTGCGTTGGCCACCAGAAAATCCCCTAAACCTCGACCCAAAGCATCGGGGCTCATTTTGGTTTGGCGCAAATAAGGAAACAAAACTAAGGTGAGGTCTCCCTCAAATTCTTTTTTGGTTTGTTGAAAGGGAATTTCATCCAACTGCATTTGGAATTGCTCGCTAAAATAGGAGGCAATTGTCTGCTCGATAGAAGTATATAATTGCATCATAGAATTTGCGCTAAGATAATTATTATGCTCCGATTATGTTGCCATTTCTTGTTGGCTTATCTTTACAAAAGATGTTGTTCAATATTTCCTATAACGATCCGGCCATTACCGCAAAAGTTAACACCGCTGTGGGCAAACCCTTTTCTTTAAAGGAACGCTTACAGCGCAAGGGCATTGGTTCGCCTAAATTATTGATCACCAAAACGTCGATTGAAATTCATAATCTTTTGGTTTTAGATCAAAATACAAATCACTGCAATATTGAA
>CAZTYX010000192.1:0-1701 GCA_964617385.1 uncultured Flavobacteriaceae bacterium | reverse complement strand
GCTAAAAATGCTAGAATATCAGGCCGAAAAAGCCTGGGAACTTTGGCAAGTATAGCAGAAAAGATTTTTTTTGTATTTTATAAGTAATAATTTTAAACTGCCTTAAGTAGGCAGAAAATGCAGATTATGGAAAATCATACCAACGATCCAGAGGAAACACAAGCGCAAATTCCTTCTGGTGCTACAGAAAGCGAAACGCAAGATGCCACACCCACGGAGACCACCGAAAGTGAGACCTCCAATGATTTGGCCATTGATACTCTAGATTTGGAAGCCCTTGTTGCGGCTTTCGAAAAATTGATGGCTGGTGATCAATGGCTTAAACACCGTGGGGATATAGACCAAATCACCCAACGCTTTCAAAGTCTATTTACCACCGAATTTGAAAACCAAAAAGCCCGTTTTTTGGAAGAAGGTGGGAATGAAATTGATTTTTCTTATCGCCCCTTATTCAAGACCCAGTTTGAAGCCTTATATCAAGACTACAAAAAGAAAAAACACACCCATTACAAAAACCGGGAAAACCAACAAAAAGCCAACCAAGAACGCAAAGAGGAAATCATCAATGAAATCAAAGCGCTAATTGGTAAAGACGAAAATATCAATACGATTTACAAATCCTTTAAGGGGCTGCAAGAAAGTTGGTACAACACCGGAGCGGCACCCCGGGCAATCAACAATACCCTTTGGCAAAATTTTAAACACCATGTCGAGCGGTTTTATGATTTTTTACACCTCAACCGAGAACTCCGTGCCTTGGACTTCCAACACAATTATGAGGAAAAGCTAAAAATTATCGAAAAAGCCGAGGCCTTATGTGAGCTTCCCGATATAATCAAAGCCACACGTGACCTGAATACCCTGCACCGTATGTGGAAAAATGACTTGGGTCCGGTGGCCAAAGAGCATCGAGAAGCGCTCTGGAACCGATTTCAAGAAGCCTCCAAAAAAATCCACCAGCGCAAACAGGAGTACCAAAAAGATTATGAGGAAATCCAACAAAGCAATTTGACTAAAAAGGAAAATTTGCTCCAACAGATGGAACAACTCCTCACCCCTGCCCCAGATTCACACAATCAATGGCAAGCCGCGCTTAAAAAATTCAATGACCTACGTAACGAATTTCAGAGCATCGGCTATGTGCCCAAAACCAAAAGCAAGGCCCTGTGGAATCAATTCCGAAACCTAAGCCGAGCTATAAATCAAACCAAAAACGAATTTTATAAAAACCAAAAAACCGCCCAACGCGAAAACATCAACAAAGCCAAAGAGATACAGGCTGAACTAGAGACCATCCTGGAAGATGAAAACTGGCAAAGCCAAGTCAATCGCGTTAAAAACCTCCAAAAAGAATGGCGTAAAATTGGTCACTTACCCAAAAAATTCCTACCGCTACGCAAAGCCTTTTTAACCCAGTGCAACCTCTATTTTGAACGCCTAAAGTCGGGCTATCAAAAGGTATCTCCTGAAGACGAAGCCTTGATCAAAAAACGGCAAACCTTTATGGGTAAATTCAAAAAAGAAAACCTCCCTGAGAGCACCGAAGAAATCACTACCATGCTCGACGATCAATGGGAACGATGGATTGCCCTGGGTGAACTTCCTGGTCCCATTGCCTTTAAAACTGATGAGGAATTGATGCAACTCGGGACAACTAAAATCCAGGAAAGTGCCTTGGAAGAAGCCACAAAAACCCAACTT
>CAZTYX010000191.1:0-1712 GCA_964617385.1 uncultured Flavobacteriaceae bacterium | reverse complement strand
GTTTTTTACATAGTCGGCGTGACCTGGACAGTCAACGTGTGCATAGTGACGATTAGCCGTTTGGTATTCAACGTGTGATGTGTTGATTGTAATTCCACGCTCTTTTTCTTCTGGTGCATTATCAATTTGATCAAAGCTTCTTGCTTCAGACAAACCAGCGTCTGCTAAAACTTTTGTAATTGCAGCAGTGAGCGTTGTTTTACCGTGATCTACGTGACCTATAGTTCCAATGTTTAAGTGGGGTTTGGAGCGGTCAAAATTTTCTTTAGCCATAATTATTTATGTTTCGATATTGTTTTAAAGGAGCGCAAATTTATGAATTTTTTTGATTTTACTATTTTTTTTCAATAAAATTTTTCGTTTACGCCCACATTTTCAAATACATATTTCATTTCCATCGAACTTATTTTTCCACCTAACGCATCTAAGGGCAAAATTATTTAGTTAGAAGCCTCTTATTTGCTATTTTTGCGAGAATTTAAACATTGATCAACATGGCATTTGACATTGACATTATCCAGGGCGTATACACAAAAATGGAACAACGTGTTTCAGCAGCACGAAAATACATTAACCGCCCCCTGACCCTAACCGAAAAAATATTATATACTCATTTATGGGACGGTGCAGCCTCTAAAGCTTTTGAGAGAGGAACCGACTATGTGAACTTTGCGCCCGATCGTATTGCTTGTCAAGATGCCACAGCACAAATGGCGTTGTTACAGTTTATGCAAGCAGGCAAACCAAAAGTGGCAGTGCCCACCACAGTGCATTGTGACCACCTTATTCAAGCGAAAGAAGGCGCAGTTTCCGATTTAAAGTCGGCCAATACAGCCAGTGCAGAAGTATTTCAGTTTTTGGAATCGGTGTCTAATAAATATGGTATCGGCTTTTGGAAGCCCGGCGCCGGAATCATTCACCAAGTGGTGCTTGAAAATTATGCCTTTCCTGGTGGAATGATGATTGGAACAGACTCTCACACCGTTAATGCTGGTGGTTTGGGCATGGTTGCCATTGGTGTGGGTGGAGCCGATGCTGTGGATGTTATGGCTGGAATGCCTTGGGAATTAAAATTTCCTAAGTTAATAGGAGTCAAATTAACAGGAAAACTAAACGGCTGGACAGCCCCTAAAGACGTCATTTTAAAAGTGGCAGGTATCTTAACGGTTAAAGGAGGTACAGGAGCCATCATTGAATATTTTGGACCTGGTGCCGAAGCCATGTCATGTACTGGAAAAGGAACCATTTGTAATATGGGTGCCGAAGTGGGTGCCACCACTTCAACCTTTGGCTATGACGAATCTATGGAACGCTATTTACGCGCCACAGGACGAGACGATGTGGCGGACGCTGCCAACCAAGTAAAAGAGCACCTTACTGGTGATGCAGAAGTATATCAAAACCCAGAGCAGTATTTCGATCAAGTAATTGAAATTGATCTCGATCAATTGATGCCCCACCTCAATGGGCCTTTTACACCCGATTTAGCAACACCAATAGATCAAATGAAAGCCAAATCAGACAGTGAAGGCTGGCCACTAAAAGTGGAATGGGGATTGATTGGTTCGTGCACCAACTCTTCTTACGAAGACTTGTCACGTGCCGCTTCCATTGCGCAGCAAGCCGTGGACAAAAAGTTAGTAACTAAAGCAGCCTTTGGAATTAACCCCGGGTCTGAACAAGTTCGTTATACTGCAGATCGCGATGGTTTG
>CAZTYX010000190.1:0-1765 GCA_964617385.1 uncultured Flavobacteriaceae bacterium | reverse complement strand
GCCACGCACATCTCGATGAGCAATTTGAGCTAAACGAATGTCTTTTAAGCGATCGATAACATCGGCATAGCGCTCATTTTTAACTTCATTAAATTTGATGGGACCGTTTATAGAGTCATATATTTTGTATGTAAAGAAAAAGGATAAAATCCAAAGGATAACTTGAACAGCTAGTTTCATTTATTGATATAATTTTAATGACAAAAACAAAACTACAATTTTTTTTTAATCGCTAAAGTTTTTGAAAAAAATTATCTTTATGCTTTAGCCAATGCCCAATGGATCGTACCGCGATAAGTTCTTTTTTGGAAAATAAATTTGCCTTTGCCCCCACCGCTTCACAAGCAGCTTGGTTCCCAGCTATGGCCCAATTTTTAGCCACCCAAAGCAATACCGTTTTTGTTCTTAAAGGCTATGCTGGCACAGGAAAAACCACATTGATTGCTTTTTTGGTACAGCATATACAAGCCCTTCGTTTTAAAGGCGTATTGATGGCGCCCACGGGACGGGCAGCTAAAATTGTATCCCAATATGCTGGACAAAAAGCCTTCACCATTCACAAACAAATATATTATCCCAAAAGCAGTAGTGGGGGAGGCATTCAATTTCAACTGAAACCGAACCGCCATAAAAAAACCATTTTTATTGTGGATGAAGCTTCCATGATTGGCGATGATGCTCAACAATCAAAACTTTTTGAAAATGGTTCTTTGTTAGACGATTTGGTACAATATGTACATCAAGGGCAACAATGTAAGTTGCTTTTGGTGGGCGATACTGCCCAACTTCCACCAGTACACTTGGATCGAAGCCCAGCACTTGATGAAGAGAAATTGGAACATTTTCATTTTGATGAGGTCATTGCCACAGAACTATTGGAAGTGGTCCGTCAGGCACAGGATTCAGGAATTTTGTTTAATGCTACCCAAATTCGAGAACAACTTCAACAAGCATTTTTTGAATCTTTTCAATTTAGGCTACACCCTTTCACCGATTTAATTCGTTTACAAAATGGAGATGAAATTTTGGAGGCCCTTCAAAGTGCATATGATGAGGTGGGTAAAGAAGAAACAGCACTAATAGTGCGCTCCAACAAGCGCGCTTCTTTATACAATCAAAACATCCGTAACCGGATTTTATTTTTAGAGCATCACTTGGCTGTGGGCGATCAGTTGATGGTGGTTAAGAATAATTATTTCTGGCTTTCACCCGAATCACAGCCCGGTTTTATTGCCAATGGTGATTTAATACTTATCGAAGCTATTCATCAATACAAATCGCTTTATGGTTTTTCTTTTGCTGAAGTGAGCGTACAATTGGTTGATTATCCTGATGAACCTTCTTTTGACACCATGTTGCTGTTAGACACGCTAGACAATGATCAAGCCAGTTTGTCCTATGAACAGTCACAAACTTTGTATCAAGCAGTACTGGAAGATTACGCCGACGAAAAGTCAAAATACAAGCGATTTTTAAAGGTTAAAAACAATCCTTATTTTAATGCCTTACAGGTCAAATATTCTTATGCCGTAACGTGTCACAAAGCGCAAGGGGGGCAATGGAAAAGGGTGTTTATAGAGCAACCTTATCTGCCCGAGGGGATGGATAAAGACTTTTTCCGATGGCTTTACACAGCCTTGACACGTGCCAAAGAAAGAGTATATTTGATCGGTTTTACAAAGTCTTTTTTTAACGACAATTGATGTGCGAGTAGTAGCTTTAATTCCAGCCCGATATGATGCGCAACGTTTCCCGGGAAAACTTC
>CAZTYX010000189.1:0-1781 GCA_964617385.1 uncultured Flavobacteriaceae bacterium | reverse complement strand
GGTATAGGTCAGGTGTAGGGTTCCATCACTTGCTTCGATGATGGCCGGATAACTAAACTCTCCTTTCTTTTCGTTTTCCAACACAAGCGCATTGGTCCACTCCAATCCATCCTTTGATAGGGCTACATTAAGTTTGGCTCGTCCATTTTTTCCTTTTAAAGTGGGGTTATACACCAACACATGCCAGCCGTTAGAAAGCGTTAGGGCATCGGTGCCCGAATTGGGGTTAGGCAAAGTTGTTTTGGTGATTTTACTCCAAGAGTCTCCTCCATCTGTTGAAAATGATTGCAATATAGCATTGTCTCTACTGCGACAGAGTATCTGAAGTTTCTTTTGACTGTGCACCAAGATGCTGGGTTGAATGAGGTTGAAAGGTGTTTCAGGATCTACAACTATTTTTTTCCAGTGTTTACCACCATCAACACTTTTCTCGATGTGTACTTTCCAAGAAAGGCCGTCAGCAGTTCTTGTTTCGGTGCTTGAAGGAGATAGAATGGTGCCGTTGTCCAGTTGAATGGGTTTGTTTTTTATGGGCCCAAGAATATCTTTAGGTAAAAGGTTTACTCCACTCCAATTTTTTCCATTATTGGATGATGTTTTGAAGGCGCCCCACCATTCTCTAGGTGATGGGCCAATTTTATAAAATAAAAAAAGTTGTCCTGCTCGTTCTTTGAATAATACCGGATTCCAATTAGGATAGCGTTGCCCATTGGCTTCAATGCCATCGGCCACCTGCACGGGAGATTGCCATTGGTCATGTTTTCTTTCACTCAACCAAATGGTTACATCTTCATTGCCCTCGCCACTGCCTCCGAAAGCAGCTACTAAAAACTGATTGGGTGTGGTTTCAACAATGGTAGAAGCATGACAGGCATCAAAAGGAGGTGTTTCATATACCATTGTTGAGGATATAATCTCTAATTGCATTTGGGCGTTGAGCATAGTCCCTAAAAGAAATAAATTCAAATAAGCGCCTCGTTTTTTTAAAAAATAAAATAAAATCATGTGCTAACGGTATTAATAAGCGTTCCTAAAGAATCGATGGAAATAGCAATTTTGTCTTTTGGTTGAAGGGTAAAGCCAGCCTCGGGTACAATGCCTGTTCCCGTCATTAAGAAGCATCCTTCGGGAAAATCGAGTTCTAAAAATAAATAATGGATCAGATCTTCAAAGGTGCGTTTAAGGCTTGCCAAAGTGGTTTGGCCTTCAAAAAAAGATTGTTGGTTGCGTTCAATCGCAATGGCAATTTGTGTTTCTTTGGGGAGTGGGTTTGTGGTAAGGTATATACCTGGCCCCAAGGCAGTTGACCCACGATAACTTTTAGCTTGAGGCAAATAAAGTGGGTTTTCGCCTTCTATGGAGCGGGAGCTCATGTCATTACCAATGGTATATCCCAAAATTTTTTTTGAAGGATGTAGAACCAATGTAAGTTCAGGTTCTGGCACACTCCACACACTGTCTTTTCGAATCCGAACTGCCGCTCTATGCCCGAGCACACGATAGCTATTTGCCTTGAAAAACAACTCTGGCCTTGGGGCTTCATACACCCGATCATAAAAATCACTACCCCCACTTTCTGCTGATTCTTCCATGCGTGCTGTGCGACTTTTATAGTAGGTCACACCGGCGGCCCAAACTTCTTGTGCACCTATGGGAGGCAATAGGCTACCATCTTCAGGACCTATAAATTCAGAATTTCTTTTTAATGAGGGTAATTCTAATTGTATTTTTTTAGCCAGTTCCTCCTCCATCAAAAGGGATTTAAAATCAGTTGATGTATA
>CAZTYX010000188.1:233-1834 GCA_964617385.1 uncultured Flavobacteriaceae bacterium | reverse complement strand
AAATTGCGGCGGCAAATCCGGCTGCAAATCTCGCAATAAATGGCGACGACACAAAAACAATTCGACTATCTGGTGGCGGTGTTAAGTTCGCAGCAAGATAAAGCTTCCTAGCATTCTCCCTGCAAACCTCCTTGTCTTGATCAGTCATGGCCTCAGTTGACATTGCGTTGGCAATCCACTTCTCGGCCCATGGTTTTAATTGGGCACGATGTTCGTCTGTCAATGTGTACTTTTTAGTCATTTTTTGCCCCTCGTCCGTTTTTTATTGGAAGGTATTTAACCCGAAAATATTTCGCCAAAATAAACCGAACCGCTGCGGTCATTGAGCCATGCTTTTCGGCTTCCTTTTTTACGCGGTCAAATTCGGAGTCTTTTAGATAGAGTTCTAGTTTTTTCATTTTAACCTTTCATTAGAACCAAAAAGGAAATTATAGCTAACGCAAGAATAGCGCTTATCCATATCGGCGAGAGAACCCACCAACATGACCAGGCTATATGCCCTGTTAGCTTCAAAACCACAAACGCCACTGTTAGTAGTCCAAAAAAAACTAATGCCTGAACTAGATGAGCTGCTATTCCCCATAAAACCTCGCTTTGTTTTTTTGACCCAAACTACCATGTTATTTTAATGGGTCAATCTTTTTAAATGCGAATGGGTTGCAATTATTTAAAGATTCTTTCAAGTTCAGGCCTTGGAATTGTTGCAGGGTCAACTTTTTTTACTTCACACAAAGCTAGCATTGCTCTGTGGGCCGGAACTGTCGGATTAAATGCGTTCTCTTTTAAAACCTTGGCATAGGCGCGCACCGTGGCCTTTTCCATTGAATCCAGGGTTTCCCACTTTTCTTGATTTTCACAGTCTCCACACCTATAGTTTGTTTCGTCACACCAACACTTCACTATCGCCTCTCTTTGGTTTCAAACATGGCCTTAACTTGTTCACTTGTTCTAGCCTCAGCTTTGCCAAAAACTCTACGCGCTGGGTAATAAAAAAGCTCAAATGTGTTATTTTTTACAGGCTGTCCTCGACTCTTAGCGATGCACAACAAAGTCATTCTTTGGTCGTTTTTATAAACCGCCTGGATTGTGTAGGCGAACTCTGCGAGATTTGCCACTGTTTTAGAGCCTCTGATGGCGTTTAAATCAATTCTGGCCCTCGTGTTAAGCTCTTGCATTGCCCCGGTATGGCAAACGATTAAAAACGGGATTTCTCGCTTCCGGCAGATTTCTTTTAAGCGCGATGCGAAATGTGCTTGCGTTGCCGGTTTTGAGTTTTCGTAGATTTTGCACGTTGTTAAATTGTCAAAGATAAAAATATCTAGTTTATGCTCTGTGATAAAAAACTCAATCTTGGTCAGCATTTCGTCAAGTGTCTGAAATGCGGTTTCATGTTCAGCCATAATTTTTAGATTTTGAATTTTTGAGGCACCAAGGCCAGTGAAAGCAAACTCTGTGTAAAAATCCTCCCGACTTTCTTCGCTCAAATAAAGCCCTGCGCACTTGTTCTCATTGGCTCCGAGAAAATCCAAAATAAGCGTTCGAGTTAGCGTGCTTTTGCCTGCACTTGTTGGCCCCGCGTACAGGTGAATTTTGCCGTTTCT
>CAZTYX010000188.1:0-223 GCA_964617385.1 uncultured Flavobacteriaceae bacterium | reverse complement strand
TATGTCCACGATGCTCTTGCAGGAAAGAAAGAATGCTTTTGTTTTGTGTATGTTCAGACTGATCTTTGAGCGCCTGTAAAACCTCATCACTTATCATTTGCCCGCCCTATGTTTCCCACTAGAAAGTCAACAAGTCCCTCCATTTCCTCTTCGCTTGGTGGTGGCGGCATTTCAATCTCGGGCTCCGATTGGTCGTCGTACTGACCGCCAAGAACTTTAGCCG
>CAZTYX010000187.1:0-1851 GCA_964617385.1 uncultured Flavobacteriaceae bacterium | reverse complement strand
CGAATAAGCATCATTTTGCCTGCAATAAAATTTGCTGGGAGACAATGCAAAGCACTTGCACCCACTCCAACATCAAAAAAATCACCGGTTAATAAAGCAGAATTAATCAATGCTTGTTTTTCAAAAACCATCCTTTTGGGTTGAGAAGTAGTGCCTGAGGTCTCAATCCAAATGGTTGGTGAGGGATTGAGCCAGTCCATCAAAAAATCACCCAAAAAGCGCTCAAATTGATCGCCTTCTTTAATAAAACTCAACGCCACCATTTTTAAGTCTTCTCGGGTATAATGAAATCCATTTAGTTGAAATCGATTGTGGATTTTAGTGAAATCGGGGGTTTGCATTTATATAGATTTTGTAAGGTTGTTTTTCCAATTTTTCCATTTATATTTTTTGGCTAATAAGAGTAAAAATAAGGGGTAAAAAACCAACCCAGACAACAGCATTTCTGAAGTTATTTTGGGTTCTGAAACATCGATCCAAAGGGAGTCCGTTTGAAAGGCAGTCCATGTGGAGGTAACCAAAAGCGCCATCATTAAATTGTTGGCTGCATGAAATCCAAGTGCCAGTTCAATGCCATCGTCCATAAGTGTTATAATCCCTAGAAAAAGACCCGTGCCAATATAGTAGCCCAATAGACCATAGCCTAGCTTTTCAATTTCGGGATTAAACAAATGTAAGCTCCCAAAGAGTACTCCAGTGAGTACCAAGGGTAACCAGCGGTTTTTTGTTAAGGTGGCAAATCCCTGCAAAAGGTAGCCTCTAAAAATAAATTCTTCCAAACTGGTTTGAATGGGAATTAAAACAATCCCAATAATAAATAGCAAGAAAAAAGCTTTGGGGTCAAAATTCCATTGATAGTTTTGGGGTGAAAAATACACATCTAGCAAAACCAACAAAATGGTGAATGCCGCCCAAACAAAAAAAGCAAAGAAAATACGCTTCCAATCTATGGTATTTCTTGCTGTTGCTATGGTGACTATAGAACGATCATGCAATTTGGCCACCACCAACCACAAACCTAAAAAACCAACAACAAAAGGAAGTAAAATTAAAATCAGTTGTAAATTTTTGTTTAATCCGCGAATCAACTCCATAGGGTCAGCGGCGGTTAAAGCCGTTGGATCTTGCATGATTGCAAGGGTTAACGGTATTTGCCCTAATATATTAAACAGTAGGACGATTAATGAACCGAGCAAATACATCCAAAAGGGATTTCTATGTTGTTTGATTTGTTCTAAAAACATATGCTATAGTTTAAATTGCCATGGTTTATGCGTTTGCACGGACAAGTGACCAGAGGCTACTTGCAAGGGTAAATCAATATTGTTTGTAAATAATGAACCCGTGCCCAATCCTTGGGGCATTGTTGTTTCCTGTTTATAAGTCCATTGGGCAATGGCATTTAAACCTACGTTACTTTCTAAAGCACTGGTTATCCACCACCCTATTTTGCGATTTTCAGCCATATCAATCCATTCTTGTGCGGCTTGAAAACCACCCAACAAACTCGGCTTTAAGATAATGAAATGCGGTTTGACCTCATCCAAAAGGGCTCGTCTTTTTGAAGAATCATAAACCCCTATAAGCGCTTCATCTAATGCTATTGGAAGAGGCGATTGTTGGCACAAAAAAGCCATTTGTTCATTATAGTTAGGTGCAATGGGTTGCTCTATAGAATGAATTTCTAAAGCGCTCAATTGATTTAATTTAACCAACGCCTCTTCATTTGAAAAGGCGCCATTGGCATCCACTCTTATAGTAAGGTTTTTTGCCGAAAATTCATTTCGTATGGCTTTGATTAAATCCCGTTCTTGGTTATAATCAAGTGCTCCAATTTTGAGTGTAATGCTC
>CAZTYX010000186.1:0-1893 GCA_964617385.1 uncultured Flavobacteriaceae bacterium | reverse complement strand
CTCAGGGCTGGGTGTTTGCCCCATGCTGAGACTGAATGAAAATAAAAAGAGTAGGGACAAGGCTTTGTATTTGAAATAGTTAATGCTCCTTTTCATAGATATTTTTTTAAAGTGTTTACGTATTCTTCAAAGGCTTTAATCCCTCTTGGACTGAGAGAGACTTGAGTGTTTGGATAGTTGTTTAAAAAGCTTTTTTCAATGTGAATATATTGAGCTTTCTCCAGTTTTTTTAGCTGGATGCTTAAATTACCTGAAGTGGCCTCTGTATGTTTTTTTAAGCTCTTAAAAGACACCTTTGAATTGGCTATTAAGTAAGAAACAATAGCCAATCGCAAAGGCATGTGCAAAACAGGGTTTAAATTTTTATACATCTTGATTTTTCTCTTTCAAATGCAAAAGTATACCAGGAATCAATAGCGCAACTAGCGAAAGGATTCCCATCAGTAAGGGCTGGTATTTCCAGGGAGTAAACCAGGCAATATAGGCACCTAGATTGAGTAGTATTCCCGAAACAAACAGCAGTTGACTTCTGATCAAACTTGATTCTATAAAGGTTGCTATCCCTAAAAGAATCAAAATAATGGAAATCAAATTACTTTCTAAATATCCATTGAATCCGAACGCAACAATGGAAATGTTCAATCCGGTTACCACCCATAAAGTGGAAGAAATACGGCTGAGAAGATTGTGGCTTTTCTCCTTTTTTTTGTTGTAATACAAGTAAGCGAAAATACCTAAAAGGGGGAGAAGTACATAAGGATACCAGCTTTGCTGATGGCGTTCCATTTGTAAAAGATAAAACTGCGCAAAACAGCAAAGTGCGATGGCTGCGCCCCATAGAATAAAAGCAAAACCACTTTTTTCAAATTGATTTCGCGCGTCTTTAATCGCTTGGTCAATCAGTTCAAAACTTTTTTCGGGAGTAAATGTATTTGTTTTCATGTGTAAGGTGTTTAGGTTTTATCAAATATAAAGTAGTTTATATTATAAACCAAATTTAAATAAATATTTATTTAAAAAAAGATAAGGCAGGGCTGTATTCTATCGCTATTAAAAACGAAAGACGATAGCCATACCTTGGCGTGTAGGCACCCAACTAAAGGACGTTTTTTTTGGCTTTTGGCTGTTGTAAAGTGAGACGGCTCGGTCGTATTTTTTATGAAGACCGATGGAGGAAACGAGCCCCAGCGCAACTACCCCCACTCCAATCCCCGTTTGTTTTAGATCCAGTTGGCCTGTGGCGGTCCACCGTCCCAAACGCTCTCCGGTATAGGCACCTCCTAAAAGCAGTTGGGCAAAAAAAATTGAATTTTTTTCACCAAAGAGGCGTTTTTTTGGCAAAAAACCCTAAAAACTATTTACTAAATTAATTTTAGGAAAAATGGGGTTAAAAAAAGGGGGATTCCAAAGCCGTTTTAAGTCAAAACTTCCAAAATTTTAAATCAACTGTTCAAATATAAAGCTTACAACTCCCGATATACCTCCTGAAACGGTACACGAAAACGCTCCCCATACACCCCTTCGGGTTTTCGGATCCCACAGCCTATTACCATGCTGATTTCTGCTTTTTTAGGAAGACCGAGTACTTTTTTAAGCCTTTGGGAATCGAAGCCTTCCATCGGGCAAGTGTCATAACCCAAAGCCGCCATGCTTACCATAAAGTTTTGAGCCGCCAGAGCGGTGCTTTTATGTCCTACGACACGTAAATCCGAAGAGGAAACTTCCCTATAGCTCACTTTGTGAAGCCCGTCTAGGGTGACTTTGATTTTATGAATCAAACCTTTAACATAAGCGGTTCCGCTGTACAATTTCGGGATGATTCTTTGGTAGTAGTCCAAGGCACCTTTGATTTTTTTTTCAGCATCAGCAGTAGTCGCGTTGGATTGGATGAAC
>CAZTYX010000185.1:0-1919 GCA_964617385.1 uncultured Flavobacteriaceae bacterium | reverse complement strand
ATGACCACCAATTGATTTCGCGGTATGGCTAAACTTATGTTTTTTAAGTTATGTGCACGCGCCCCCTCAATAACAATGCTATCGGATTTTCTTGTCTTCATTCAGCCGACAAAAGTACGCTTTTTTTAGCGCAACTTTAGGCGAAAACCAGGGAAAGTCACTACCAACGAATGACTGCTGCTGCATCATCTCCTCTTGGATCGGCTGCTGTTGAAATCTGCCCTTCTGGCGATCGATAAATGGCGTCCACACGGCCAATTATGCGGGTTTGCTTTTCTTGAATAGTATATCCTTTTTCTTGCAGTTTTTGAATCAAATTGCTGTCAAACTGCTGGGGTTCTACAATCACTTCGTCGGGCAACCACTGGTGATGAAAACGAGGAGCATTAACCGCCTCTTCTATAGATAATCCAAAGGCATACACATTCATTAATATCTGAAAAACAGAGGTAATGATGGTAGATCCTCCTGGAGTGCCCACAATCATGGAGAGTGCTCCATTGCGTTCCACAATGGTGGGTGTCATAGCACTAAGCATTCGCTTGGCTGGGGCAATGGCATTGGCAGTGCCGCCAATCAATCCAAACATATTAGGCACACCGGGCTTACTACTAAAATCATCCATCTCATTATTTAAAAAATAGCCTCCGGATTCTACATAGAGTTTTGATCCATAGTTACCATTTAGGGTGGTGGTTATGGCAATGGCGTTGCCTTCAGGGTCAAGAATTGAAAAGTGAGTGGTTTCGTCACTTTCTTGTGTCACCAAAACCCCTGGGGCAATTTCGCTAGAGGGAGTGGCTTTTTGAAACGAAAACGATTGCATGCGTTGCTGTAAATAGGCAGTATCGATAAGTTGCTGTGTGGGCACGTCCACAAAATCAGCGTCACCCAAATACAAACTTCGATCGGCAAAAGAGCGTCTTTCTGCTTCTATCATCAGTTGGAGTGCCTTTTCAGAATGAAATCCATAGTCCGCTAAGGGAAGGTTTTCTACCATACCCATAAGTTGCGCCAAGCAAATGCCTCCACTGGAGGGAGGACCCATAGAATATACTGTAAGATCTTTATATTGAAATACAATTGGTTCGCGCCAAATGGGTTGATAGGCTTCCAAATCTTCTATTGAAAACACACCGCCTTGCGCGTTTATAGTATTCACCATAGCCGTTGCATGTTGCCCATTATAGAAAGCCTTGGGGCCCTGTAGCGCTATTTCATTTAAAAGGGATGCTAAGGAAGTATTGCGCAGGGTATCTCCAGGCCTAAAAGGGGCGGCAAAGAGGGTGTTTTCTCCATTTAGGGCTATAATTTCGTCTCGTTTTGCAGACAATCCAAGGGCCTGATTTGGCGTGACCACAAATCCGTTTTCGGCCAATTGTTGAGCAGGTTTCAACACTTCAGCCCAAGAAAGTTTTCCGCCCTTTTGATGCAAAGCATATAAGCCGGCTACCGATCCAGGCACCCCAACGGCCAACCCACCTAAGGTACTTTTTTCTGGAATCACATTACCGTTTTCATCCAAATACATATCGCGAGAAGCTCTTAGGGGTGCTTTTTCTCTAAAATCCAGGGTACTCACCGTTCCGGAGGCGGTGCGCATAACAGCAAATCCGCCACCACCAAGGTTTCCCGCATTGGGATAACATACAGCCAGCGCCATATGCGTGGCCACGGCGGCATCAAAAGCATTGCCTCCCTGTTTCATTATTTCAACACCAATAGCAGAAGCTTCGCTGCGGGCAGATACAACCGCTCCACGAATGGGAGGTTGTGGATTACAAGCAAACAATAGCAGCCCTGCAAAACTCACGCTAATCCAATTTCTAATTAGCTTTAACATAGGGTCTGAATTTTAAAGTGTTGGGATATATCCGCTAAGAAAGTAGTGAAGTGAGATTCAAAAAAGGTGTAATCGT
>CAZTYX010000184.1:0-1990 GCA_964617385.1 uncultured Flavobacteriaceae bacterium | reverse complement strand
TTGTCAGACATAAACAATACAATTGTATTGTCGGCTAATGCTTGAGCATCTAGAAAATCAAGTACTTTTCCCAAGGCATGATCCATACTTTCAATCATTGAGGCATAGCGGGCTTCGGGTTCCTCCAATCCTTGATCTCGATACTTCTGCACAAATCGATCATCCGGTTTTAAAGGAGTGTGAACACCATATGTAGCAAAATACAAAAAGAAAGGTTGTTTTTTCGCCACGGGTTTAGCTAAGGTTTTTAAAACTTCTTGCGTTAAAACTTCTGTTAAAAAAATGTCTTTTCCGTGATAAGCCTCCAACCCAGGAACCGCCCATACTTCTTGTCCAGCAACACCATTTCCAAAATTTTCTTTACCCAAATAACTGCTTGGTGCCCCAGCTGCATGCCCTGCAATATTTACAGCAAAACCTAAATTTTCTGGATTAGAGGAGGGATAACCAATGGCTCCAAAATGGGCTTTTCCGGCGTGAATAGTATAATAGCCTTGCTGACTTAACAATTGAGGCAATGGTGTTGCATACACCGCATTAGGCGTATCAGGTTTAAGCCCAATACCGTTAAAATTCCAATCTGGAAATCCAAGGGTGGGATGATTTTTTTCCATCGGCTGCTGTTGATCTGGGCGCAAAGTCCAATTGGTCACCCGATGGCGGGCGGCATTCATGCCTGTCATCAAACTCACTCGAGTGGGCGAACAAACTGGCGTTGCATAGGCATTTGTAAATTTCACACCTTGGGCAGCCAAACGTTCCATATTGGGCGTTTGATAGCGCTCATTCCAATGGGTAGTTTGGTTCCAAAAAGGCACCGAAGTGTCTTGCCACCCCAAATCGTCCACAAAAAACAAAACGATGTTGGGGGGTTGATTCGTACTTGAATCACAAGCCAAGAAGATTCCTGCTAAAACAAATAAAAAAAGATATTTCTTCATCATAAAAGATTTAATCAATAGGTGTCAAATAAAGTCCCATCTCGGAAAGTACAGGAGCTGCTTTTGCATCATGGATGGTAAAGCGAATTGCTTCCACTATTGTGGTGTCAAAACGCACGAGCCTTTTATTTCCAACGGTGGTGCTTTCTTTAACTGTTTTCCATACTCCCTCCGTTTGTACTTCCAGAGAAAACATTTTTATGCGTTGCCCCATCGGAAGATACTCACGCACTTCAAACACATTTGCTTTTTGCGGTGTGTCCATTGTAGCGGTTAAAACCATCTGGATAGCCTCATCTTTTGCTGCCCAATAGGTGTTATTATTGCCGTCCAAAAGTACATTAGGGTTAAAACCATTGCGCGTTTGAGGGGCAATTACTTGAGCACCCTGCAATCTATTTTGTTTGAAGGTGGTTTGAATATACTGGGCCAATTGCATCAATTTTTCTTCATCATTTTCGTGAATTAGACCGCGATGATCCACCGGAATATTAAGCAAAAGAGAACTGTTTAGTCCCACAGAATTAAAATATATATCAACCAATTTTTCTAATGATTTCACCTCCTCGTCTTGCTCGGGGTGATAATACCATCCTGGGCGAATAGAAACATCGGTTTCTGTGGGAATCCAATGCGTTCCGTTTTCTTGGCCTGGAGCAAATCGATGAAAATCGGGCATGCCACCATAAACACTATCTCGATAGATTGGCGACCAAGTGGTTTCAGCTGCATAACCTTTCTCATTGCCCACCCAACGTATGTCAGGACCGGCATCGCTGAACATTACTGCCTCTGGTTGCAATTCACGAACCAAAGCATGCGTATTGGGCCAATCATAATAATTTTTTTTGTCTACGCGTCGTTCTTCATTTGCTCCACCATAATACCCATCTCCGCCATTGGCGCCATCAAACCACACCTCAAAAACAGGCCCATAATTTGTCAATAATTCTGTGAGTTGATTTCTAAAATAGGTAATGTATTCTGCAGTGCCATAGGCTGGATGATTCCGGTCCCAAGGGGATAAATAAATCCCTAATTTCAAATCG
>CAZTYX010000183.1:480-2008 GCA_964617385.1 uncultured Flavobacteriaceae bacterium | reverse complement strand
GCGCATAGTAGAAAGGTCTTTTGCGGCGCAATTGGTCACCCAGAAAGGGAAATCGTTTACGTATGATGCCATTGAATGCATGTTGCACGATTTGCAAACAAAAGAATATCCTAAAATCGCTCTGTTTTTAGTCACCGATTATAAAACCCCAGAAAAATTGATAGAGGCGCAAACGGCTACTTTTATGATTAGCGATTCGATTAAAAGCCCCATGGGTGCCCATGCGGCCGCTTTTGAAAACCTGGATTCGGCTCATGCGTTTATAGCTAAAAATAAAAATGGGAAGCAATATACTTGGCGTGAAATACAACAGCATTTCGAGACACATTAATGGGTTTAAAATAGCCGGTGTGGAGAATCTAATCTGGGGCTTCTTATTGGTTTTTTTGGCTTTCAATATGGGCTACAGCCAGTCGATAGAAGTTTGTAAAACCTGTGCTATAAAAACGCTGACCGCAGCCGTCAAAAAAGCCGTACCACACACTACCATTATCTTGAAAAATGGGATTTATAAAGAGCATACAATTCTCATCAACAAACCCCTTCAAATTAGGGGAGAAGAGGAGGCCGTTATTGATGGAGAAAAAAAGGGATACATTCTAATTATCAAAGCAGATAGCGTTTCTGTTTCGGGTTTAAGCTTAAAAAATGTTGGGGAGAGTTATACCAAAGATTATGCGGCCATCTACATTTCTAAATCCCGAAACTTTTCAATCAAACAGATGACCCTAACAAACGTATTCTTTGGGATTTTGGTTGAAAAATCACATTACGGACACCTAGAAAACAACACCATTTCAGGGCATGGAAAGCATCAGGCAGGAACTGGAAATGGCATTCACTTGTGGCATTCTTCTAATGTGTTTATTGCCCAAAACGAGCTTTATCATCTGCGCGATGGCATCTATTTTGAGTTTGTAACAGACAGTAAAGTGACCCACAACAACAGCCACAACAATCTTCGCTATGGCTTGCACTTTATGTTTTCTAACCATGACGAATATCATCATAACACCTTTTCAAAAAATGGATCAGGGGTGGCGGTAATGTTTTCAAAGTTTATTGCCATGACCCACAACACCTTTGTGGACAATTGGGGCACGGCCTCCTACGGACTGTTGCTCAAAGAGATTTATGATGCTGAAATTGAAAACAATAGGTTTCAGCGAAACACGGTGGGTTTGTTGGCCGAGGGGTCAACGCGAATCCGCTATAACCGCAATACTTTTATGAGTAACGGCTGGGGCATTAAAATCTCGGGTGCTTGTTATGCCAACCACTTTAGCCACAACAACTTCGTTTCTAATGCCCTCGATTTATCCTATAAAAGTGCGCTCAATGACAACACCTTTAATCAAAATTATTGGAGTGCCTATGTGGGGTATGACCTCGATAAAAATGGGTTTGGTGATGTGCCCTACAGGCCCGTAACCCTTTTTTCATACCTTATCAATGCCACCCCCGAGGCCATCATTTTGTTGCGAAGCCTATTTGTGGATCTCATCAATTTTTCTGAAAAAGTAGCTCC
>CAZTYX010000183.1:0-470 GCA_964617385.1 uncultured Flavobacteriaceae bacterium | reverse complement strand
ATTTTGACAACCGCCCACTCATGCAACCTGTGCAATGATTTTATTTCAAAACATATCCAAGAATTTTGGCCGCCTAGAGGTGTTGAAAAATCTTGATTTGGCACTAGATAGCGGTGGTGTATATGCCATTTTAGGGCCAAACGGATCAGGAAAAACAACGCTGATCAAAACCCTTTTGGGCATGGTGATTCCCACCAATGGAACCATTTTGCTCAACGACAAACCCATTTTGGGCACCGAACAATACCGCCATGAGATTGATTATTTACCTCAAATCGCAAGCTTTCCCAACAACCTCACGGTTTCGGAACTCATCCATTTGATTAAGGAACTTCGCACCAAAACAACCTCTGCTATGGATCTTGTTGAGGGGTTTGGACTGCAGCCCTATTTACATCAAAAGTTGGGCAATCTCTCTGGAGGAACCCGACAAAAGGTAAACTTGGTTATAGCCCTTATGTTTAACAGTC
>CAZTYX010000182.1:0-2016 GCA_964617385.1 uncultured Flavobacteriaceae bacterium | reverse complement strand
GAATTTGTTGATCAAAACCCAATTGGACGTTCTTCACGTTCCAATCCGGTGACCTATAGCAAAGCCTATGACGAAATTAGAGCCTTGTTTGCCAAACAAAAACGCGCTAAGATTCAGAACCTCCAACCCAAACATTTTTCATTTAATGTGGAAGGTGGTCGCTGTGAAGTTTGCAAAGGCGAAGGCACCGTGACCATTGAAATGCAATTTATGGCTGATGTGGTGCTTAGCTGTGAAAATTGCCAAGGCAAACGGTTTAAAAAGGAAGTCTTAGACATTGCTTTTCAAGGCAAAAATATTGACGCTGTCTTAAACATGACCGTAGATGATGCCATTTCCTTTTTTAGAAAACATGATCAAAAGAAGATCATTAATAAACTTCAGCCCCTTCAAGAGGTAGGATTGGGCTATGTTACTTTGGGGCAATCTTCCGCCACACTTTCTGGTGGAGAGGCGCAACGCATCAAACTGGCATCGTTTTTAGGGCAGGGTATTTCCAAAGACAAGGTAATGTTCATTTTTGATGAACCCACCACAGGACTGCATATTCATGACATTAAAAAACTACTCGCTTCGTTTGAAGCGCTTTTGGAACGGGGCCATACCGTGGTAGTGGTGGAACACAATTTGGAATTAATAAAATGTGCCGATCACCTCATCGACTTGGGGCCAGAAGCTGGAGATCAAGGGGGGCATTTGGTGGGACAAGGCACACCGGAAGAAATTGCAGCCCTACCCCATTCTTACACAGGCCAATTTTTACAGAATAAACTATCGGAAAAAACGCAAGCTGCGATAAAATAAACGACTGAGTTCCTCAGAAAGTTTGGCGCCCAAAACCACCACTACAAAAACAACAGCAACAAGTATGGTTTTCAATAGGATATTAGCCACCGGATGAGCAACCATATTTAGGGGTAGAAAAACAAAATAACTCATTAAAATTAAGCCCACAGTAATTGCCATTTTTGAGGAAAATGGATGCATTTTTAAACGATAACCCACCAAAATTAATTTCAAACTGTTCATCAAAACCATCACGATGAGCGTGGCCCAGGCGGCACCCATAATGCCATACCGCTTGATGAAAAACAGGTTTAAAACCACTGCTAAAAAAGCGCCTACAATAGAAAACCAAAACACATAGCTATAGAGTTTGGAGGTGCTAATGATGTTGTTTAGGCACCCCATTGCCATACTGTAAAGTTTTCCAATAGAAATCAAACCCACCACCCAAAAAGCAGAGGCATAGCCCGATTGATTGACCAAGGTGTAAAAATCGGTTAAATTAACATTGATGACCACAGCAATAAAACCACAAACAATAAGCAAGTTAGAAGCACTTTTTTTTAATAAACGCTCAAGACTTTTGTCATCTTCCTCATTGATGGCTTGAGAAACCAAAGGCGCAACAATTTGAAACATGCCGCGGCCCGGAGCCTCAATGACCGTAGCTATAAAAATGGCCACGGAATAATAGGCAACATTGTCTAAGGTAAGTGCATTAGACAACATGGATTTATCTATATCTAAAATTAAACTGGCCGCAGCACCAGAAAGAAAAATAGTGCTGCTATATATTAAAATGGCCTTCCATTGCTGGGGTAATTGAAACGAAAATTTTGGCACATAAATCCAAAAACTATAGCCCATCATCAGCAACAATCGAAGGTAATAGCCTACAATTAAAAAAGTGATAAAAAGCGCTTGATCTATGATTTGCATCGCAAACAAGATGAGGGCACTAAAAATCAAAAAGCGGTTATAAAATTCCTTTAAAAAATTTCCGAAAACAGTTTTAAAATGAACCCGTTGCCAACTGTAAAAAATTTCAAAATAAGCCGTTGCAATACTCAAGCTTAAAATCAAATAAGCATAGGTTCTAAGCGATTCATTTTCTTGGGCCAAAAAGGCAGCTATTTGATCTTGAAAAGTAGTGTAAAGACCATAAAAAAGCACAATTAACAACAGTGGAAACAACATAGAAAACCACAACAATCGATCGCGTTCTTGATC
>CAZTYX010000181.1:0-2028 GCA_964617385.1 uncultured Flavobacteriaceae bacterium | reverse complement strand
TTATTAAATGTACGGCATTCGGTCAAGAACCAAAAATTATTTTCTCGAGCAGGCTACGCCCCATTTTTAAAAATTAAGTAAATTAGAGGATTAACCATAAACTAACTTCCAAATGAAAAGATTTTTGACCGCTTTGGTAGCGGTGTTTTCAATGACTGTTTCGGCACAAGATATGTATGTGGCGATTCATTATGTGACTGTAAAAAGCAGTGACGCACAAAAGCTTATCGATCTCGAAAAGCAGTATTTTTCCAAATTGCACAAGGCCTCCATTGATGCCGGGCAAAAATTGGGATGGGATATGTGGCAATTAGAAAACGGGTCGGATGCCCAGCACACTACCTTTGTTTATGCCCACCTCACCCCCGAAGTAGAATCGCTTTGGGCGGGAGACAACAGCACAGCATTGTTTAGTGAAACAGAATTGGCCATGGCCAGTGAAAAATGGTCACAACTGGTGCTTAAATCCACCTTTATCATGACCGATTTTAAAGGGGGTTTTGTTCCTGCCCAAGGTGAAACACCAGCCAATTATGCTACAATCCATTATATGAATGTAGATCCCTTGCAATACTACGAGTACGAAAACCAAGAACTCAATGTATGGCAGCCCTACCACAAACAAAACAAATTGATTCGTGGTTGGGGATTACACAAAATCCTTAACCCGGTTGAAGATGGCGGGGCCAATTATATCACTGCACAATTTTATACTTCATTGGGAGACATTTATAAAATGTCTGAAGCCACAGGTAAGCTTTCTAAGCAGGAAAAAGCAAACTACACCAGCATCTTAAAGCAACGCAAAATGAGCCGGATTGATATACTCAGTCTTGTGCTATCAGAGCGATAGTAAAGCAAAAAGAAGCCCTTTTTTAAAGGCTAAAGTATAAGTTTGATTACCTTGGTAAATTATTTGAGGTAATGAAAAAAACTGCCAAAAGCAAAGGGGACATAAACAACCATAAAAGGGCCAACCACCCAGGGTGGATTATGACTCTTTTTTTTGTCTTTATGACCCATACTCATTTTGGGTATGGGCAAGTCAAAGCTGGTGTTCGAACCAGTTATATGATCGACACGATCAATAACATCAATATGGAGTTGGCCTCAATCGACAACGACCTCAATGTCTATGTGGCCCGCAAGGGCTACAATGTGGGTGTTTTTACAGCCTTTGAAATGGGGCGTTTTTCGGTGCGTCCAGAACTACTCTACACGGTGATCGAACAAAATTTTCGACCACCCTATATTTTGGTACGAATTCAAAATGTGATCACCAATTTTACCTCTACCCAATGGGAAACACCGATTTTGTTGGGGTATCAACTATCGGACTATCTACAGATATTCGCGGCTCCCAAGTGGGTAGTCAATCAAAAAAGCACCTATCAAAATGTTCGTATCCCCGACTTGGATCGGGCGGCGAGCATGGAATTGGATCTGGGATTTTCGATTCAGATGGGGGCCCTGGGATTGGACATTCGGTATTCCCTTACCAGTGCGTCATCTGGGGCCTATTTCCTCCAAGACCCCATCGAAGGCAAAAATCAGTATATCCAAAGCCAAGGCAAATACCTTCATGTGGGGCTTTCACTCTTTCTCTTATAGTTGTCTTTTGCTAAAGTGCTGAGCATGAAAAGACTAAGGGATAAAAATTTTTTAAAAAAAAGTTGACGCAAACGATAAATTGAGATATTTGCGCCGAAATAATGAGTCGTTAAAGGACGCATTGCCTAAAAAGTGAACTATTTTTTTAAGTTCGGGCTGAGGAGGATAAAGAAGTCTACTCCAAAAGCTGCCTTAGAGATAAGGAACCGAAAAATCAGGCTGACTTCTGAAATTCTTCATCTGTTCCAGTACTGGAACCATACATCGCTATACGATTTACCGCTTATCATTATTCGGATTTGAGTTTTCCAATTGGCTAGGCCCATTTTGTAACACTTAAACTATATAATAATGAAAACAAAATACGTCGATCTTATCGAACAAACTTTAGATTTTCCCCAAGAGGAATTCGAAATA
>CAZTYX010000180.1:0-2082 GCA_964617385.1 uncultured Flavobacteriaceae bacterium | reverse complement strand
GGGTATAATGTACCTTCAACCACCAACATTTTATCTTGTTTAAGAGCCAATAAAATTTCAGAACTGTAGAGGTCTTTTTGGTCTAAGAGCGAAAGGATGCAAAACTCTAAAACGCCCTTTCTCATTTGAGCAATAGTATTTTCTATTTTCATACCTCTTTAATTGGTTATGCAAATATATATATAAAAAAAGGTAGTATGCAAAACATAATAGCTATTTTTAACATTTTCCCAACATTTCAATTCATTCAATTCTATTAATTTGGATTACCCAAAATAAATCATATGCCATATTCACGCGTATTCATTTATTATAAATCTATTTTAAGAAAAGTGAGTTTTGATGCGCCACTTTTTAAAAAAGAGCTTCAAAAAGCGTATGCCCATCTCGACTACGAAGAAGTACTCCTGTTGAATCGCTGGGTCCTTCAGTTTTTGAAAAACAATCCACAGCTTAACAATATTTCATTGTTGTAGCTGTTACCCTTTAGGGGCAATAATACGCACCTCTTCTAGTTGAATAAGGCCCCGAACAACAGCCGAAATGAGTTCGTGCAATGCTTTAATTACTGATGTTTTTAGTTGTGCTTTAGAATAAATAAGGCTGATTTCTCGTGCTGGGGCGGGGGCTTCAAAATAGCGAAGATTGTGTTTTGCCTTTTCGCTCATATGGTGGGTTTGTAAATAGGGCAGTAGAGTCATTCCTAACCCTTCATCGGCAAGATGGATAAGGGTTTCAAAACTTCCGCTTTTCAAGTCAAATTGTGGATGTCTCTGTCCTTTTGTTTGACACAGATTGAGCACATGTTGCTTAAAACAATGGCCGTCTTCCAATACCAACATAGCTGTATTTTCTATGGCATCTATAGAAAGCTGATCCTTATTAGCTAAAGCGTGCGTAGGCGGAACATAGCCTACAAAAGGTTCGTAGTAAAGGGGTTTTTCTTTAATTTTCTCATGATTGAGTGGCGTGGCAGCAATACCGGCATCAAGTTTTCCTTCAATCAAAAGCTGTTCCATGCTTTGGGTGGTATGCTCTTCAATTTTTAAATCCACCTTTGGGTATTTTTTAATAAATGAATTCAGGAAAAGAGGTAGAAGAGTGGGCATTACGGTAGGTAAAATCCCTAAATAAAAGGAACCCGCCACCACACCTTTCTCAGTGGCAACAATATCTTCTACGCGCTGCGTTTCTTCTAAAATCACTTTGATTTGCGCTAATATTTTTTCGCCTATGGGCGTGGCCTTAATCGGTTTTGCATTGCGATTGAATATTTTTACTTGCAGCTCCTCTTCTAATTTTTGCACTTGCATGCTTAGCGTGGGTTGGGTAACAAAAGATTTTTCAGCCGCCAAGGTGAAGTTGCCATAGCGCGCTACAGCTAATGTATATTGAAGTTGTGATATTGTCATTATTAATAATTATGATTTTATAAAGATAATAAGAAAAAATTATATCGATTGTTTTGTATGTGAAAAAGAACGTGTTTTTAGAGTAATCACCAAGTGTTATGAGGTGGTTATGATAAATTTATCGTAAACTATAGAAAATAACGATTATTCAATAATTTCGACATCCATAAATATATTGTGGACAGGGGCCTCTCTATTGTCTATGGGTTGTTGATTGATTTGATCTACCACTTCCATCCCCTCAACCACTCGCCCAAAGGGTGTGTAATTTCCATCTAAGTGATAGGCACCTGGCGATTGCACCACGATAAAAAATTCAAAGGGTGAGGCTAACTTATAAGGGTTTTCTATTTCACTACTGGGCATAGAAATTATCCCTCTGTGATGCGAATGTCCTTTTCGTAAATCGTTTGGCAGCAAATAACGCCCAATTGCTCCCCGTTTGCGTGATGTTTTATAACTGTCTGAGTTTCCACCTTGAATAATAAATCCGGGTACTACTCGATGAAATGTGGTGCCATTAAAATATTTTTTGCGAGCGAGATAGATGAAATTTGCTCTATGGTAGGGCGTGTTTTCGAATAATTCAATCGTAAAGTTTCCATATTGTGTTTTGATTTTAACCAATTTTTCTTGATGTGTTTTGGCATATTCAAAAAAGAATGGAATG
>CAZTYX010000179.1:0-2115 GCA_964617385.1 uncultured Flavobacteriaceae bacterium | reverse complement strand
CATAACCTTTCTCATTGCCCACCCAACGTATGTCGGGACCGGCATCGCTGAACATTACTGCCTGTGGTTGCAACTCACGAACCAAAGCATGCGTATTGGGCCAATCATAATAGTTTTTTTTGTCTACTCGCCGTTCTTCATTTGCTCCTCCATAATACCCATCACCGCCATTAGCGCCATCAAACCACACCTCAAAAACAGGCCCATAATTTGTCAATAGTTCTGTGAGTTGATTTCTGAAATAGGTAATGTATTCTGTAGTGCCATAGGCTGGATGATTCCGGTCCCAAGGGGATAGATAAATTCCTAATTTCAAATCGTATTTTTTACAGGAAGCAGCCAACTCTTGAATCAAATCCCCTTGACCGTCTCGCCATGGGCTGTTTTTAACAGAGTGTTCTGTATATGCGCTCGGCCATAAACAAAATCCATCGTGGTGTTTTGCTGTTATGATGATCCCTTTCATTCCCGCTGCTTTCATTACCCGCGCCCATTGATCTGTATCTAAAGCCGTGGGGTTAAATTGCTCAGGTTTTTCATCGCCATAGCCCCACTCTTTATTGGCAAAAGTGTTCATATTAAAATGAACAAATCCATAATATTCCAACGCTTGCCAATTCATTTGGCGTGCTGTTGGCAGGGGGTCAATGGGGATTAAAGCAGGATCACTTTTGCATGAAATGGTAATAATGAAAAATACGATAAGCGTTTTTAATAGGGGTTTGTTATTCATGACTTATTTCTTTTTTAGTTTAGAATCAATAATTTCCCATTCCCGAATGTGAGGATGGCGATGCGCCAAAAGCACCAAACTATCTAGCGCTTTTAAGATTTGTGGATTTTCGTTAGCTCGATCCACAGCCTCCTTTGGATCTTTTTGTAAATCGAATAATTGCCATGGAGCTTTTGAATTCTTTTTTAGCCCCGTTTTAATTCCTTTCCAACGGTCCATTCGCACTGCCAACTGACCTCCTTTTTCAGGATATTCAAAATAGAGATAAGGGTGTGCTTTTTGTTTTTCAGGGCTTCCTAGAAGAGTGGGTAATATGGAGATTCCATTGGGTGATTGCTTGGAAGAATTTATAACTTCAGCAAAGGTATTATACATATCCCACTGTGCTGAGGGAAGATCGGTTATACTGCCAGGAGCAATTTTATTTTTCCAGTAGGCAATCAATGGCACACGAATACCGCCTTCATACACATCCATTTTAAGGCCTTTTAATCCTCCTGCACTGTTAAAAAAGGAAGCCGAAACACCCCCCAAAAAAGTGGGGCCATTATCGCTTGAAAAAAAGATTAAGGTGTTTTCTTCTTCTCCTCGTGCCACAACAGCCTCCCAAATTTTACCCACTTGCCCATCCAAATGAGAAATCATAGCAGCATAAGCCGAAAGCGGATATTGATGAGGAGAATAGCCATCGTTTCCATAATAGGGTGCTTCTTCAAATTGATTGATATATTGTTGTGTTAATGAATCAGGCACTTGCAAAGCCAAATGCGGAAGGGGTGATGGGTAGTATAGAAAAAAAGGAGTTTTCCCTGCATTTTTATCAATAAACTTTAGGGCTTTAGAAAGCATACGATCGGGTGCGTATGCCACACCTTTAAAAGCATCAAAAGAGGCTTGATTGGCATCCGGTGGAAGCGATTGATGTACGCTAAAATAGGGGTTTGGCAAACTATCCCATTGGCCATTTTCCCAAAGGTGGGTGGGATAATAGTTATGCGCTTGCTTTTGGTCTAAGTAGCCATAGGCATAATCAAAACCATGCAAATTAGGATTGCCAGTGGTGTCGTGCATCCCAAGTCCCCATTTACCAATCATGGCTGTTGCATACCCTTTTTCCTGCAGAAGGCTTCCGAGGGTGGGGGTTCCAGGGGGAATCGGCATTTGACCGCCTTCAGTAGCATCTTCATAGCCGCCCAATTCATAATTTCCTCTGATGTAGGCTTGGCCAGCATGGGTGCCCGTGAGCAACATATAACGGGAAGGAGCACATACTGGGGCGCCAGTATAATGCTGTGTAAATCGCATTCCTTGTGCTGCCAAGCGGTCGATGTTTGGCGTTTTGATTTTTTCTTGCCCATAGGCGCCCAATTCACCATAACCTA
>CAZTYX010000178.1:0-2153 GCA_964617385.1 uncultured Flavobacteriaceae bacterium | reverse complement strand
AAATTTTGCATGGAAAAAAAGCGACCTATGAGGGGCTCGTTAGAGCCGCTCCAAAAAACAAAGATGAATTTGTGTTGGCTGCCCTTTCATGCAACAGCAATAAAGACAGGGGCGATCGTGAAAATTACGTTAAAAATATCAATCAATTAGATCCTGATCTTATTTTCTTTGCCGGAGATCAATCCTATGACCACCGAGAACATACCGCCGCATGGCTCAAATTTGGTCTCCAATTTAGAGAAACCTTTAGAACACGACCCTGCATAACCATTCCTGACGACCACGATATTGGGCAAGGTAATATTTGGGGTGAAAACGGAAAAAAAGCCAGTTCAATGGCAGGAAATGATGGAGGATACTTTTTTCATCCTGAATATATAAAAATGGTGCATCGTTCTCAAACCAACCATTTGCCAGACCCTTTTGACCCTGCACCCATTCTACAAAACATACCTGTTTATTACACCGCTTTTCAATGGGGCAATATCGATTTTGCCATTGTAGAAGACCGCAAATTTAAAAGTGGACCTGCCGGAAAAATCCCGCAGCAGGGCCCCCGACCCGACCATATTCGCAATCCCGATTACGATCCTGCATCAATAGACTTAGAAGGCCTCACCTTGCTGGGGGAACGCCAATTAACATTTCTAAATGAATGGGCAGAGAAACAACAAGCAGGCATCCAAAAAGTAGTGCTTTCACAAACTGGTTTTTGTGGTGGAGCCCACATTCATGGCACATTAGACAATCGCTTGCACGCTGATTTAGATTCAAATGGATGGCCCCAAACGGGACGCAATAAAGCACTGCGTTTAATTAAAAAAGCTAATGCCATTCATGTTGCTGGTGACCAGCACATTGCCACTGTCATCAAACATGGGATAGATGCCTTTGACGATGGCCCATGGGCCTTTGTGGTGCCGGCCATTGTAAACGATTATTACAGCCGGTGGTGGTGGCCCGAATCGGAAAAGGCAGGAGTTAATGGTAATGATAAACTTCCATGGACCGGTCAATATTTTGACGGATTTAATAACAAAATCACCATGCACGCCTATGCCAATCCCGATTCCTACTCCAATGGCGCCGGATTTGGCCTGGTGAAAATTAATGACAAGCAAATTACTTTTGAGTGTTGGCCACGCTTTGCTGATGTAACGCAAGCAAATGCAAAACAATTTCAAGGTTGGCCAGTGATTATTGATCGATGATGATTTAGAAGTAGCAAATAAATTTTCCCCTCTAACAAGAGGGGAAAGCACAACCATGTTGGGATAGGGGTGTCTATTTTTAAGGTATCTCATTTATTGGTTTTTATTAAAAAAAAGCTTCCAATCCCATTCAAATAAGCTATTTTAGAAAGGTTAAATTAAATCCACTACAACCAATGCGCTTAGTAAAAACAATTCTAATTTTCCTAATTCCTTTCCTAATTTGCTTTGTAATTGCATGCACTGCAAAAGAACAAGCAAAAGACAATTGCATTGATCCAGCTAAAATAAATTTGGATGGTGTATGTACCCTAGAATATGATCCCGTTTGTGGTTGTGATAAGGTAACGTATGGCAATGCCTGTGATGCAACAAACAGTGGCGTAATTAGTTTCACTAAAGGTGAATGCAGTGAAATTGGCGCCTAACTAAAAACTCATTCCATTTTAGTATCTTTAATAGAATCGCAATACAAAAAATATGGAATGGTATTTAAAAAACAGATGGTGGATTTGGACTGTTACAGGGGTATATCTTGCCTATCGGATTTTCACCAGTATCATGTATTAAAATGACCTTGTATAAAGCCCTCTCTCAAGAAGAGATTGAAAAAAAAACAAAGCTACTCAGCCCAGAATGGGAATATAAAAAAGGGAAGCTTTATTGGACAACGAAATGCGGCAGTTTTGAAGCTGCAATAGATTTAATCAATACCATTGTCTCATTGGCGAGCGCCCAAAATCACCACCCAATCATCGAAAATGAAAACGACCGCGTTTCATTAGCGCTATGGACACATGATTGTGAGGGCATCACCCAACAAGACTTTGATTTAGCACACGCCATTAATACACTTTTAAAGGCAAATGCTTAATTTTCGATTAAACTTCTACTCCCTAAAAATCCCTATAATCACCAGCTAAATAAGGATTGGCTTCTGCT
>CAZTYX010000177.1:0-2164 GCA_964617385.1 uncultured Flavobacteriaceae bacterium | reverse complement strand
CGATTGTGAGGATAGTGTGTCAAAATTTGAGAACCAATCCGATCTTTGAGTGGGGTCACAATACTCCCTCGGTTGGTGTAGTCTTCTGGGTTGGCTGTAAACACAAATTGTGCTGCAATGGGCAAACGTAATTTAAATCCGCGAATTTGAATTTCCTTTTCTTGTAATATGGAAAATAAGGCCACTTGAATACGGGCCTGTAAATCGGGCAATTCATTAAGCACAAAAATACAACGGTGTGCTCTGGGAATCATTCCGAAATGGATCACGCGTTCGTCGGCATATGACAGTTTGAGTTGGGCGGCTTTGATGGGATCCACATCTCCAATGAGGTCGGCCACCGTTACATCTGGAGTAGCCAATTTTTCAAAAAAACGATCGGAGCGGTGCATCCAACCAATAGGTGTTTGGTCTCCGTGTTCTTTAATTTTTTCAAGAGCATATCGTGAAATGGGCTGTAAGGGATCGTCATTGATCTCACTCCCTTCCACCACAGGAACCCATTCGTCCAAAAGGTTGATCATTTGTCTGGCTAAGCGGGTTTTGGCTTGTCCTCGAAGGCCTAAAAGATTGATGTTGTGGCCTGACAAGAGTGCTCTTTCAACATCAGGAATTACAGTGTTTTCATAGCCCAAAATGCCTTTAAAAGTGGGGTGCTTTTGTTTTATTTTTTCTTTGAGATTTTTTTGTATTTCTTCTTGAATGGATTGGGGGGTGTAGCCACTCGCTTTCAAGGCCCCCAGCGTGGTGATGGTTTGCTGTTCTTTCATATTATCGCAATCGTTTTTTTCTGTTTTTTTCATAGTCTTCAAATATCATTTGGCCCAAGCCGTCCAATCCAGTATAAAAAGCTTTTCCTTGATTGGCTTCAGTAAATTGCTTTACAAAATGTTGTAGATAAGGGTCAGAGGCAATCATAAAGGTGGTTATGGGAATATTTAATTTTCGTGCTTGTTTGGCTTTAGTTAAACATTTTTCTGTGATGTGTTCGTCTAATCCTACACTGTTTTTATAATAGCTCCCGTCGGGCAATCGCAAGCAACTGGGTTTGCCATCGGTAATCATAAAAATTTGCTTGTTGGCTCCTTTTTTACGACGAAGGAGGTCCATGGCCAGTTCTAGTCCAGCCACCGTATTGGTGTGATATGGGCCCACCTCTAAATAGGGGAGGTCTTTTAAAGCAATGGGCCAAGCGTCATTTCCAAAGACCAATATATCTAAGGTGTCTTTAGGATAGCGCGTGGTGATAAGTTCTGCCAACGCCAACCCCACTTTTTTTGCTGGAGTAATGCGGTCTTCTCCATAGAGAATCATGCTGTGGCTAATGTCAATCATCAGTACCGTGCTCATTTGCGCACTATGATGTTGTTCTTGCACCACCAAATCATCTTGTTGCAGCTGAAAATCTGAAAGACCAGAATTAATCTGTGCATTTTTAATGCTTTCTGTCATGTCAATGCGCTCTAGGGCATCACCAAATTGAAAGGGCCTTAAATGGCCAGCGTCCTCATGGTTATTCCCTAAATGGGTCGTTTTGTGGTTTCCTTTATTCGCTTTTTGAAGCTGACCAAAAATTTGTTTTAAGGCATATTCACGTAATAATTTTTCCGTTTTGGCTGTGAGCCCCATGCCATTGCCCGGGCCTTTTCCTTGGTTTTCAGGTTTGCGCTGAATGTAGCCTTTGCGCAACAGATCTTCAATAAAATCATCAATCGTATAGTCTGGGGTGGAGAGTTGGTATTCTTTATCAAGTTCACGCAGCCAATCGATGGCCTCGTCAAAATCGCCTGAGGTGTGGAGAATCAGTTCTTTGAATATCTCAAAAAGGCGTTCAAAGGGGGTTTGTGATTTTTTTTTGGGTTTAGAAAATACCCATCCCGACACCCTATCTCTAACATTCATCATTCCAAACAATTTTTCTCAAATATAAGTATTGGTCGCTATCCATTAAAACTTTCGAGCAGAGAAAAAAGAACATGTGATTATGCTTTTATATGATCGGGAAAAATCCTATATTTGCACCGCATTTGAAAAGTTCAGGTGCTACATTAAACTCATTTAGATAACTAGTGGTATGTATTTAGATTCAAAAAAGAAAAAGTCGATTTTCAAAAAATTTGGCGGAGCAGAAACCAACACTGGTTCTACAGAAGGCCAAATTGCA
>CAZTYX010000176.1:0-2209 GCA_964617385.1 uncultured Flavobacteriaceae bacterium | reverse complement strand
TTTTGTGTGTGTCTACGCGTTTTTTAACGGCAGAACCTTCTTCTTTGGCAGCAGCAAGCACTTCATTAGCCAATCGAAGGGCCATTGATTTTTCGTTGCGTTTTCTAGCAGCAGAAATAAGCCATTTCATGGCCAGAGAAACTTTGCGGTCGGGTCTAATTTGCATCGGAATTTGAAAGGTGGCTCCACCCACTCTTCTACTTCGCACCTCTACGTGAGGCATCACATTAGATAGGGCTTCTTTCCAAATTTCTAATCCCGTTTTTTCATCGCTTTCTTTGCGTTGCTCCACGGTTTCTATGGCGTCATAGAAAATGGTGAAGGCGATCGATTTTTTTCCGTCCCACATTAAATTGTTGACAAAGCGCGTCACCAATTGGTCGTTAAATTTAGGATCGGGAAGTAGGGGGCGTTTTTTAGCTTGTTTTTTTCTCATGATTCACTACAATACGTTTCACATTATTTTTTAGGTCTTTTCGCACCATATTTAGAGCGTCTTTGCAAACGACCTTCAACGCCGGCAGTGTCAAGGGCTCCTCTAACGATGTGATAACGTACTCCCGGCAAATCTTTTACTCTTCCGCCTCGAACCAATACTATCGAGTGCTCTTGGAGGTTGTGTCCTTCTCCGGGAATGTAGGCGTTAACTTCTTTTCCATTAGTTAAACGCACACGGGCAACCTTTCGCATTGCCGAGTTTGGTTTTTTGGGCGTGGTGGTATACACTCGGGTACAAACCCCGCGCCGTTGTGGACACGAATCCAAAGCAGCCGATTTACTCTTCTTTGTAATCGAGACTCTTCCTTTTCTTACTAATTGTGCAATAGTTGGCATATAATTGTTTAATTCCCCATTTTTATGGGCGTGCAAATGTAGAGATTATTTTATTTTATTCAAACCTTAGACCCTTTAAATTTTAACATTTTTTTTAGGCCCTAGCCATTCCCTCTGTTTTATTCCGAAAATGTAGCTCTAAATAAGGAGAAAAAAGAGACCCAAAACACAGCATCAAACCACTGCTCGTTTTCTCGTCTCAAATTCAAACGCGCAGGCTTTTTCATGTAATTCTACTCCTATATTTTGAGCAAATTAATAGAGTAAGTAATTCTACGTTTATTTTCGTTAAAAATCGATAAATCAACCCCTTAGACAAAGAAAAGTCTTACGAAAATGGGACAGTATTAACATTTATTTAAGATACTTGCAATCCGAACATTGTTTAACCAAACTTAATCTACTTATGAAAAAACACTACTTGTTTTTATCGCTTTTGGGTATTTTGTGCCTGGCCTCCGGGTGGGCCCAACAAAAATCCATTAGCGGAACCATTTTAGACGAAAATGGGAATCCCTTACCGGGAGCCACCATAGTAATTCAAAACACCACTATGGGCACTACCACCGATTTTGACGGAAACTTTTCCCTTGAAGTGAATATGGGCAACGTTTTAGAAGTGAGCTATGTGGGCTATCAAGACGCCACGCTCACCGTGGGCGAGGCCGATACCTATTCTTTGTCTTTGGAATTAGGGAATAAACTAGAAGAAGTTGTTGTTACCTCACTCGGGATTAGCCGAGAGAAAAAATCACTGGGATATGCCCAACAGTCGGTTCAAGGTGAAACCTTAGTACAATCTAAAGAAGTTGACTTAAACGTTACCCTTTCTGGTAAAGTGGCTGGTATACAAATGATTGGTGGCTCTACCTCCACTTTTGATGCTGGTTTCTTACGTTTACGTGGAGAAACAGGTGTACTCTATGTGGTGGATGGTATTAAAGTAAGAAACATGACCGACATCAACACCGACAATATCGCCAACATTTCCGTATTGAAAGGAGCTGCTGCAACAGCGCTTTATGGTGCAGATGCCGTAAATGGGGTGGTGATCATCACCAGTAAAAAAGCAAAAAGTGGTGAATCTACTTTTACGATAGACCACACCACCAATGTTGCAACAGTATCGATTTTGCCCAACTATCAGAACGAATATGGAGGTGGTTATGATCAAGAATGGGACACTTTTTCTTATAACCCAGCCACAGACCCTGCTTCTTGGGCAGCGTTTGACGGTCAAAAAATTCCTTACTATGCGGCTGACGAATCTTGGGGTCCTAAATTAGACGGTACCTTAGTACGTCACTGGGACAGCTGGATTCCTGGTCACCCAGAATTTGGAAAATTACGTCCATGGGAGCCCAATCCTGATAAC
>CAZTYX010000175.1:0-2216 GCA_964617385.1 uncultured Flavobacteriaceae bacterium | reverse complement strand
CCGTAAATTATGATAGAAGCTACAAAACAGCCTGTGAGAAAAACAGAAACAAGATGGATAGAAGAGTCATTCTCAAAATAATAATCAATGATGATGCCTCTCCAATAAAATATAAAATAACCGATAAGACTCAGAATTGATGTCAAGATATAAAGTTTTATGAGATGCTTTTTTTTATGATGCCCAACTTCATGGAATAGAATACATTTGATTTCAAAGGAGTTTAATTTTTCAATTAAACCTTCTCCTAACAATATTAAAGAAGCAAATGGGAGAATTCCAGTAGCATAAGCATTGGTTAATTTTGGCTCTTTAAACACCAAAATTTTGTACCGCTTATATTGAAAATCGTTTTGTATTTTTAAAATCTCGGGGAGTTTGGCAAAATCCTTTATTTTGCTGTTTATCAGAAGCCAAATAGGATCTATCAGGAAACGGTACGCAACCACTAGTAAAGTTAGAAAGCTGAACAAAATAATACCTAGCATATTATTTGTCACCTTTTCTCCCAACCAGAGAAAAAAACCAAAAATTATGGAGAACAATAATGTCGTTATATACAACTCTTTAAAATCAAAACGAATAGGGTCTTTCTTGTTTTGAAGTTTACTAAAAATAAAAGAGATCAAAGGAACAAATCCAAAATAAACAACGGAAGTCAGAAAACCTGTAAAAAAGTATTTTAACATCATATTATTTTTTTTAATAAATACGGTGTTGACTTATGATGCCAACACCGTATTGTTAATCAAAGAGCACCTACGCCCCCACCAACAATCATTCCAACAGGTCCCCAGAAGGAGCCTAATCTTGCTCCTAACTTTGCACCTGCCCATGCTCCAGCTGTTCCTCCAGCGCCCGCAAAAAATGCCTGTGCATATCCATTAGACGATAAAGCATAACCTAAATTGGTAGATGAATTAGACTTAGAAAAGTTTATAAAAACAAACATTCCTAAACTCAGAATTAAATAAAAAAACTTCTTTTTATTCATGATAAGAAAATTAAAATTATGCCTACACTCCTCTTTTAAGTCGTTTTTTCAGCTTCCTCCGACTACTGGTTTTCACTTTTCACAACTGTTTTTTTCAAACACTTCCTTCAAATTTCCTAACCGTAAATCAAAGTTTCGTTTTGCGAGTTATCCAGTAAGTTATTGCTTTAAATGTCCACCAACACCCACCAATATACGCATTGCGTATATCCGATCGATATGAATTTCGTATATCCATTTTAGGAGGTTTTTTCGCAAACTTTTGTAAATCAATAAAATAGCTTATATTTATAGCGTATATCAATCTACCAAAAGCGAATGTTATGTGTCCCAACACCCACAACCTACTCTCGGATTTTGAAGTTCAACTTCGTTTACAACACTATGCCCCCTCCAGCATCAAAACCTATAAAAACGCACTGGCTAAATTTTTAGTTGCCTTTCAGCACCACGATTTGGAGCTTGTCACCGTGCCACAAATCCAAAAGTTTATGCATCACCTGCAATCTAAGCATCGCATTAGTGCCGCCTATCAAAAGCAAATTTTGGTAAGTATTGCCAGGTTTTATTGGCTTTGCTATGACCGCAAACTAAAACTCTCGCCATTTTGTCCCAAACGTAAATCCAAACCGCTCCCCAAGTATTTAACGGTTCCGGAAGTAAAAAGACTGTTGCAACAATGCACTAACCTAAAGCATGGGTGTATTTTAAAAATCCTCTATGGCTGCGGGTTGCGCATATCGGAGGTTATTGCGCTAAAAATCGAAGATATAGATTCTTCGGCCATGCGCCTTATGGTGCGTGCGGCCAAGGGCAAAAGGGACCGCACATTGCCCTTGCCACTATCGTTGGTCGAAAGCCTTCGACAATATTACACAGTCTATCGTCCAAAAAAGTACCTTTTTGAAGGGCAAAGCGGCGGAAACTATTCCGCCAAAAGCATTCAGCGTTTTATTAAAAAATATGCGCAAGAAGCCAAAATTCAAAAATCGATAACGCCGTACATGCTGCGGCATTCCTATGCCACCCACCAACTCGAAAACGGCATCAACATCAGCTATGTGCAAGAATTGTTAGGGCACAATTCCATTAAAACCACAGAGCGCTACACCCGTGCCACCAAAGTCTCAAACAACAACATTACAAGTCCGCTAGATCAGTTGTAGTGCTACACCGCCTTAATCACAAAGGTCACCACGCCCCAAATGATAAGTTGGTCTTC
>CAZTYX010000174.1:0-2216 GCA_964617385.1 uncultured Flavobacteriaceae bacterium | reverse complement strand
TAGGAAAGGGTTATGCTGCTGACAAGACCAAGTCATTATTGCAAAATTATGGTGTTCGATCAGGCATCATCAATGCGTCAGGAGATATGAGCGTTTGGGGAACCAAGCCCGATGGCAGTTCTTGGATGGTCGGCATCACAAATCCATTTGAAAAACATAAAGTTTTTTCATGGTTTCCAGTTTCCAATGGTGCAGTTGTCACTTCTGGTAATTACGAAAAATATATTTTAATTGATGGAGAACGATACACCCACATCATTGACCCTCGCAGTGGTATGCCCAGCAAAGGAATTGTTAGCGCTACTGTTTTTGCTCCAAAAGCCGAGCTCGCCGATGCTTTAGCGACATCTATTTTTGTGATGGGGGTTGATACGGGTATAGATTTAGTGAACCAAATAAACGGCATTGAATGTGTTTTGGTAGATGATAAGGGTAAACTTCATTTTTCCAAAACTTTAAAAATTGAAAGAAAATGAAATCAGTAATTTTAATTGCGGCTATGACGCTTTGTTTGCAATCTTGCAAAACATTAAAAGCGTATGAAAAAATTAACATTAACGACCCGGATATGGATTTAAACGCTTTGTTGTGTGAACGATTCGAAACTACATTTCAAGTTTATCGTGAAGCAGCCTCTGGCGCCAACGGAGGAAAATCAGGAGGCGGCTGCGGTTGTAATTAAGGATGAAAAATTATTTGTTTCTTATAATTAGTCTTTGCACTGCAATAGGTTTTTCACAAGCCGGCTCTCAAGACTATCAAAAAAAGGTTCTGGAATCAGTTGAAATAGATTTTTTAATGAGTGCCTACAAGCAAACAGGACTGCATGCTGCAGTTACTGGAGGGATTGGAAATGAAGACCTTAGCAATTATACGCCAACAATCGTTGTGAAAATTCCCCTTTCTGCTGATGAAGTCCTAACAGCCGACGTGGGATTGTCTGCATATACGTCAGCCAGTTCAAGCAATGGCAATCCATTCAATAAAAGTGGTGCATCAGGGAAAAATGGTCATGATGATGATGACGAGGATGATGGTGATCATTACGAGAACCAAAACAATGCTTCTGCTGTTCCAACGGGTTCACCATGGGTAGCCTCTTCTGGTGCATCCTATAGAGATGTACTCACTTCGGTATCTCTAAATTATGCCAAAAGCTCAAAAGACAGAAATACGATTTGGAATGCAAAATTATCAACAAGCATAGAATACGATTATAGATCCTTTGGACTAGGTGTTGGCCTGTCAAAGCTTTTAGCGGATCAGAATGCAGAAATATCCTTTAAAGGACAAGTGTTTCTGGACCGTTGGCTTCCTGTTCAACCCACCGAGATTCATGAATTTTTGAGTTTTGGAAACAACTTTTTAAACAACAATAGCAGTTATTTTAATGGAATTCAGGTGATTGACAGCTTGGGATCCCCCACTAAATCCTATCTTCCAGTTGCCGTACCCTATGATAATGTAAACCGAAATTCATGGACAGGATCTATTCTTTTTTCACAAATCATTAGCTCCTTTGCCCAAGTTGCATTTTTTGGTGATTTTGTTTTTCAATCGGGGCTCCTTTCTAACCCACTTCAGCGTGTTTATTTTGCGGATAAAGCCAATTTTTTTATAGGGGACGCTTCAAAAATTACACAATATTCTTCTCCTCAAAACACTTCTGTTTTCCATCTCGCTGACGATGTGGAAAGGTTGCCCAATTCAAGAACCAAAATACCATTGGGTGCTCGGTTACATTTGTATTTAAACGAACAGTTTGTTGTTCGTTCCTATTATCGATATTATTGGGACAATTGGGGAATTTTTTCAAATACTTTTCAAATCGAAATTCCTATAAAATTTGGTCTCAAATGGAAATTAACGCCGACTTATCGCTATTATGACCAAATGGCTTCAACCTATTTTGCACCCTATGATGCTCATTTATCAACAGAAGATTTTTATACCTCTGATTACGATCTTTCAGGATTTAGCAGCAATCAATATGGCCTAGGAATTGACTATACAGATTTATTTACCAGTTTTAAAATTTTGAACACAGGTTTAAAATCAATTTCATTAAGATATCAGCATTACAACCGATCAGATGGTCTTAAGGCAAATATTGTGTCATCAGCCATAAAATTCATTTTAAATTAATAACAGTTGTTGAAATAGATTTATCGTAAATTTGTAGCCCTATGCTCGATAAACTCGCTTTTGTAAAACAA
>CAZTYX010000173.1:0-2306 GCA_964617385.1 uncultured Flavobacteriaceae bacterium | reverse complement strand
GCAAATTAGGATTGCCAGTGGTGTCGTGCATCCCAAGTCCCCATTTACCAATCATTGCTGTTGCATAGCCTTTTTCCTTTAGAAGGGTTCCGAGGGTGGGGGTTCCAAGGGGAATCGGCATTAGACCGCCTTCGGTAGCATCTTCATAGCCCCCTAATTCATAATTTCCTCTGATGTAGGCCTGGCCAGCATGGGTTCCTGTGAGCAACATATAACGTGAAGGAGCACACACTGGCGCGCCAGTATAATGCTGCGTAAATCGCATTCCTAGCGCGGCCAAGCGGTCTATGTTTGGCGTTTTGATTTTTTCTTGCCCATAGGCGCCCAATTCACCATAACCTAAATCATCGGCAAAAATATATATGATGTTTGGATATGATGGTTTTTCAACAGCTGTTGTGCAGGCAAGTGCAATGCTTAAGAAAGTTAAAAATAGTACACCATATGCCTTAAATTTCATACTCAAAACCGCGTTTCAAATTTTAATGAATATTCGTCTTTGATAGAGCCAATAACACAAATACCAAAGTAAAAAAAGCACCCACAAACCCAGAACCAAATCGGCTAACCAATGGGAAACAGGCCCTAAAATGGAATTGGTATAAGGAGCAAAAACACGTTGAAGCATTCGTGCACCGCCAATGGAAGAAAACAAATAAATAAACAATGGATTGACCCCCACCACACGAAAGAAATTGATGTTTTTAATAACTCCTTTAACATCTATTATCCAAAAACAAAAAGCCAGGGCAAGAATGGCCCAACCTCCTGAAATAAAAATAAAAGAACTGGTGCATATGCGTTTAATGACAGGAGTAAAGGGTGTGAGGAGATAGCCAACAATCAGAGCTATTAAGCCCGCATAAAAAATACGTTTGGCTTTTTCCAAATTGGTTTGTGAACCCAACAACCATTTCCCTGCCATAACACCCCAGATGGTATGCGCAGCGGTGGGCAAGGCATTGAAAGCAGCCCAATGTCCTGGATATTCATACCCCGAAAGAAGGGTGTTGAACCAGGCACCAAAATTTTGTCCGGCTACAAAAGCTTGATCAAAACCAGGCACCGTAAAGAAACGATAGAGCAAATCACTCAACATAATACAGCCCAACGCTACCAAAAATTGAAAAACGTATCCCTTTCTTGAAATTAGAAATGCCAATAGATAGGTAAAAGAAAGTTGCGCTAAAACATTGTCAAACTGAAAAATAATTTTTTCAGGGCTTATGTTGTATAACCCCCAACCCAAGAGCAATAATAAAAATGCCCTTCGAAAAGCATGCTTTTGAATGACTGAAAAAGCTTCTCCCTTTTTTAATCTATTGGCATAAGACAAAGGAATGGACACTCCCACAATAAACATAAAAAAGGGCTGGATTAAATCCCAAAAATGAAGGCCTTCCCATTGAGCATGGTGAAACATAAAATCGGTCATGGGAGCCAGCCAGCTAATGGCTGCGGGAGCCTCGAGAAACACCCCAAAAAGGTGGGAAAATTCGGCCACCAAAAGAAACATAACAAAACCTCGATAAAAGTCAAGGGATCGTAATCGGTTTGAAAGGGGTGTGGTGCTGGTCATTTTATTTCAATCTTAATGATATTGTCTATTTCATTTAGGGTTAATGAAGAGACGTCTATAGTTACCCCAAATTTATTTTGCTGAAAAGCTAATTTTTGATTGGATTCAAAAGTTGTAATCTTTTTTATAGACACCGGAAATTCCTCGAGATGCAATTTTTTAGTGTCGGTATCCATTAAGTGCACATAAATTATTTTTCCTTTTTGAGTGGTCACAAAACGATCGTTAGGCGCAATAGGTCCTTTATGGGTGTCATATATGGTAGCGCCATAACGTTTTAGCCATTGGCCTATTTCTTTCAAAGATGTTACATGCTGGGGTTGAATTTTTCCATTGGGCATAGGCCCTACATTGAGCAATAAATTGCTTCCATAGCCTGCAGCTTTAATCAAATATTGTATTAATTCTTTTCGAGACTTATGTTTACGATCTTGTAAATTAAAGCCCCAAGATCCGTTAATGGTTTCGCAAACTTCTAGAGGCACATCGCCTATTTGGTCGGCGGCCGTCCCCCAACCGGTAGTGTTTTTTCCAGGCAGGTCTTTTTCAAACATCTGAAAATCTTCTCCTGGGAGCACCCCAATGTGGTGATTGTTCCCAATCAATGCCTGTGGTTGCAACTCATGGATTAATCCATAGAGTTCATCATAATGCCAATCTATCTTAAGTTTGCCAAACTGCTTTCCGTCCCATTCTTTTTGATCCCAATGACCATCAAACCAAATGC
>CAZTYX010000172.1:0-2382 GCA_964617385.1 uncultured Flavobacteriaceae bacterium | reverse complement strand
ATATTACCCTGTCGAAAAAAGAAAGGTCTAATGTCATCCAATCCTGCTGTATGATCGGCGTGCTCATGCGTAAACAATATGCCATCTAGTTTTTTGAGTCCACAACGCAACATTTGTTGTCTAAAATCGGGGCCACAGTCAATCACAAAATGGTAGTCTTCCCACTCTATCAAAACCGAAACCCGCAAGCGTTTGTCTTTTGGATTGGTGCTCAAGCAAACAGGATGTTCACTCCCAATTATAGGAATGCCTTGTGAGGTGCCTGTGCCAAGGAAAGTGATTTTTAACATGATAGAAAACAAAGGTAATTAAATGTGGATTTAATGGTGCTAATTCGTATTTTTGAATAGCAAATTGCATGAACAATGGCAGTAGAAATACCCGGTGACAAAGGCTTTAACAACACCCCTTCCATTGAATCTAAAGCCCTTAGAATTAATCTCAACCCTTATATTTATGGCACTTTTGCCGAAATTGGTGCTGGCCAAGAAGTGGCCCGTCATTTTTTTAGAGTAGGTGGTGCCTCTGGAACCATTGCAAAAACCATTAGTGCTTACGATAAAAATTTTAGCGACATAATCTATGGAGAAGAAGATGATGGACGCTATGTGACCGAAACACGTTTGCAAAAAATGTTGGCCTATGAAATGGGGCTTTTAGAAGACCGCATACCAAGAGACCAAAATCCAGACAAAATGTTCTTTACCCTGGCCAATACGGTGGCCACTATAGACTTTGCAAAAAAATTTAAAGGCCACGGCTGGATGGGTATTCGTTTTCAAACGGCACCTAATCAAGCCTATAATGAAATTGTTTTGCATGTGCGCTTTCATCATGTAGAAGCCCGCCTGCAACAAGAAGTGCTGGGCATCATGGGGGTAAATTTGGTTTATGGCGCTTTTTATAAGCACGATGACCCTAAAAAAATATTAAAATACCTCTACGATCATATTGACACCGATGCCATCGAAATTGACACCATCAATTTTTCGGGGCCCTTGTTTAAAAAAGTAGACAATCGACTCATTAGCCTGCAGCTCATTCGCAATGGTATGACAGACGCTGTGATGTTTGATCAACATGGGAATAATATTTTACCTGCTCGTATTCTTTACAAGAAGAATATTTTGGCTTTTAGAGGCAGTTTTCGTCCGGTAACTAAGGTCAATATTGATATGTATGAAAAATCCCTAAATATTTTTCGACAAGAAGCCAATGTGAATCAAGATAAAACAGAAGTTATTTTTGAAATAACACTCTCCAATCTTAAATCACTAGGCGAAATTGATGAATCCGATTTTATGGACCGCGCTAAACTTCTCTGTTCTTTAGGCCATACCGTGATGATCTCCAATTTTAAAGAATATTATCGATTAGTAGATTATTTCTCTCACTATACCAAAGAACAAGTGGCATTAGCCATGGGTGTAAACAACTTTGTTGAGATATTTGATGAACAGTATTATCAAGATCTTAGTGGCGGTATTTTAGAGGCCTTTGGAAAACTTTTCTACAACAATCTAAAGGTGTATCTATACCCTATGAAAAATGAGAAAACGGGTGAGCTTATCAATAGCAATAACCTCAAACTGCACCCACGCATGAAAGATTTCTATAAATTCTTTAAATACAACGGCAAAGTGGTGGACATTTTTGACTTTGAACAAAACTATCTCGATATTTTTTCACGTGACATTCTCCAAAAAATCAAAAGCAATCAACCGGGATGGGAATCGCAATTGCCCGAGGGTATTGCCGATATGATTCGAAAAGAAAAAATGTTTGGACTTAACCAATAAAAAAACGCTAGGCTTCTAATATTTGAGCGGCGTGATCTTTGGTTTTAACTTTATCTATTACCCGATCAATAACGCCTTGTTCATCAATTATGAACGTCATGCGGTGAATGCCATCATATTCCCTTCCCATAAATTTTTTAGGCCCCCAAACGCCAAAGGCCTCAATAAGTTGTTTTTCTGTATCGGCTAATAAAGGAAAAGGGAATTTGAATTTTACAGCGAAGTTTTTTTGTTGCTTGGCGGTGTCTGCACTCACACCCAAAATGGCATAACCTTGTTGCTGGAGGGTTGAATAATGATCACTTAAATTGCACGCTTCAGCCGTACAGCCAGGGGTGTTGGCTTTTGGATAAAAAAATACAACAAGTTTTTTTCCTAAATAATCACTTTTTTTGTGTGGGATACCGTCTTGGTCAATGGCCTCAAAATCGGGGGCCATATCGCCAGCTTTTAGTGTTTTCATAATCATAGCTTTTGTATTTTCGAAGAAACAAAAATTTCTAATGACTAAAAAAGAAAAAGTAGCCTTTGTCATCAACACCTTGTATGAGCTCTATCCAGAAATCCCCATTCCACTAGACCA
>CAZTYX010000171.1:0-2383 GCA_964617385.1 uncultured Flavobacteriaceae bacterium | reverse complement strand
TGAAAATAATCAAGTTGAAATGCTGCATTTTTTTGAAAGTCATCCTGAACCTTTTCGACAACTTCACTAATGTTGTTTTGGTTTACCTGTTGTGTAACCCAGTTGAGGGTGTTGTATAGCAGTGTGGCTTGGTTTTTTTCTTCAACTGATAGCAAAGCGTTTCTAGAGCTTAAGGCAAGACCGTTGGGTTCCCGAACAATTGGGCAGCCCACAATGGTGGCAGCCCATTTTTTTTGTTGGGTCAACGCCCGAATAATTTGTAATTGCTGAAAGTCTTTTTCGCCAAAATATGCCTTTTGGGGGGCAACAAGTGTAAAAAGTTTTTCGATGATGGTTGCCACGCCATCAAAATGCCGCGCTCTGGAAGCCCCTTCCATAAATTGTGTTAATGAGCCGAAGTCATAGGAATGGGCTTGTAAAGTTGTGCCATATAATTCTTCTGGCGGGGGGGCAAAAACCACTAGAGAACCGGCAAAGGGCAAAAGCTGTTTTATGTCTTCCTCAAGGGTTCTAGGGTATTTTTGTAGGTCGGCTGAATTGTTAAATTGAGTGGGGTTTACAAAAATACTCACCACAGTGAGGGGATTTTCTGCTACCGATTTTGCCACCAGCGAGAGATGACCGGCATGTAAAGCACCCATGGTGGGCACAAATCCCAATGCTGCTTTTTGTCCATCTAAGCTCCTCAAAAGGGCTTCTTTAGTGTGATAAAGCTGCATGTTTTTAAAAAGTTAAAAAAGCTAAAGTAGGCAGTTTTTGGCGCTTTTAACTATAATTTTCGTATTTTTGCACCACTTTTAAAACAAGAAGTACCTATTCCTTTTTATGAAAGAAAAAAAAGTACTTATTATATCTTCTGAAGTTGTTCCTTATTTGCCACAAACAACCCAAGCTGTCAATGCGTTCCAGATACCAAAATCGGTGAACGACAATGGCGGGCAAACGAGAATATTCATGCCTCGCTATGGGCTTATTAATGAAAGACGGCATCAGTTGCATGAGGTGATTCGTTTGTCTGGAATGAATTTGGTGGTTAACGATATGGACACGCCACTCATTATCAAAGTGGCTTCTATACCTAAAGAACGAATGCAAGTCTATTTTATAGACAATGATGAATATTTTAAACGCAAAGGTCTTTTAACCGATGCCAATGAAACCCTATTCAAAGACAATGACGAGCGCATGATCTTTTTTACAAAGGGGGTTATTGAAACGGTAAAAAAATTAAACTGGTCTCCTGAGATTATTCATTTGCACGGCTGGTTTACCTCTTTATTTCCGCTCTATCTCAAAACGTATTATAAAGATGAGCCCCTGTTTGCAGATAGTAAAATAGTGGTTTCTTTTTATCCAAAAGATTTTGAAGGGGTCTTGTCTAAAGAGCTTCATAACAAATTGGCTTTTGATAAAATTCCAGATGCAGAATTCAAAGCACTTCAACAGGCTGATTATGAAAATCTGGCGCAATTGAGCGTGAAACATGCAGATGGATTTGTATTTTCGGAGTCAGATATGGAGCAAAGTGTGGTGGATGCTGTGCAACATTCCAAAAAGCCATTTTTGCCGCATCAAGCCCTTGATCAAGAAAATGCATATGTAGATTTTTATACTGAAAAAATTCTTTAAACCTATGTCTAAGGCCTCAGCTAAGGCAACAATCTGCCTCGGATTGCTCTCTTTTTTTCTCTCTTGCCAAAAAGAATTTCATCAAGTGAGTGGCGATTTGTTTGCTCCTGAAGCATTGCAATCAAAAACCCTAAAAGTAAAAGTCAACACGTTTCAAGAAGAAGTGGCTGCCATCGAAAGTAGTGGGCTCCCTTTGGGTCAATTGGGCCAAATAAACCATCCTGTTTTTGGATTGTCGGAAGCGCAAATCGTTTCCCAAGTTAGTGTGGGCGTGGATCCTTATTTTGGGAATTATCGCCAGGCTGCAGAAGACAACCCCAGCGCAGACAACATCAGTCAAATTCCTGAAAAAGAACAGGTAAAAGATGTGTTTCTTGAAATCCCCTTTTTCACCAATCTAAGAGATGGCGATAATGATGGTGTGGTGGATGCTTTTGATGCTGACCCTGATGATCCTAACAGTAATTCAGACAGTGATGAACTAACAGATCTAGAAGAAACCCAGGCCAATTTAAATCCTTTAGACCCAGACAGTGATGGTGATGGTATTCTTGACCATGATGATGATGACAATAGCTCCTATGACAGTGAAAATAAAATCTATGTAATAGATTCCATCTACGGTAATCGAGAAGCAACATTTACCCTAAAAGTGGCGCAACTTGACTATTATCTTAACACCCTTGATCCAAACAAAAACTTCGAAAAAGCACAGGTGTATTATTCCAACCGTGATTTTTTTGAAGAAGGCTTT
>CAZTYX010000170.1:0-2604 GCA_964617385.1 uncultured Flavobacteriaceae bacterium | reverse complement strand
TTTTTGGTCCCTCACGCAACCTTGAGCATTGAAGCCAAGAACTTGCAAAAATAACCTTTTCTTCCTTTTTATTGGGGGGTTGTGCTGCTGCCTTGTGTCGGCGCAAAAAGTGCTTGAAAAGGAATATGACCTCAGTCCAAATGCAACGATTGAACTTGTTTTTCCTTGGGCCGATCAAATTGTTTACCACGCATTTGAAACAATTCAACAATCGATCGTTATTCATTACCGAACTGAAGGCGAATATCAAAATCAAACCCATTTAATCGAAAAAAAATCAGGTGCCAACTTGCGCATCGAAGAACAGTTTTTTCCCCTCAATGAACCTCCAAATGACAAACTCAGTGCGCATAAAAATATAGTGTCTAATGTGCAAGTCTATGCCCCCAGCAACGCGCGGGTTTTTTTGGAAGCCAAAGAGGCTATGGTTCACATCAAAGGCACACTGAGCGAAGTAGAATTATTTTTAGAAAATGGCCATTGTCTTTGGGAAGCCCAGCTTGATAAAGGTCAAATTGAAACCCTTGGTGCCTCGGTGGAAATACAAAAACAGAACCTTGGGGTCCTGGGAGTTAGCCAAAATGGAAAGGTGCACACTTTGCCCTTGCTAGGAAAAAACCCCCATTTGATCGTGCACTCGATAAATGGCGATATTTTGCAACGCTAAACACTATTTTTTTTATTTTAGCAGCTCATGTAAAACACCTGAACTCTGGAACAAAAAAAGACTTCTTTATCGCTGTTTTGGTCGCTGTTAATCATTATTGGCGTTTTACTTCTTGACCAAGGAAGCAAAATCTATATTAAACTCCACTTTCCACTCACCCTCTATGGCGATCAGGCCATTGTTGATTGGGGATTTTTTAAATTGCTTTTTGTTGAAAACAAAGGCATGGCAATGGGAACTAAACTCAACGATTTGCTCCCCTTTTTGAGTGAAAAAATAGCCAAATTGATTTTAACGCTAGTGCGTTTAGTAGCCATTGTTGCCATTGGCTATTGGCTGTTGGGCAATATAAAAAAACAACGCTCTCGAATTTTTTTATGGGCATTGTGTCTCATTTTTGCAGGGGCCTTGGGCAACATTATTGACTCTGTTTTTTACGGCCTTTGGTTTTCTGATAGTTTTGGTCAAGTAGCCACTTTTTTGCCTGAACAGGGCTATGCACCCTTGTTTTTTGGACATGTGGTGGACATGCTCCAATTTCCATTGGCGACCTGGGTATGGCCCGAATGGCTTCCTTTTGTGGGAGGGCAGTCCTACACTTTCTTCCAGTATATTTTTAATGTGGCCGATACCGCCATTAGCACCGGAGTGGGACTTTTGATTGTTTTCAACAAAAGAATTTTTAGCCCAACAGAAGCTTAGAACGTAAAGATTTTTGTGGGGGTGATGACATAGTTAAGCGCTATATCTGTTTTTTCTATGGCTTCAATTTTTGGCACCGGAGAAAAAAAGGATAGCCCAATTTTAAGTGTGGTTGGAGCGCATTGGGCTAAAAAAGCATCATAAAACCCTTGTCCATAACCCACCCTATGACCTTGTTCATCAAAAGCCAACAAAGGCACAAAAACGACATCCACCTGTGCTGGAGCAATCGGAATGCCTTGCAAAGGTTCGGCAATGCCCCAAGCATTTTCTTTAAGTAAAGTATCATCGGTTAAAAGAAAATGGGATAGCCTTTTGCCTTCCACTTTAGGCAATACCACTTGTTTGTCTTTGCCCTGCAAAAGAGTTAACAAGGGATGTGTATCTACTTCTTTTTGGCGGGTGATGGGCATAAAAAGATGAAATATAGACTTGTCCCACAATGGCAACAACAAACATTGCTGTGCCATAGCCAAGCTCCCTTCAGCATGTGGCCCATCGGCAAGCGCTTTTCGTTTGTTTAAATAAAGTGATCTGAGGGCTTGTTTACTAAACTGCATAAGGCAAATATCCAAAATTAATTACATAAAAAAAGAACACGCGTTTTAATAGCGGTGAGAAATCAATACCTTCGTGATTATGGAAACAGTGCTGGTGGACATACAGTTAAAAAGTTTACCTGAGGTGGCCGGGGTCTATCAATATTTTGATAAAAACGACAAAATGTTGTATGTGGGTAAGGCCAAAAATCTTAAAAAAAGGGTGAATTCCTACTTCACCAAAACCCACGCCAATCGAAGAACATCGGTTTTGGTGAAACAAATTAAACGCATTGAACACATTGTGGTGCAAACCGAAATGGACGCTTTGCTGTTGGAAAACAGTTTGATTAAAGAACACCAACCACGCTACAATGTGATGTTGAAAGACGATAAAACCTATCCGTGGATCTGCATCAAAAACGAACCGTTTCCTCGGGTGTTTACAACTCGAAAAATTATTAAAGACGGTTCAGAATATTTTGGCCCATACACCAGCATGAAAACCGTGCGCACTTTACTGAATTTAATCAAGAGCCTGTATCCCCTTCGGAGTTGCAATTACGATTTAAAAGCTGAAAAAATAAAAGCGCAAAAATTCAAGGTCTGTTTAGATTATCATTTGGGCAATTGTTTAGGCCCCTGCGAAGAAAAATTAGATCGATCGGTATACGATGAAAACATTAAAGCGATTAG
>CAZTYX010000169.1:0-2643 GCA_964617385.1 uncultured Flavobacteriaceae bacterium | reverse complement strand
CTTTGTGCTGTCTTTTTTATTTAAAATTAAATTCATCTTAAGCGAGAGTAAAAAGCGCTGCTCATTTGCCCCCTTATTGAAACCTAGAAAGCGCGTTATATCCATCTAAATATTTATCTTCGTCATCCATAAATAGAAAAATAATGTCTAAGGAAGGAATTCGTTTAACTAAAATTGAAAAAGGTACCTATATCGAAGGGACCATCAAAGCCGATGCCGATTTGCGCATTGATGGTGAGGTGAAAGGAACGTTAAAAACTTCTCAACGCATTTTTGTTGGCACTTTGGGTATTTTTAAAGGAAAAGCCACCGCAGAAAGTTTTGATATTTGCGGTCGTTTTGAAGGGACTATAAAAGCCAAAGGAAAACTAATTTTAAGAAAAACAGCGCACTTTATTGGTGATGTTAGCGTGGGCAATATTGAAATTGAAGAAGGTGCACATTTCCAAGGGCGTTGTGATATGGGTGGTGCTGCCGAAACGGTTGCAGACCAATCTAAAATGAAACAGCTGCACCCTGAAAATGAAAAGCAAAAAAATAAAGCGGTTTAGTTAAGAACTGCTATTTTGTCTCACTTCCCTAGCGGCTCAAAAATATAGAGCCGTTTTTTTTTGTTTTCTTTTACAAATTGCATTCCTAACGTATCAATCTGTGTCCTCTTTTTTTTCTCCACCAATACATAAAAAGGAGCGTCGTTTGACTTTTCCTTTTCCAACTGCGCTGCAGAAATGGTTTTGATTTTACCGGCCGTGTAGTATTGACTAGAATAGCTTTTTTTAGGAAAGGCATAAATCGTTTTTTCAGTCTCCTTGGGAAGTATAAATTTATCCGTACTGTTTTTGATAAGCTGTTGGCCCGCACCACTTAAATGTGCTATAAATAGGAGAAGCGGCACCACTGTGGCAATGCCTATATAAGTTGTTTTTGCTTTTATGAAAGGCCAAGCTTCCAGAACAAGCAATGCCACAGGAAGCATCACCGGAAGGGTATAGGGATGAATAAGGCTTTTTGAAAAAGTAAAAAAGAAAGGCGTCCAAAGCAACCAACATACTAAAAAAAGCAACCAGGGTTGTTGCCGTAAAGATTTAAATGATGTTATGATGTGACGCAGTGCTATAATTCCCCAAGGGAGTGTTGCTCCCACTAAAAAAAGCCAAACGATGCCCAAGGGTTGTTGCTTGGGAAAACCATATCGATCACCTGCCCAGGTGGAATCAAAAAAGCGTTTAAAATGTTCTCCAATAATAAAATAGTCTATAAACCCTGGGGAAGCTTTTTCTGCCGCAACATACCAAGGCAAGGCAATGAGAAGCATTAGAGGAATGCCCGAAAACCATGGTAAGTTTTTAAGGGTTTTCCAAAATTGTTTTTGGAAAACCGTCCATAAAAATAACGGAGGTGCTGTTAATAGGATTATGATGGGACCTTTGGCCAGGAGGCCGAGTCCCAAACCCACAAAAAGAAGTAAACCCCATAACCGATTTTTTTTGGTTTTTTGCCACTGCCAAAAAGAAGCCATCACCAAAACAATAGAAAGGTGAAGGAATACATCAGTTGAAACCACCCCACTATGCAGATAGAATTCGGGTAAAGTGAAGAGGATTATACTGGCCAAATAGGGCGGTACTTTTTCTTGTGAAATCGCTTTTTGAACGCCCATGGCAAGTCCTACTTGCACCAAAAAATAAGGAAGGCGAACAAAAAAAGCATGTGTACCAAAAATGAAAATACTCAACGCAGCCGCCCAAGTGGAAAGGGGTGGTTTTGCCAAAAATGGAACACCATAATCAATTTGAAGCATCACCCAGTTTTGGGTTTCCACCATTAGGCGTGCAATTTCTGCGTAGCGCGCCTCGGTTTGATCCATAAGAGGAAGTACGGCATTAAAATAGGCACGGATAAAAACCAACAACCAAAAGAGGGTTTTGTAATTCCATAATCTATTGAAGTTGTTTTTCATCTTGTTTTAAATGAAAATGCTAACGCCAAGCGAAAGAGGAACCCCTTACTCTAAGGGCAATCAAATGCGACGTGCAGTTATGCCCCAAGAGCATTTTGCTTTTTAATGAGATTGAGTGCGCTTCCTTCTTTAAACCATTCAATTTGTTGCTCGTTATAAGAATGATTAGCTAAGATGGTTTCTTTAGAGCCATCTTGATGCACCAATTCTATCGTCAATTTTTTTCCAGGCGCAAACGCATTTAGGTCAACAAAATTGAAGGTATCATTTTCCTGAATACGATCGTAGTCGTTTTCATTGTCAAAAGTTATGCCCAACATCCCTTGTTTTTTCAAGTTTGTTTCGTGAATACGCGCAAACGATTTCACCAAAATTACTTTAACTCCTAAATGTCTGGGCTCCATGGCGGCATGCTCTCTTGAAGAACCTTCTCCATAATTATGATCACCCACCACAACGGTTTCTATCCCTTGTTGTTTATAGGTGCGTTGCACTTTGGGCACCGCGTCATAGTCTCCTGTGAGTTGATTTTTAACAAAGTTTGTTTTCTCATTAAAGGCATTCACGGCTCCAATGAGCATATTGTTTGAAATATTGTCAAGGTGTCCGCGATAACGCAGCCAGGGTCCAGCCATAGAAATGTGATCGGTAGTACATTTCCCTAAGGCTTTAATAAGCAATTT
>CAZTYX010000168.1:0-2659 GCA_964617385.1 uncultured Flavobacteriaceae bacterium | reverse complement strand
ATACAGATCGCACAGTGGGTGCCATCGTGAGTAACGAAATTTCCAAACTGCATGGTGCCGCCGGTTTACCCGAAAATACCTTGAGTATTAACTTCAACGGAACAGCCGGTCAAAGCTTTGGTGCGTTTGCTGCACACGGTTTGTTTATGAAAGTTGTGGGTACGGCTAATGACTATTTTGGCAAAGGCCTTTCGGGTGCGAAAATTATTGCTCAAGTACCAGAAAAAGCCACCTTTGTGCCAGAAGAAAATATTATTGTGGGTAATGTGGCGCTCTATGGTGCTACTGCCGGAGAGGCATATATCAACGGTATTGCTGGAGAACGTTTTTGCGTGCGCAACTCTGGTGCCACAGCTGTGGTTGAAGGTATTGGAGACCACGGGTGTGAATATATGACTGGAGGGGTTGCCGTGGTATTAGGTGCCTTTGGGCGCAATTTTGCCGCCGGAATGAGTGGTGGAATTGCCTATCTCTACAGTGAAGATGGTCGTTTTGATGAAAAGAAATTTAACCTCGAAATGGTAGAGCTTGAAGACCTTACAGAACAGGACAAAGAGCACCTAGAACAATTGCTGCAAAACCATCTAGATTATACCAAAAGCGCCAAAGCCGAACGGATTTTAGCCCAATGGCCTGCCACCAGCAAAAAGTTTATTAAAGTGATGCCAACCGATTATAAAAGAGCTTTAGAGATGTTGGCTAAAACAGAAACGGAAACAATTTAAATTATGGGTAAGTTAAGAGGATTTATGGAATATGATCGGATCAAAGAATCTACTGTTGATCCCAAAGAGCGCATTCAAAATTACAACGAATTTACACTTGCGCCCGAAACCGATAAATTACAAGAACAAGGCGGCCGCTGTATGGATTGTGGCATTCCTTTTTGCCATAGCGGATGTCCACTGGGCAACTTAATTCCTGATTTTAATGACGCTGTATACAAAAACGAATGGGAACGCGCCCTTTCGATTTTACACTCCACCAATAATTTCCCAGAGTTTACAGGACGTTTGTGCCCAGCACCTTGTGAATCTGCTTGTGTGTTGGGGATTATTAACCCCCCTGTTTCTATCGAGTTAATTGAAAAATACATTGTAGAACGAGGCTTTGCTGAAGGATGGATTAAACCCCAACCACCCACACAGCGTACAGGAAAAAAGGTTGCCGTTGTGGGCTCAGGTCCTGCAGGTTTGGCTGCCGCACAGCAACTCAATAGAGCCGGACACAGTGTTACCGTTTTTGAAAGAGACAATAAAATTGGTGGCTTGTTGCGTTATGGCATCCCTGATTTTAAAATGGAAAAAAAGGTGATTGATCGCCGCTTAGCGATTTTGGAAGCCGAAGGCATCGTGTTTAAATGCGATGTTGAAATAGGAAAAACCATAACAGCTGCTGCATTAGAAAAAGATTTTGATGCTGTATTGTTAGCCACCGGTGCCACGATAAAAAGAGAATTACCCATTCCGGGTGCCGACCTAGAGGGCGTGGTGCAAGCCATGGACTTTTTGCCACATAACAACAAAGCAGTTGATGGACAACACCAACGGGATCCAAAACTTTTTGCCGAAAAGAAAGATGTGATTGTTATTGGAGGAGGAGATACTGGCTCAGACTGTATTGGCACTTCCAATAGACATGGTGCCAATAGTGTGACCAACTTTGAAATTATGCCCAAACCCGCAGAAACACGCACCGAAGATCATCCTTGGCCCTATTGGCCCTTTGTGTTAAAGACCAGTTCTTCTCATGAAGAAGGAAGCCATAGAGAGTGGAGCATTTTAACCAAAGAATTTGTGGGGGACAAAAAGGGTAAACTCAAAGGATTAAAAACCGTTGAAGTGAGCTGGAAAAAAATACCTGGAGAACGCCCACAATTGGTTGAAAAGAAAGGAAGTGAAAAAGAATGGCCATGTGATTTAGCCTTATTAGCTTTAGGTTTTACGGGTCCAGAAAAAAGTTTGCCAGAACAATTTGGTTTAACTTTTGACGAACGTGGAAACATTAAAGGAGTGGATCAATACCAAACGCTAAAGTCAAACATTTTTACGGCTGGGGATGCCCGAAGAGGACAGTCATTGATTGTTTGGGCTATTTCTGAAGGCCGAGAGGCGGCACATCAAATAGATACTTTTTTAATGGGAACTTCAAAGTTGCCACAAAAAAATAAAACTGGCGATTTGGTTGCCTAAGCACCTTTTTAGTTACCACTGTTCAATGCTTTATTTATTAAAGTGGCGACATCAATTCGATCGCCATGGGCAATGGAGTCGGATACAGTGAGAATCAAAATTCTTTTGCCGTTTAATTCCAAGTATATTTTTTGACCATTTGCAAGATTAACACCACTTCTTGAAAAGGGGGATAAATTGGGATTCATGACACCCGGAATGCGTAAGGGCAATGTTTGTGCCGTATTATTTTCTAAGTAGAATGCACGCTGTGGTGTGAGCGATTGAGTTGTTTTCTTTTTTAAAGCATTGCCTTTTTGTAGTGTAAATTCTACTTTAAGAGGGGTCAAGAAACGGTTTTCCAATTGTAAATAAAGATCTTTGTCTATCGTCAAACGAGCCATGCTCCCTTTTGACAAACCAAATCCTTTGCGCAAAGAATCTGTTTTTTTGTCCCGTGCTGAAACACCCAAATCAAATTTTGACTT
>CAZTYX010000167.1:0-2664 GCA_964617385.1 uncultured Flavobacteriaceae bacterium | reverse complement strand
GGGCTTTGCTGTTCGTTCTTTTTGGGGTGGTAAAATCAGTCGCATTGCGGTGAGTACTTCGGGCTATGGCAAGGCACTTTATGTTGATCATCCTAATGGAAAAACAACCGTTTATGCCCATTTAAAAAAGTTTGCTCCCAAAATTCAAGATTATGTAAAAGCCCAACAATACGAAAGAAAAAAATATACGTTACAACTTTTTCCTACAAGCGAAGAAATTGAAATTGCGCCAGGAGAAGTTATTGGCTACTCTGGAAATACGGGAGGAAGTTTTGGGCCACACCTACATTTTGAAGTGCGGGATACCCCTTCACAAAATCCGGTCAATCCCCTGCAATATGCACTTAATATCAAAGATCATCAACGCCCCCAGTTAAGAGAACTTTATCTCTACCATCACACCGAAAATGGAACGGTCAAAAAACAGTATTCTTTTTTTAAAGAACACGACAGCCTTTATTCCACGTCACTCATCAAAACGGCTGGCGCCATCAGTGTTGGGTTAAACATTTTTGATCGACAAGATTTAAGCTACAATAAAAATGGGGTTTATCAGGTTGCGGTTTGGCTCAATGGTGTGAAAAAATTTGAACGTAAAATGGATCGTATTTCTTTTAATGACACCAAATTTATGGGACTCATCATGGATCAAGAAGCACGAAAAACCAATCGAAAAAAAATTGAACGTTTGTGGTTGCATCCTAAAAACAAGGCCTCTTTTTTACAAACCGTTTTAGGCGAGGGCACTTTGGAAATTTTGCCTGAAAAATCATATTTAATTAGCATCTATCTTGCCGATTTTGAAGGAAATCAAACCCAACTTGATATTTATGTTATGGGTGATCAGAACAATTCTTTGACCGCCCAACGGCCAGTTGCTGGAAAAGAAATTTTACCCGAACAAGACTATCTTTTTCCTTTTGAAAATATGGAAGTTTATATTCCTAAAGACACTTTTTTTGACATAGAGTATCTTGATTTTAAAGCTACTCAAGACACCCTTCATTTGGATAATGACCGCTTGTTTTTGAGAAAACCTATGGCGCTTGAATTTATACGATCTGGCTTAACGCAAGAAGAAAAAAACCAAACGTGCATTGCCTCAATCGTAAAAGACAAAGCCTTTTTTATTCCCACCAAAGTAAAGGAAGATGTGTTTCGCGCATCAGTAAAAACGCTAGGCACTTATACACTTGTTAAAGACACCATAGCCCCGCAGCTGCGCCCCAAAAATTTTAAAGCCAAACAATCAATCAAACGCTTTCAGTTTTTAACCTTTCGGGCTGAAGATGAATTTTCGGGACTCGCTAAATATAACGGATATATTAACGGCGAATGGGTTTTATTGGAATATGAACCCAAAAACAACACACTAACATTTGATCTGTCAGATCTCAAAACAAAACCCGATGAATTGCAAGTTGAGGTGATTGTTGAAGATGGCGTGGGCAATCAAACCGAATTTAAAACACAGGTTTATTACAATAAGTAAACCTTACTTTTTGGGTACAAACTCAGAAAGCACTTTTAATACAAAATCAACTTCCTTTTTGGTGTTTTGGTATGAAAATGAAAAACGCAAGTTGGGCCAAGAGGCCTGTTTTGGATTGCGTTTCAAAGCGGCTATAACATGAGAACCTTGATTGCTTCCTGATTGACATGCACTGCCTCTAGAGCAAGCAATTCCTTTAAGATCTAAATGAAAATCAAGCAGTTGTGCCTTTTCTTGCGCTATGGGCAAAGAAAGGTTCACAAGGGTATAGGTGCTATTTTCGAGATTACCCGAAGTACCATTGGTTTGGGCATTAGGAAAAATCGTTTTAAGTTCTTTTATAAAATAGGCTTTTAAGTCTAAAATATAGGCGTGTTCTTGCTCCATATTTTGATGCGCCATTTCTAATGCCTTATTCATGCCCACAATATTTTGAACAGCTTCTGTGCCCGCACGCATGCCTCTTTCTTGACTTCCTCCCTTAAACATAGACTGCAATGGAATGTTTTTGTTTACATAAAGAAAACCCACTCCCTTTGGACCATGAAATTTATGCGCCGAGGCTGATAAAAAATCAACAGGAAGCGCTGTCAAATCGAAGTTAAAATGCCCCACGCCCTGCACAGCATCTGTATGAAAATAGGCCCCATATTGTTGGCATCGTTTTCCCACTTGGTTTAAATCGATGAGATTACCAATTTCATTATTGACATACATTAAACTCACCAAGGTTTTTTGATTTCCTTTTTGAAGCAATTCCTCTAAATGATTTAGATCCACATTGCCCACAGCATCAAGCTGCACATATTCAAGTTCACAATGCGCTTTGGCTAATTCTTCTGCCACATGAAGCACAGCATGGTGTTCTATGGGTGAAGTAATGATGCGTTGCACACCCAAATTATGTACGGCACTAAAAAGTACCAAATTGTCTGATTCGGTTCCACCCGAAGTGAAAATTATTTCTGAGGGTGCAGTATTAAATTGTTTTGCTATACTTTTTCGTGCAGCCTCTAAAGCTGATTTTGCCTTTCTGCCAAAAGCATGGGTGGATGAAGGGTTACCAAAAGTTTGTGAAAGATAGTCTGAAATCGAGGCAATCACTTCCGAACGCAAAGGGGTGGTGGCTGCATTGTCAAAATAAACCTCCATAAAACAACCTATTTAGGATT
>CAZTYX010000166.1:0-2671 GCA_964617385.1 uncultured Flavobacteriaceae bacterium | reverse complement strand
AAACGCTGTGAAAAGTTCCCATCCACAAATTTTTAGCTTCACTCTCCCCCACCAAACTGCCGATACGCAATTTCATTTCACGTGCTGCCTTGTTGGTGAAGGTCAAGGCCAAAATTTGAAAAGCATCCACTCCAGATTGCATCAAATGAGCGATACGATAAGTCAACACCCGCGTTTTTCCTGAACCCGCACCAGCAATAACAATAAGTGGTCCATCTTTATGCAACACCGCTGCACGTTGTGCTTCATTTAGTTCCTCAAGATAATTGGCTGAAAGTTGATCCATTGGCTAAAAATAAATATTTCTTTAGCCTTAGCCTTCTCTCCAAAACAATAGTTATAAACAAGTCAGAGGCGCATTTTTTCTTGTGCAAAGGCAAAACCTTCATCCCACCATTGGCGCATTTGATGCTGATCAAAAATCAGCGAATTGGAGGTGAGTACGCGTGGTGTGTGGAAAATTCGAACGGTTGCCTTATAATCATGGGCCACCAAATTGCCAATTTGCACGTTTTGTTCTTCGATTTTATCTGAAATAAACCCGAAGATACTACTTAACGCATCAAAAGGGTTTCGAGCATGCACCCGATTGGTGTGTTGAAATTCAGTGTTAAGCAAAATGGCATCAACATGTGTAGCACCCCTGCGCACCGCTTCTTCAATAGGAATTATGCAGCCCAATCCGCCATCTGCATATTCGCAATTGTCTTTAACCACAAGCGACATAAAGGGCACGTAGTTGCAGGAAATCCAAATCCAATCTAAAAAGGACTCATAATCAAAATCATGTAGTGATTTATACTCTATTGTATTGGCAGAAAGGTTCGAAACACACACCACAATTTCTTTTGAAGATGATTGAAGAGCATTAAAATCAGCCACAGAAAAATAATTAGCCAAATGTGCTCTTAAGTTATTGCTTTCTCCAAAGGTCTTTCTTCCGCGAATAAAATTTTTTAAAACGTTGAGATGGTGAATCTTGATCCGTTTTACTTTGCCCTGTTGCTTGATTAAAAAAGGACAATTGTCAAAAATTGCCTCTTGCGTCACATGGGTATACGCTTTTTTAATGGCCTCAATTTTACCTAAAGCCAAATGCGAAACCAATAAACTACCTGTGGAGGTTCCTAAAAAAAGATCATAATTCAGTTGACATTCTTCAATTAAATATTGCGCCACACCTCCCGCAAAGGCTCCTTTGCTTCCGCCTCCTGAAATGACCAATGCACGTTTCATCTTTTGATTTTTATTAAAAGTAAACATTTGCCGTTTTTGATTCAATACAATAAAAAAATTAATTTCGCCTATATGGATCTCATGCAGACACCACTGGAATATTTAACAGGAGTTGGCCCCGCCAAAGCCCGACTGTTAAAGACCGAAATGCAGCTTAAAACATTTCAGGATTTATTGCATTTTTTTCCCTATCGGTATATTGACCGGACCCAATTTCACGCCGTGGCAGCTTTACCTCAAAACAACTCAGAAGTGCAATTGAAAGGGCAAATCAAACAATTGCAATGGGTCCAACAAAAAAGAGGAAAACGCTTGGTGGCTCATTTTGAAGACACCACTGGCCGCATGGAATTGGTTTGGTTTAGAGGCCATCAATGGATTGCAAAAAACATACAACTGAACCAAGATTATATCATTTTTGGTCGTCTTAATTGGTATCAAGGCTCAGTAAGCATGCCGCATCCCGAAATGACTTTGGCAGCGGCTCATCAAAAAGAACCCCCGCGACCCTTCATGCCCCTCTATAGTAGCACAGAAAAAATGCTAAACAGTGGTATTACGCAACGCTCGTTCCAAAAAATGATGCGCGAGTTGTTTCAAAAAACAGGCACCACTTTTAGAGAAACCCTTCCCGAACCCATTCGCAAACGTCTTCATTTAATTTCTAAGGCAGAGGCATTGTCTCAAATTCACTTTCCAGACAGCCAACAAGCCCTCACAAAAGCACAATTGCGTTTAAAATTTGAAGAACTGTTCTATCTTCAAATGCAATTACTATTAAAAAACGATCAACGTAAACAAAAAATAAAAGGACATGTATTTGACACGATAGGAGTCCATTTTAATTCATTTTACAAGCACTCACTCCCTTTTGAGTTAACCAAAGCACAAAAGCGTGTTATTAAAGAAATAAGAGTTGATTTAGGCTCTGGTCGACAAATGAATCGGTTGTTGCAAGGCGATGTGGGATCAGGAAAAACTATTGTGGCATTGCTGAGCATGCTTATTGCTATTGACAACGGGTTTCAAGCCTGTTTGGTGGCACCTACTGAAATATTGGCCCAACAGCATTTTGAATCCATAAACAGCTTGTTGCAAAATAGTAATCTCAATGTGGCGCTATTAACAGGGAGTACCAAAAAGAAAGAGCGTCTTAAACTTCATGAAGCATTAGAATCTGGAACACTTCATCTGCTTTTGGGGACACATGCTGTTTTGGAAGAAAAGGTAGTGTTTCATAACTTGGGATTAGCCATTATCGATGAACAACACCGATTTGGTGTGGCGCAGCGTGCACGTTTATGGCAAAAAAATAAAATTCCACCACATATATTGGTGATGACCGCCACGCCCATTCCCCGCACCTTGGCCATGAGCCTTTATGGCGATTTAGACAGTTCTGTTATAGATGCTCTTCCTCCCGGACGCAAGCCGG
>CAZTYX010000165.1:0-2674 GCA_964617385.1 uncultured Flavobacteriaceae bacterium | reverse complement strand
GGGTGCCCCTACAAAAAATAATACAATGATAGCATAGGTAAGTGCGAACTTTCTATGAAATTCAATCCAATAAAGCGATGTTTCTTTGTCTAGGGTTTTAATGAACTGTTGTTGATTTTCGAGTTGTTGTTGATTGCGTCTGATTTTGGAAATAGTTAAGTTATAGGCCAATTGTTTGTCCGCATTCGAAAGTTTTTCAAAAATGACAGGTTGCATTTGTCCTGTAGTTGCAGCTATTTTTGGATCTTCAGTGGTGGTTTGTTGCAAGGCTTTACTTAAACTAAGAAATGCTAAATTAGTTTGATTGATAAATTGCTGGCGCAAGGTTTGTTTCTTATGATTGATAGAGTCTATGGCCTCATTGATCTGAAAAATATTTAACATTTCATATTTATCCGTAAAAAGATCTTCTTTGGAACGGTTCAATTCCAAGCCACCTAAATCCAACTTGTATACCCCTTGAGAAAAACTTGAAACACGAGAAGGTCTTTTTGAGGGATTGCTGAGTTGTTTGTTGGGTAGATACATTGGGTTTTGGATATCTAACTCTTCTAAAATGTTCCCATCATGAAGATTTAAAAACACAAAGCGTCCGTTGATAGACTTGTAAACAGTTGCTGTTTTGGCGCGTACGGTTCTTAATTGCGTTGGCTGGGTATAGTCGTGGATGGTAATTCCATTGCATTTGTTGCCTTTGAGGGAATCCACTTTTATGGCGTAGCCTTCAAAATTTTTGGAGTATACACCCGGAGTGAGGATGGTGGATATTTTTTTATTCTGGATATCAAAAATAAGTGTGTGCCATTTAAGGTTTGCAGCTGGAATCACATAATTTGCAAACAAAAATGTCCCGATGGCAAGTATACTTACAATGAAAATGAGCGGCCTAAGAATGCGCAGTAAGGAGAATCCGCTTGATTTTAAGGCAGTGAGTTCGTTGTGCTCAGATAAATTCCCAAGGGCCATCAATGAAGAGAGCAAAATCGCCAAAGGCAAGGCAAGTGGCACAATTCCGGCTGAAACATAAACGAGTAATTCGAGGATCACCCAGACGCTTAGTCCTTTACCCATTAAATCGTCGATATACACCCAAAAAAATTGCAATATGAGCATGAACATCGAAATTAGCAAGGTCACCACAAATGGTCCTGTAAATGACTTTAAACTAAATAATACCAGGCGTTTCAAGCGTAAATTTTAGAACAAATTTAACTTTTTTTTTGGGGTGGATTGGCTAGGCATGACCTAGGGTTTATGCACCAATAATACGCTTTAAATCAGAGATTGCTTGGTGCCAAAGAGCCTGACTGCTTTCGGTGTCTGCAGCACTTGCAAAATCTGTGATATGTAAAATCACTGAATTGGTCATTGGATCAACCACATAAGCCAACTCAAAGTAGGTGTCTAGACCTTGCTCTTCGTCATCCAACCACTGAAATCTGATTTTAGAATTTAATTTTAACTGAACTAGACGCGCAATTTCTTCATTTCCATCCCATTCAAAGGTGTACAAATCGTCGTTTACGCGAACATCATCCGCAAACCAATCTGCTAATCCATCCGGGGTGCTGATAAGTTTTTCAAGCACGCGAGGTGAGGTTTTTAGCAGAAATTCCAACTTGTACTTTTCTTTCATCGCCCCCTTGGTTTTATTGTTAAATTTGTGAATCATTAAATATACAAAGTTTTAATTAAATGTCCGATCAAAATCAGTTAGAAAAGCTAGGAAATCAATTTTTTAAATACCGTGGTCAAATCCCGGTATTATTCTTCCTTGTCGCTTTTGGACTCATGCATTATTTTCCAAATCCAGGCCACTGGACGCAGCCCTCAAGAATTCTTTTTGCTCTTGGATTAGTGATTCTTGGGCATGTCATTAGGGCATTAGCGGTTGGTAAAAGAGCTCAACACACCTCAGGCCGAAACCGCGACGAGCAAGTTGCTGAAGCGCTAAATACGACCGGAATTTATTCAATGATGCGCCATCCACTGTATTTAGGCAACATCACCACTTACATGGGATGGGCAGTTTTTTCTGGTATCGATTGGCTAGTGCCCGTTTTTTTGGTTTTGTTCATAGCCTATTATCGTCTCATTATTTATGCCGAAGAACAATTTTTATACAGAAAATTTGGATCGATGCATAGCGATTGGAAAAATAAAACTCCTCTGCTATTACCTGCATTTTGGAAGTACCAATCCAATTCACAGCCCTTTTCACTAAAGGTGGTTTTAGAAAACGAATACTCGGGGTGGGCCGCATCAATGACTACGGCGTGGGTGCTATGGGTTTTTCAAACCTATGTAATGGGTGCTTTTCAAAGCAAACAATGTGAAATCTTGGCCTCGGCACTTTTTATTCTAATTTTTGGTCTTGGAATGCGTTATCTTAAAAAGAAAACCAATGTTTTGAAGGCCTCTTAACGGCTAAATGAAAATCATTGAGCTAAGTCAAACAATTGGCGCTGTTGCAAGCTCCGACCAAGTGTGAGTTCATCGGCATACTGAATTTCGGATCCTACAGCTATTCCTCTCGAAATGCGCGTAATGAGCAAAGGATATTCCTTAATTTTTTTGTAAATATAGAAGTTGGTGGTGTCTCCTTCCATAGTGGGGCTGAGCGCCAAAATAACCTCTTTAGGCGCTTCATTTTCAACGCGTTCGGTTAAGTTTG
>CAZTYX010000164.1:0-2713 GCA_964617385.1 uncultured Flavobacteriaceae bacterium | reverse complement strand
ATAATTTGCATGTGTCTAACACTTGGTTTGATCCCTCCGTCTCTTTTGGAGAGCCCGGCTTTGAAGAACGGGAAACCCTAGAGAATGGACTTTTAACAGCAGCACGCAGTGGTTTTGGGATGGTTATGCTAAACCCAGAAACACAACCGGCGTTAGATTCGCATGCCAGCATTCAACATTTATTAAATAAAACGGCTCACTTAGGCACAAGATTATTTATTACAGCCGCCCTAAGCCAAGGTAATGAGGGCATGCAAATTGCAGAACTAAACGATTTACACCTGGCCGGCGCCAAGGCTTTTGGTGATTATAAAAAACATCAAACCAATACCCATCTCTTGCGTATTGCGCTAGACTATGCCCAATCGTTTCAAGGCATCATTCATTCCTATCCCATGGAAACTGCATTGAGCCAAAAGGGATTAATGCATGAAGGCGAATATAGCATTCATATGGGCGTGCGTGGCATACCCACCATTGCAGAAACCATTGCCCTGTCTAGAGATTTAGATTTGCTTGCTTACACAGGCGGTAAAATGCACATCAATTTTATCAGCTCAGCAGCGGGCGTAGAATTGGTGCGCAAAGCCAAAAAAGAAGGTTTAAAAGTGAGTGCTAGTGTGTCGCTTCCGCACCTGCTCTATACCGATGCCGATTTAAGTGGTTTTAATAGTCGTTTTAGAATTGAACCCCCGCTAAGAAGCAAAGAAGACCGACAGGCGCTTAGGGCAGGACTATTAGACGGTACTTTGGATATGATCACTACCCTCCATGAACCACTAAACATTGAATTAAAGCAGTTGGAGTTTGAGTATATCACTCCGGGCAGCATTGGACTAGAAGCAGCATTTGGTTTGCTTAACGGGCTTTTTACCCTGGAGAAAACAATTGCATTTTTAACCCGTGGCAAAAGTTTTTTTAGCATTCCCACAGCCGCAATAAAGGAAGGGGTCAAGGCCGAACTAACGCTTTTTAACCCCACCGAAGAATACGTTTTATCCCATAAAAATTTATACTCCACTTCAAAAAACTGCATGTATTTGGGTCAGCAAATGCAAGGAAAAGTGATTGGTTGTTTGATGGGGTCAACCTTTACAGAAAACAGCTAATGTCTTCTATGTTGCGCTATAAAATTCAGTTGCCCGAAATCGGTCAAAAGCCCTATCCGGTCCTTTTTATGTTGCATGGCTATGGTAGCAATGCAGACGATTTATTTTCTTTTGCACCCTATTTGCCAAAACGATATGCCGTCATATCCTTGGAAGCCCCTCACCCCCTACCACAAATGGGATTTGCTTGGTATGCCATTCACTTTGACGCCCCACAAGATCAATGGACAGACATTGCACAAGCCAAAGAGGCACAAAAAATGATTTTGGAAACTATTGATACTTTGGTGGCCACACACCATCTGGATTCTACAGACATCACCCTGCTTGGTTTTAGCCAAGGTGCCATATTGAGTTGGGCGCTAGCGCTTAACAATCCCAACCGCTTTAGGCGTATAGTTGCGCTCAGTGGATATGTTAATCAAGATCTGATTACTTCTTTAAAGGAGGTGCCATTTTCTGCATTCGCTTCGCATGGAGAGTCCGATCCTGTTATTCCGTTTTATTGGGCTAAAAACTCAATAGAACCCTTGGCCATAGAGCATGAGGCCATACACTTTCAGGCCTTTGATGCTGGACATACGGTGAGCCAAGAAAATTTTATGGCGTTATTGGATTGGTTAAATCGCACCCAAAAAACTTAATCAAAAACAGTAGTTAAGGGCTTAAATTCAAAAGCATTAGGCAAAACAGTATATTGAATTAATACATCCCCCGATTTTTTTTGGTTATTAAAATGGGCAATTAGCCAATTTTTATTGAGGATGTGTATTTTCTCCAAAAGCATCACCCCATCGGGTTTCACTCCTTCAAAAAGTTGTGAAGGTTGGTTTTTATTAAATTGCTTCAATGCTTTTTGCAACCGCTCTTGAAACCCGTTTAGATCTTCATCACCTTGGGCTGTTGGCACTTCCTTTAAAGAAAAAAATTGGGCTTGCGATTCTTGAAGTTGTTTTTGTTGTAGCGTTTGTTTTAGCGCCTTGATTTGATCAGCTTGCATTTTGAGTTGTGCATCTTGATAATTTAATATTTTATTGGTGTTAAACATTTGAAACAATAAAATCAAAAACACAAAACTGAGCAGATAGATAAGGATTTTTATTTTCATATTGATTAAGAAGATTGTATGGAGAGCATATCATAAGCCAATGCCACCCCGTTTGGTAGTTGTTGAGAAACCTCTTGATGAAAACCCATCAGGTGGCTAATATGAGTCAGATAAGCCTGTTTAGGGTTTATTTTTTCAATTAAATCTAGGGCTTCAGCCAAGTTGAGATGATTGTCATGAGGAGCGACACGTAACGCACTTAACACTAAACAATCCAAATTATGAAGCTTATGAAGCTCCTCCTTGGCTATGGTTTTTACGTCTGTCAAATAAGCAAAATTGTCTATGCGATAGCCCAACACAGGCAACTTGTTGTGCATCACGGCAATGGGGGTAACTTGCTTATCTCCCAAAACAAAAGGGGTTTGGGCATCCACCACCTGCACTTGCACAGAGGGAGCTCCTGGATATTTGTTGTGCTCTGAAAAAATATAACTAAACCGTTGTGCCTAATTTGAGTGCACCCGTTCTGAAAGATATATAGGTATATTAACCT
>CAZTYX010000163.1:0-2725 GCA_964617385.1 uncultured Flavobacteriaceae bacterium | reverse complement strand
CTGACCTGAATGCTTTTACCCTAGAGTCTGCTATGAAAATGGTAGCCGGTACTGCACGTTCAATGGGATTCAAAATTTCTGGACAAGCACCTTTTTAATTTATTAAAACCAAGCAATGGCGAGATTAACAAAAAAACAAAAAGAAGCCCGGGCTAAAATAGATTCTAATAATCTTTATACCCTCAAAGAAGCTTCTGCATTGGTAAAAGAAATTACCAATACCAAATTTGATGCAAGTATTGATTTGGCAATTCGATTGGGAGTAGATCCTAAAAAAGCCAATCAGATGGTTCGTGGTGTAGTAACCCTACCCCATGGAACGGGAAAAGATGTGCGCGTTTTAGCACTAGTTACTCCAGACAAAGAAGCCGATGCTAAAGAAGCAGGAGCAGACTATGTAGGTTTGGATGAATACCTTCAAAAAATTAAAGAGGTTTGGACGGATGTTGACGTGATTGTTACGCTCCCCAGTGTGATGGGAAAATTGGGCCCCTTAGGCCGTGTGCTCGGTCCGAGAGGATTGATGCCCAACCCTAAGACGGGAACTGTAACCATGGAAGTGGGTAAAGCCGTGAGTGATGTTAAAGGAGGAAAAATAGACTTTAAAGTGGATAAAACAGGCATCATTCATGCCGCCATTGGGAAAGCCTCTTTTACAGCAGACAAGATTCAAGAAAACGCTGATGAACTCTTGAAGACTATAATGAAGTTAAAACCTTCAACGGCTAAAGGCGTTTATGTAAAAAGCATTTTTATGTCTAGTACTATGAGTCCTAGCATTGCAATTGACACTAAAATCGCCTAAGGGCTTTCAAACACAAAGACGATTACAATGACAAGAGAAGAAAAAAACATCGCAATAGAAAATCTTAAGGAAAGCCTACAAGGAACCAAAAACTTGTATTTTACTGATATTGCTGGGCTCAACGCAGCACAAACTTCTGCCCTCAGAAGAGCTTGTTTTAAGGCTGGCATTCAACTATCTGTAGTAAAAAACACTTTGTTGGCCAAGGCCATGGAGGCTTCTGATACAGATTATGGAGTATTGAAAGATATTTTAAAAGGCAATACTTCATTAATGTTTTCTGAAACAGGCAATGCACCTGCTAAAGTGATTAAAGAGTTCAGAAAAAAATCCGACAAACCTTTGCTTAAAGGCGCTTTTATTGAAGAAGCCATTTTTATTGGCGACGATCAATTGGAGACGCTCACAGCACTAAAATCGAAGGAAGAATTGATAGGAGAGATCATCACTTTGTTGCAATCTCCTACCAAGAACGTGGTTTCTGCCCTGCAATCGGGGGGTGGCAAACTGGCTGGTATCATTCAAACGCTATCAGAACGGTAAACCGATTCATAAATATGTACGCACTCTATACTTTATAAATAATTTTTAAACATTAAACACTGAAAAATGGCAGATTTAAAAGAATTCGCAGAGCAGTTGGTAAACTTAACCGTTAAAGAGGTTAATGAATTGGCTGATATTTTAAAAAATGACTATGGCATTGAGCCTGCTGCTGCTGCTGTAGCAGTTGCTGGTCCTGCCGCAGCTGGAGGTGGAGACGCCGCAGAAGAGAAATCAGAATTTGACGTGATTTTGAAATCTGCAGGTGGTTCTAAACTAGCTGTTGTCAAATTAGTAAAAGAATTGACAGGTCTTGGTTTGAAAGAAGCCAAAGAACTTGTTGATGGTGCACCTAGCCCCTTGAAAGAGGGTGTTTCTAAAGACGAAGCTGAAGGGCTTCAAAAGTCTCTTGAAGAAGCTGGTGCTGAGGTTGAGCTTAAATAGTTTCATCACATACAAAAAGGGTAGGCTTTTGAAGGTTTTTTCAAAGGCCTAAGCCCTTTTATAGATAAATGCCCCAACAGTTTTTAAATTTAATTTGAGTTAAATGGTCAAGCAAAATAGTTTACGTACCAATTTCGCTGGTGCACAAAACACCCCTCCTTATCCTGACTTTTTAGATATCCAAATCAAGTCGTTTCAGGATTTTTTTCAACTAGAAACTAAAACAGATGAACGTGCTGTTGAAGGGCTTTTTAATACCTTCAAGGAAAACTTTCCTATCACAGACACCCGCAATCAATTTGTTTTAGAATTTTTAGATTATTTCGTAGATCCCCCACGCTATTCCATACAAGAATGTATTGAACGTGGATTGACCTATTCTGTGCCGCTAAAGGCACGTCTCAAACTGTATTGTACCGATCCTGAGCACGAAGATTTTGAAACCATCGTTCAAGATGTTTTTCTAGGCACAATTCCATATATGACGCCCAGCGGTACATTTGTTATCAATGGTGCAGAACGAATTGTGGTGTCGCAACTCCACCGTTCTCCTGGGGTGTTTTTCGGACAATCTTTTCACGCCAACGGAACCAAGCTCTATTCTGCTCGTGTGATCCCTTTTAAAGGATCTTGGATTGAATTTGCCACAGACATCAACAGCGTAATGTATGCTTATATTGACCGTAAGAAAAAATTACCTGTAACCACGCTTTTTAGAGCCATTGGCTATGAACACGACCGTGATATTTTAGAAATATTTGATTTAGCCGAAGAAATTAAGGTAAACAAAACAAGCCTTAAAAAAGTTTTGGGTCGAAAATTAGCAGCGCGTGTTCTTAAAACATGGCACGAAGATTTTGTAGACGAAGATACAGGAGAGGTAATTTCTATTGAACGTAACGAAATTTTAATTGATCGTGACACAATTTTAGA
>CAZTYX010000162.1:0-2731 GCA_964617385.1 uncultured Flavobacteriaceae bacterium | reverse complement strand
TACGCCATGGGCGGGATAGTTCTCTTTACACCAAGAAATAAACCGATCTTCTCGAGTTTGGGTTTCCACATTTTGGCGATAATGTTCATTGGTGTTAAAATAAAATTGTTCACAATGTGTGCTCAATTCCTGAAACACTCGCTCAAAGGCTGATAGCCAATAAATCGTTTTTATGCCGCTTAGATTTGTGGCTGCTTCTTTAGTGAGTTTGGCGCCTTCCCAAACGGCGATATGAGCATTTGTTTCCTTCACAAACAAAATTTCTTTGTGGGCTGCATCAACCGCATCGGGAAAAAGAACCAAAATGGTTTCCTCTTGGTCAATACCTGTCAGATAAAAAATATCGCGGTGTTGTGCAAAGGGCAAGGTGCTGTCGGCACTGATGGGATAAATATCATTAGAATTAAAAATTGCCACGCTATTGGGCTGCATGGCTGCCGCAAAGGCTTTTCTGTTTTTTTGATATAGGGATGCGGGAAGCGGACTGTATCGCATGGGCTCGTTTTTTGGCAGTTGATTGTGGGAATTTTAGCCCCCAATGTGTCAATCATTTCAGGTAAAGATATTCAAAAAATGAGCAATTTGTCAAACTGTTCAATTCTTTATGATTTCTAACATAAAAATGAGTTTGCAGTTTGCCAGAAGGGCTTTATGGCTTAAATTTGTAGCAACAATTTGAATTTAATTATGCGTACTTCATCCAGCTCCATTGGTCGAAAAGTAGCCATGGCACTTTCCGGGTTGTTTTTGATTCTCTTTCTCACCCAACATTTTGTGATCAATATCACCTCTGTTTTTAGTGCTAAAACTTTTAATGCAATTTCTCATTTTATGGGCAATAATGCTGTAGTGCAATTTTTGCTACAGCCGCTTTTAATTGGTGGAGTGCTATTTCATTTTATTATGGGATTTGCTTTGGAAATCCAAAACAGAAAAGCTCGGGTTTCTAATTATGGAAGCTATAAAGGAGGTGCCAATGCCTCCTGGGTGTCACGCAACATGTTGTTTTCTGGAGCGGTGGTGCTTTCATTTTTAGGCTTGCATTTTTATGACTTTTGGATTCCAGAAATGGACTATAAATACATTGAGGTGTTGCCCCTAAATCCCGACCGTTATTTTGAAGAAACGGTGCATAAATTCGAAAACCCCATCCGTGTTGGAATTTATGTGCTTTCATTTGTTTTTTTAGCTTTGCACCTATCCCATGGATTTCAATCTTCTTTTCAATCCATTGGTATTAATAACAAATATACCAAAGCCCTTAAAGGATTCACCAAGGCCTTTGCATATGGTATTCCACTTGGCTTTGTTTTCATTGCATTATATCATCATTTAACCGCATTTTAATATGGCGTTCGATTCAAAAATTCCCTCCGGTTCTTTAGCCGAAAAATGGACCCAACACAAAAGCAACATCAATTTGGTGAGCCCTGCCAATAAACGTTTGATAGACGTTATTGTGGTGGGCACCGGTTTGGCAGGTGCCTCTGCCTCTGCCACCCTAGCCGAATTGGGATACAATGTAAAAACCTTTTGTTTTCAAGATTCTCCTAGACGAGCACATTCCATTGCGGCGCAAGGAGGAATTAATGCGGCAAAAAACTATCAGGGCGATGGGGACTCTACCTATCGTTTATTTTATGACACGATCAAGGGGGGTGACTATCGCTCTAGAGAAGCAAATGTTTATCGTTTGGCTGAAGTTTCTGCCAATATTATTGATCAATGTGTGGCACAGGGCGTGCCTTTTGCTCGTGACTATGGTGGCTTATTGGACAACCGCTCCTTTGGAGGTGTGTTAGTTTCTCGCACCTTCTACGCTAAAGGACAGACTGGACAGCAGTTGTTGTTAGGGGCATATTCGGCCATGAATCGGCAAATTGGCCGAGGAAAAATAAAAATGTATAACCGCCACGAAATGATGGATTTGGTGGTTGTAGATGGAAAAGCCCGTGGAATAATCGCGCGCAATTTGGTGAACGGGAAGTTAGAACGCCACAGTGCACATGCCGTGGTGATTGCTTCTGGAGGCTATGGGAATGTATTTTTTCTTTCCACAAATGCTATGGGGAGTAACGTTTCTGCTGGTTGGAAAATTCACAAAAAGGGCGCCTATTTTGCCAACCCTTGTTTCACACAAATTCACCCCACATGTATCCCCGTTTCGGGAGACCATCAATCCAAATTGACCTTGATGTCAGAGTCACTTCGAAATGACGGACGCATTTGGGTGCCTAAAAAATTAGAAGATGTAAAAGCCATTCGTGAGGGCAAACGCAAACCCACCGATTTGGCGGAAGAAGACCGCGATTATTATTTGGAGCGTCGCTACCCAGCTTTTGGAAACCTAGTGCCTCGCGACGTGGCATCTAGAGCGGCCAAAGAACGTTGTGACCAAGGCTATGGCGTAAACAAAACAGGAGAAGCCGTTTTCTTAGATTTTGCCGCAGCCATCACACGCTATGGAAAAGAGCAAGCCCATGTAAAAGGATTGGATGAAAACGATGCCGCCCTGGTTAAAAAATTAGGGCAAGAGGTGATCCGAGCCAAATATGGAAACCTCTTTCAGATGTATGAAAAAATTGTAGATCAAAATCCTTATGAAACGCCCATGATGATTTATCCCGCAGTGCACTATACTATGGGTGGACTTTGGGTAGATTATAATTTAATGACCACTGTTCCTGGTTGTTATGCCATTGGAGAAGCCAATTTCTCAGACCATGGCGCC
>CAZTYX010000161.1:0-2853 GCA_964617385.1 uncultured Flavobacteriaceae bacterium | reverse complement strand
AGATGAAAAAACACCCCCACAATTTGCGGTTATTCAAACTCAAAATGGCAAAAAGGTAAAAGCCTTGTTAGACAATGAGGCACTACAAAAGAAATTTGAATCCCATAATTTGCCCGTCAAGTCTTTTTCTACCATAGAAATTAATGGAGAAACCTTAAACATGTATCTCTTAAAGCCTAGCGATTTTGATCCTTCGAAGAAATATCCTGTGTTGCTCTACCAATATTCGGGACCGGGTTCTCAACAGGTGAGCAATCGTTGGGGCGGCCAAAGAGATTTGTGGCACAAGATGCTTACCCAAAAGGGCATTGTTGTGGCTTGTGTGGATGGACGGGGCACTGGTTTTAAAGGAGCAGCCTTCAAAAAAGCCACCTACATGAATTTGGTCAAATATGAAACGCTCGATCAAATTGCCTTTGCCCAAGCGTTAGCAGAAATGCCGTTTGTTGATCCAGATCGTATTGGCATATGGGGATGGAGTTTTGGTGGGCATATGGCTTCACAGTGTATCCTCACTGGCCAAGACATTTTTTCGCTAGCAATAGCCGTGGCGCCTGTCACCAACTGGCGGTTTTATGATACTATTTATACCGAACGATTCATGCGTACTCCCCAAGAAAACCCCTCGGGTTATGACTTAAACTCTCCTTTAAATTATGCCGATCAATTGGAGGGAAAATTTTTGATTATTCATGGATCGGGAGACGACAACGTGCATGTACAAAATACCATGCGAATGGTGGAAGCCTTGATTCAAGCCGACAAACAATTTGAATGGATGATTTATCCCGACAAAAATCACGGCATCTATGGAGGAAATACCCAAAAACACCTGTATACTAAAATGACTTCATTTATTCTTAATAACTTGTAAATCAAACCTATGGTTAAACGACAAGCTGATGCCTTAGACCGAGGCTTTTTTGGTCACCCCAAAGGATTATTGTATTTATTTTTTGCCGAATTGTGGGAACGCTTTAGTTTCTATGGTATGCGGGCTTTGTTGACCCTTTATATGGTCAATGTTATTTTCGAGGCTCTTGCCACCCGCGATTTTGCAGCCGCCGCAGTTTATGCTTCATATGGTTCTTTGGTATATGCTTCCACAGTGGTGGGTGGAAAAATTTCTGACCTTTTTCTAGGCTTTCGAAAATCCATTTATTTAGGGGGCATCTTGATGGCCTTAGGCCATTTTGTGTTGGCCATAGAAAACAATATGGCTTTTTATCTTGCCCTTGGTTTTATTGTGGTGGGCAATGGTTTTTTTAAGCCTAATATTTCCACATTTGTAGGGTCCCTATACAAAGAAGAAGATCCAAGAAAAGATTCTGGATTCACCATTTTTTATATGGGCATTAACATTGGTGGCTGGATTGCTCCTCTGTTTTGTGGCTATTTGGGCGCTCAATATGGATGGCATTATGGTTTTGGTCTTGCTGGTATTGGAATGCTTTCTGGGCTCTTGTTTTTTTATAGCGGTGTACGTTCCGGTGTTTTTCAAGATAAGGGGCTGCCACCACAAAACAATAGGCTTTCAGAACCACTTTTTTTGATTAAAAGAGAAACCCTAATCATAGTTTTGGCTTTTTTATCTGCTCCTCTCATTGCCTTTTTGCTATACAGCTACCAAAGCATTGGGGGAGGGAACACATGGTTGGGCGACCAAAATATTGTGAACGTTATTTTTAAACTTGTTGGCGTAATTATTTTGGTATATATGGGCTATATATTAATGAATGCCTCACCCGAAGAACGTAAAAAACTGATTGTGGCATTGTTTATTACCCTTTTTATGACCTTGTTTTGGGGGTTTCATGAACTTTCGGGGAGTGTCATCACCTTATTTGCAGCTCGCAATGTAAATCTAACCCTAATGGATGCCGCACAAACCAATTCACTAAACTCCATGTTTATCATTCTTCTGGCTTTGCCTATCTCATGGTTTTGGACCTACCTAAACAAGAAAAAACGAAACCCTAGAACGCCTTATAAATTTGGCCTTGGACTCCTTTTTGCAGGATTGAGTTTTTATATCCTATCCCTCAGTGGCAATGCTGCCGATACAAACGGAATGGTGCCGTTTTCTTACCTATTGGGCCTTTATTTTTTAATCTCCATTGGAGAACTTTGTATGTCGCCGGTGGGACTTTCAAAAATAACAGATCTGTCTCCTAAACGTATAGTGGCCTTTATGATGGGCGTTTGGTTTTTGTCCTCTTCCTATGCTTTTCAACTGGTTGGATTTATTGGAAAACAACTTGCCATTGAAAGTGATTCTAGCACTATTAGCGGTTTTGAATCGCTAAACACCTATATCGGCGGATTTGAATTAATCGCAAAATATGCCTTAGGCGCAGGAATTATTGTAATTTTGTTGGCGCCTCTTTTGAATCGTTTGATGGGAAAAGTGCATTAAAAAATTGAAAATGAAGAAAATTCTTTTGTTTATAGGTATGCTCTTTATAGGTCATTTAAGTGCCCAACAAATTCAGTGGATGTCGCTTTCTGAAGCCCTTGAAGCGCAAAAGTCAGAACCCAAAAAAATAATAATGGATGTATATACAGATTGGTGCGGCCCCTGTAAACTGTTGGATCGAAACACCTTTCAAAACCCCGATGTAACCCGCTATATATCGGAACATTATTATGCCGTAAAATTTAATGCCGAGGGCACTGAATTAATAGAATTTTTCGATCAAACATTTTCAAACCCTAACCACGATCCCAATCGAAAGGGGCGCAATGCCACTCATCAATTCACCCAATTCTTAGGGGTTAAAGGATATCCAACCATGGTCTTTTTTAGTGAAGATGGAGACCCGATCATGCCACTTGTAGGTTATCAAACGGTGC
>CAZTYX010000160.1:0-3014 GCA_964617385.1 uncultured Flavobacteriaceae bacterium | reverse complement strand
TTTAAGAAATCATTTATCGATACATTTTAAAATGGGATATTTAATTGTTGTGGCAGCAATTGAAAAGATTTTCTATGATGCAGTGTGGCGCCAAATTCTCGAAGGGCTTCTCGATGTTTTTTGGTGGGATATCCTTTGTTTTGATTCCATTCATATTCAGGGAATTCGGCACTTAGTTCTTTCATTAAAGCATCACGATGCGTTTTTGCTAAAATGGAAGCCGCAGCAATATTTTGATATTTCCCATCGCCTTTTACGATGCATTCAAAAGGTATGTTTTTGTAAGCATAAAATCGATTACCGTCAACCAAAATATGTGCTGGTTCCAGTTTCATTTGGGCTAAAGCCAAATGCATTGCTTTGATGGAAGCGTTTAAAATATTGAGCGAATCAATTTCGGCAGGAGCCACATGTGCCACGCCATAACATAAGGCCTCTTCTTCAATTTTGAGGCGTAGTGCTTCTCGTGTTTGAGAAGTTAGTTTTTTGGAGTCGTTGAGGTCTTTGAGATTAAAGTGTGGAGGCAAAATAACCGCAGCCGCCGTAACAGGACCCGCCAAGCAGCCTCTTCCAGCTTCATCGGTGCCGGCTTCTAGGCCATTGTTTTTTTGAGGTGTTAACATATTTTTTAAGCCTTGCGGTTTTCTTTTAGAGAATGCTCTTACAAGTTACTTACAATTATCATAACTTCGCAAAAAGTTATTAAATCCAACACCTTGCGATTTTATTATCAACTCTTTTTTCTTTTTTCCATTGGAATGGGGGCCCAGCAAATTCCAGATAGCAAGCAAGATACCATTCCACTTGTGCCCCTTGAAAAGACAACTAAAGACAGTTTAGAGATATTGTTTTATCCCGAAGAAAAAACACAAGTGAATGACAGTTTGCCCGAGATTGATGTGCAGCAAGACAGTCTTGCCGTTGATTCCCTTGCCGTTGACACCCAAAAGAAAAAAAGAAAGCGTAAAGTAAGAAAAATCCCCCCCATAAAACCGATGGATTCGGTTACTATATTGGATTATAAATACAGTTATCTAGATGATGTGTGGAAAAGTGTAGACACCACCTTAACCATATATAATGATTATGCATTTAATTTTTTAAGACGCGATCACTTTGAATTAATTCCTTTTCCCAATATGGGAGAAACCTACAATCGGTTAGGTTATGATTTTCACAATCAACCTTTTGGGCCACAACTGGGTGCCCGCGGAAAGCATTTTGGCTATTTTGAAAAAGAAGACATTCCTTATTATAATGTACCCTCTCCTTTTTCCGATTTGTTTTTTAAATCCACTTTTGATCAAGGGCAACACTTAGATTCTCAACTGGCCATTAACACCTCTCCGCGGTTTAATATTTATGTAGGCTACAGAGGTTTTCGTTCCTTAGGTCATTACATTTCTTCTAGAAGTGCTGCTTCACAATTTAGGATAAGCACCCATTATGAAACTTATAACAAGCGCTACCGATTGCGCATGCACCAAGCCACACAAAAATTACAAAATAGAGTTAACGGAGGGCTAACTAATGATTCTGTATACTTTTTTGAAAATGCCCCTAATTATGCCGATGTAGATGAAAACGGTGATGCCAAGGTTGATGAAAATGGAGATATTATCTATCTCTTTTATGATGGCTATTTAGACCGCAATCGTTTGGGATCACAAATTAGAGGAGAAAATGTTTTGTCTGGAAAACGATATTTTGTGGAGCAGCGGTATCAAATGCTTCCTAAAGCAATAGACACCCTTCAGTTTCAGTTGCAAGTGGGGCACTACTGGAATTATGAAAAAAAAGAATATGGGTTTACAATGGACCGCGTTAGTAAATATTTCCAAGAGGCCTACACAACACAAGCGATTGATGATGGAAATTCATTAAGTATGTTAGAAAATAATTTTTTTGTTCACTTCCAAAATAAATTAACCGGGCATCTAAAAGTTAACTTGAAACATTTTTTCTGGCAATACAGAGTAGCACCCAATGAATATGAGCCCGAAATTGAAAGGGCAACGGGCATTGATGCAAAACAGTGGGTCGCCTCCGCAAATTGGCAAAAAGAATTTCGTGGGTTTCAGCTCCACGCCAAAGCCACGCAGTCGTTTAAAGATCGCTTTGCAGACAATTCCTATGCCATGGCTTTGCAACAAACCATTGCCAAGAATTTTTCGGTTAAAACACAATATCAATACCGCTCCATGCCCTTGAATTTTAATTTCCTGCTCAACCAAAGTGATTATAAAATATTCAATTGGTATAATAAAGAAACACCCCAAAACCAAGAATTTTCAACCCTCTCCGCCACCATAGGTCATAGCAAATGGGGGCAATTGCACGGAGAGTGGACACAACTACAAAACTATGCCTATTTCAAAAACAATACCGTTTTACGTCGTTTAAACCAAGAATTTGTAAATGAACCAGCACAGGCTATTTATCCTATAGATTACTATAAGGTCCGATTTTTTCAGCATCTCGATTTTGGAAAATGGTCACTCATCAATACAGCTCAATACCAAAAGGTAAACCAAGAAAAAGACCCCGATGCCATTTTAAGTGAAGAGCCATTGATTTTAAACGTGCCCGAATGGAATATTAGAAGTACTATTATGCTTTCTAGTTTTGTTTTTCGAAAGGCACTCTATTTACAAACTGGAGCTACATTTAAGTTTTTTACAGATTTTTATGCCGATCAATACAATCCGCTTCTAGCAGAGTTTGTGACCCAAAACAACACAAAAATAGGAGAGTTTCCTGTGATAGACTTTTTTGCCAATGCCAAAGTGCAAACCACACGCATCTTTTTTAAGATTGAAAATATTAATGAAAAGATTGAGCATTTTATCTTTCCAGACAGCCCCTACGACTACTATGCAGCCCCTTTCACACCCTATCGTGATTTCTCTATTCGAGTGGGTCTGATTTGGAATTTTTTCGAATAAAAAATATTTTTTTAAAAATAAATTGCTTGAACAAAAAAGGGTGTTATATTTGCACCCGCAAAAGGGGCT
>CAZTYX010000159.1:0-3021 GCA_964617385.1 uncultured Flavobacteriaceae bacterium | reverse complement strand
CGAAAACGCACATCATATTTGGCACGATCTACTATTAATTTGGCAGTAGCTTCATTGGCACCCATGGTTAAATCGAACGTAATGGGATGGCTAATGTTTTTGATGGTTAATTCACCAACCACCACATACACATTTTGATTGGCTCTTTGTGTTACTTCTTTAAATGTTAAAGAAGCTGTGGGGTGTTTTTCTACGCCAAAGAAATCGTCAGACTTCAAGTGGCCTTCCAATTTATCTTTGTATTCTCCGGAGAGATCCAAATTGTTAATGGTGTTCATGTCCACCACAAATTGTCCTCCTGTGAGCCCTTTATCGTCCATTTCAAGAGTACCCGATTGCAATTTAATAGTTCCATTGTGTTCTCCGGTCACTTTTGAAGCCAACCATGCAATGCTGCTTTTATTTGTGTCCACTGGAATGGTAGCCATTTGTGCATAGGATAGGGCGGTGCATAAAATAGTTAAGGTTAAAATAATCTTTCTCATAATAATTTAATTTAAGTTTAGTTTTTCTAATAACAACAGCAGTTGGTTTTTGTCCTTTTCGGAAAGCATTTGGGTAATTTTTTTTTCTTCGTTTTCTATAAGTGGGTCTAAAATGGTTAAAATTTCTAATCCTTTGTTGGTAATAGACAATTCGATTTTTCTTCGGTTTTCAAGACAAATTTGACGTTCCACAAAACCTTTTTCAATGAGCTTGTCTACCAGCCGAGTAGTGTTACTCATCTTATTGACCATGTGCTCTTGAACTGTATAAAGATTGGCTGGTGTTCCTTTTTGCCCTCTCAATATGCGCAACACATTAAATTGAGGTAGGCTTAATCCCTCCCTTTTAATGGCTTGTGTGAGTTGCTCCGATATAGAAGCACTCGATTTCAAGAGTTTTATAATCAAATTTTTAACGTTCAATTAAATTTGTAATTACAATAATTGTTGATACAAATGTAAGTTAATATTACAGAACTACAAGTTTTTTTATACTTTTTTGGGCTGGGTGTAATTTGTATCTTTGGCCAAAACAACAGAAATGAATTTATCACAAACAGATTGGGTGGCCAAGCAAGAAACGGTACAACCCATGGTTATATTAGATGTTAGAACTGCAGAAGAATTTGGATCTGGCCATATTCCTGGTGCACAGAATTTGGATGTAATGCAAGCGCAAGGATTTATGGATGGACTTTCGAAATTGGCTCCAGAATCTCATTATTTTGTATATTGTCGTTCCGGTGCCCGAAGTGCTCAAGCGTGTCAAATCCTCAGCCAGTCGGGCATATCTAATGTATATAATTTACTAGGCGGTATTATGGAGTGGGAAGGGCCCACTGAATAAAACCTTCTTTTTTTGAACCCAAATCCTACCTTGTGCAAGAAGACCTGTTGCAATATTTATGGCGTTACCAAAAATTTAATCATTCCCACTTGAGAACCACCCAGGGGCAGCCAATTGAGGTGCTTTCTCCGGGGTTTTTAAATGAGGGTGTGGGTCCTGATTTTTCCAATGCAAAAATCCGAATGGATGGGTTGTTGTGGAATGGTCCTGTGGAAATGCATGTGAAAGCTTCAGCGTGGTATTTACATGGGCATCAAAACGACGCCCGTTTTGATGGTGTGATTCTGCACGTGGTTTGGCAAAACGATATTGATGTTTGCCTATCTTCAGGTGAAAGACTGCCCACGGTTTGTCTTTCTAACTATGTTAATTATACGTTGTTGGAGCGGCATAAAAGCCAGTTTTTAGTTCAAAAAAAGTTTATTCCTTGTGAACAAAACCTGCCCTATTTTGATTTCAACAAATGGGTTTTTTGGAAAGAAAGGCTCTATGTGGAGCGGTTGGAAGCGCAAACCTCACAAATTCAAAACCTATTAGAACACTCAAAAAACAACTGGGATGCTGTTCTTTTTTGGCTCTTAGCCAAAGGATTTGGACTCAACAAAAATGGAATGGCTTTTTTGGAAATGGCGCAAAGCTTTCCGTTTCGTGTAATTCAAAAATGTCGAAAAGAAACCCTTATGTTAGAGGCCTTATTTTTTGGGCAGTTGGGTTTGTTGAATGATTTAAAAGATGACTATCAACATCATTTGGCAAAGGAGTATGATTTTTTAAAGGCCAAATTTGCCCTCAGTGCAAAGTCAATCTCTCCCCTCACTTTTGGACGTTTACGCCCCACCAATTTCCCAACACTTCGATTGGCTCAACTGGCTCAGTTGTATCACCTTCAGGAGGGACTTTTTAAAAAAATTGTGGGCGCCACAAACACCAATCTTGTTAGGCGCCTGTTGCAGTGTGCCCCTTCAGATTATTGGAAATCACATTATCATTTTGCAGTGAAAAGCAAGCCAACACCTAAAAAATTGACAGCGTCATTTCAAGATTTGTTATTAATCAATGTGGTGATTCCTTTGCGGTTTGCCTATTTTAAATATCAAGGAAGAGCAAACGAAGCGGACTCAATGTTATGGGCGCGCGAATTGAAAGCAGAGCACAATAAAGTGGTGGAAGGCTTTAGGAAATTAAAAGTAGACATACTATCGGTTTTGGACTCACAAAGTGTATTGCATCTAAAAAAGCATTATTGTGATGCTCGTAAATGCCTGCGTTGCGTTATCGGTTTTGATTTAATGCAAAAGGATGCCTAAATTTGTAATATGAATAATTTCAAAGGGCTGCGCCTCTTTTTTGAACGTCATGGATTTGCTGTTTCTACACGCTTGGCAGAGTTGCTGGGCATGAAAGTAAAAAATGTGCGTTTGTTTTTTATTTATGCCTCTTTCACAACCCTTGTGGGAGGTTTTATTCTTTATTTGGTGTTGGGTTTTTGGCTTAAATTGAAAGACATGATATACACCAAGCGCAGTTCAGTGTTTGATTTATGAGGACCTTCTAGAACTTCATTGCCCGTGGAATTAAATTAAATTTTTTTTTACCCCTATTTTTAGTGATATTGTGGTTCAATTTTAGAACCAAATTAATGGCTATGCGCTTTAAAACTATATTTCATACCCTTTTCTTATTCGTTTT
>CAZTYX010000158.1:0-3086 GCA_964617385.1 uncultured Flavobacteriaceae bacterium | reverse complement strand
TCGGCGCATTTTAGAGCGAGGTGGGTTTAAAGCTTTTACGGATACCTTCGAAAACTTAGGCGCTTTGAAACAATTGCCTGGCATTGCCACACAAAGGCTTATGGCTGAGGGTTATGGTTTTGGTGGAGAAGGTGATTGGAAAACAGCAGCCCTCACTCGGATATTAAAAGTAATGGCTGTGGGGTTGGATAAGGGAACTTCTTTTATGGAAGATTATACCTATCATTTTGGACAAGAAAAATCCTTGGTTTTGGGTTCGCATATGTTGGAAATTTGTCCTTCTATTGCAGCACAAAAACCCTCATGTGAGATCCATCCGTTAGGGATTGGCGGTAAAGAAGATCCGGTTCGGTTGGTTTTTGATGCGCCCGCTGGTGAGGGGTTAAATCTCACTCTTGTTGACCTTGGTCCTCGTTTTCGGTTTGTGCTAAATGAAGTTGAGGCCGTACCGCTTCCAAAAGCATTACCCAAACTGCCGGTGGCCCGGGTGTTGTGGGATTGCAAACCTAATTTGGAGGTGGCCACCACCGCCTGGATATTGGCAGGAGGGGCGCATCATACGGTTTATACGCAGGCCCTTAACACCGCCATTATTGAAGACCTGGCTGCCATGACTGGAGTAGAATTGTTGATTATTGATCAGCACACTAACATCAGACGTTTTAAAGAAACCATGGCGGCAAATGAACGTCATTATGAAAAATAAAAAATCTAATAAATTATATCCATGAAAAAAACAATTTTTCTCTTTTCAAGTGTATTAATGGTTCTGTCCTGTCAATCGCCTCAACCTCCTGCAGCAAGCATTCAAAAAGATTCTTTTGGCACCACCCAAGCGGGTGAAGCGGTTGATCGTTATACGATGTCCAATGCTGCGGGTGTAAAAATGCAAGTGATCACCTATGGAGGCATTATTACCACTTTAGAAATTCCCGATCGGGAAGGGCAAATACAAGATGTGGTTTTGGGTTTTGATCGTTTAAGTGATTATGAAAACGGGAGCCCCTATTTTGGTGCTTTGATAGGACGATATGGTAATCGGATTGCCAAAGGCACCTTCAACTTAGAAGGGAGTACCTATACATTAGCCCAAAATGATGGTGAAAATCATTTACATGGAGGTGAAAAGGGATTTGATAAAGTGGTTTGGCAAGCTGAGGCAGCAGTGGTAGACAATGAAGCCGTGCTAACACTTTCTTATGTTAGTGCTGATGGAGAAGAAGGTTATCCAGGCAATTTGACTGTTGAGGTGACTTATGTGTTAACCCAGGACAATTCAATTAAGGTGGCCTACCAAGCCACAACCGATAAAACGACTGTGGTTAACTTAACCCAGCATGCCTATTTTAATCTGTCTGGAAATGAAGATATTTTAGACCATGAATTACAACTCAATGCGGCTCATTTTCTTCCTGTAGACAACACTTTAATTCCCACAGGAGAAATTGCATCTGTGGCCGAAACGCCCTTTGATTTCAGAGAAGCAAAATCCATTGGAAGAGATATTGCTATTGAAAATGAGCAACTCAAACGGGGCTTGGGATATGATCATTGTTGGGTGTTAGACAACCCCAACCAAGGGATGCGCACCGCTGCAGTTTTATCACATGCTCCTTCTGGACGTCGGTTAGAAGTGATTACAGATGAACCTGGAATACAATTTTATTCAGGAAACTTTTTGGATGGCACCTTGCCAGCTAAACAAGGAAGAGGCACCTATGGCCACCGCTCTGGGTTGTGTTTGGAAACACAGCATTTTCCTAACTCGCCTAATGAAGATTCGTTTCCGTCTGTGGTTTTGCGACCCGGTGCGGTGTATGCTACTCAAACCGTTTTTAAGTTTTCTACCTTTTAAGGGGTGTGGTGTAGTTGAAATGGTGGCTTCAAAGTGACGAATGCGACTTTTGTGCCCAGTAAAATATTGAAATAACAAAATCTTAATATAAAAATACATACCCTCCCTTGTGGAGGGTTTTTTATATCATACAGATTCGTATTCATGAATTTGTTTTAGGTTTTTTTTAGGGGTTTATACCTTTCAATCTGTATAGTATGTAAGATGTTTTATTTGTTTCATTAATTATTTAAGGGGGGGTGCGTATGTTTTGAACATTTAGATTGGCTTCTTTAAGTATCTCCCTTTTTTACTTATTACATTTCGCCTAGTTTCTATTAATGTTTAAATCTTTTCTGATTTTTGTGAAAGCTAAAGTGATTTGATTTTCAACGGTTTTAATAGAAATACCTAAATATTCTGAAATTTCAATATTTGTCAATCCCTCTTTTTTGCTTAAGGTGAAAATTTCTCTACATTTTTTAGGGAGACTTTGGATACTTTTTTCAACTCGTATTATATGCTTGTCAAAATCTTTGTCTTGTATGGTTTCGTGTATAAAACTATTCAAGGTTGATAGATATTTTTCTTTAAGCTTGTCTTCAGATTTTTTTGCATGATAGCGATTAACGAAATTATTATAAGCTGTTCTGTATAAAAATGACTGAATGGAGTAATTAGCGTCTAATTTTTTTCTGTATTCGAAGGTTGAAATAAAAACTTCCTGAACAATGTCTTTAGCCAAAGAGTGATTGCCGGTTAAGCTTATGGTATAGGCAAATAATTTTTTGCTAAAAGTGATTACCAATAGCTGAAATGCTTCTTCATCTCCCTTTTTTAGCTTTTCAATATGTTCTTTGCCAAATTCCATTTTCAATAAAATTATAATTTTTTTAGGGGTATAATATTTATTAACTGTAATTAATAAAAGGACAAGATGGAAAATCTGGAGAAATTAATAGTGAAATATATTAATCAAACCGCTTCTATTGAAGAGTTGGAGGCGCTTTTGAATCTGTTAAAATTAAAGGAAAACGTTTCGTTGTTTAAGTCCTTTGTAAAAATTAATTTTTATAGTATTTATTTAATGAACGATATTGATAATAAAGATATTATAGACCAAATAAAAAAGAGAATTGATCTTGAGAAGAAGAAACATAACCCCAATAAAAGAATATTCCATTTAATAAAATATGCAGCAGTAATTGCCATTATGATTGGTGTGGGTTACTATTTAAGATTTTTGGAAATA
>CAZTYX010000157.1:0-3087 GCA_964617385.1 uncultured Flavobacteriaceae bacterium | reverse complement strand
GGCTCTCCAAAAGAGACGGAGGGATCAAACCAAGTGTTAGACACATGCAAATTATCATATTGCAGCACTTGTGCCGAGGCATCTTGCAAGTCATCGCCTACAGCTTGAACAATTCCTTCGGCAATTAAAATGTCTTTGGTTTGTAAATGAAAAGGGCTTTTTGCATCAATGAGGGTGGCGTTCTTGAGAAGAAACTTCATAGATAAGCATTTGTTTTAGCCACAGCAAAAGTAAGAAACAATTTTTACTTTAAGTTTAAACCAAGGTGGGAAAAGACTTTTTGGAGGTTAGCTCAAAAGAATATTGAACAAACAGAGGGATTGCGTTCTGAAAGCGATTAAAAAAAGACCCTCTGGGAAGAGGGTCTTGCTCTAAGCTTTCTTAAAATTTAACAAATTGTCTTTTTTTGGATGCATTTATTATCCCAGCACGATCTAGACATGAAATTCTTTTTCCGTCTTTTGTTAAATTAAGGGTTTTGCTGAAAACAGGTTCGTTAAAACCTTCAAAACCCATTTTGACACCCGTTTGACGTATTTTGGTTCGAATTCCTTCTAAATGAGGATGATTTACACAAAAATTGATTTTATCTAATGCGGCAGAACTTTCGGAAGTGCTTGAAGGAATTTCATCCTGAGCCGCATGCCACGCAAATGTTTCTGCTATGTCTTCTGCTATATTGACTGTAGCATAATCGGAAACATGTGTAGGTTCATTATATGTAATATCTGGGTCATAAAAACGAATATTAAAGTCGTTTAGGATGGAGTTGTCATGGAAACAACCTTCAGACAAATAAAGGTTTTGGCATCCCGTTTCTGGAGTGGAAAATGAAGTTTCTTTTTGTTGATTTAGTGTTAAAATGTGCCCATATTCATGAGCTAGTGTTAAACCAAATCCTCCGTTGCTGTTGTAATCAATTGTTTGTGGTTCTAGAGTTTGTAGTGCTTCACCATCCTCTGAATTTGGTATGTCAATAGTGTGAAAGGCATAAAATAAATTCAGACCCATTACCCACTCATCTTTTCCGGCTCGATTTCCTAAATTATACACAAATCCGCCCAGCCCTGAATTTTGATAGATGGCTTCAAAATATTTGATAGGTACTTCCCCTGTCTGTGTAAGTTTAGTAATATCACTTCTGATTTTAGAATCAAGACCATTATCTAATATGGCTTTATGTTGAGCGTTTTCTAAATTTTCTCTATTGAGCGCAATCAAGTTATAATTGTTATTTTCATCCACTTCATAGAGGGCTCCTATCAAATATTCGGCTTCTTGCATGACAATGGGATCATCTGTTTTAATGCTTTCGTTGTCCATCACTGAAATTCGAATAGGTTCAATGGTGCCACTAAGGTCAAAAAATTCAATTCGGGGTTCGAAAACAAGATCAAATTCTTCATGAAACTCTAGATTATCATCATCCATAGAGGAAACGCGCACCTTTAAGTTTCTGTTTAACGCTTCAAAAACAACGGTTTGATTAATGGCCTCTTTCCATGTTTTGCCTAAGTCATTGCTGTATTCGAAGGCAGTAATATCATTCTCATTAATGTAATTTGGAATGTTATCAATTTTTATGGAGAGTTTTAGAGACAGGTCTTCAGACAATTCATCTGATAAGATGATGTTTGCAACTGTCGATTCGCCCTCCTCCATAATAAGACCAGAAGTTTCACTGGAAATTGCGGCGGTGAGGTTACTAAAAGAGTCTTTTTTACAACTCAAAATGAGTGTAGCACACAACAAAATTGCTGTGCTGAAAATGTGTTTTTTTTTTCATAATACTAAGTAGTTTTAAGTTTAGGTAATAAATGTTTAGGTTAGATTATTGAGTTTAAATGATAGGAGGGGGCTATTTAGGATGATCCCTAATGTGTTGTTCAATCCACTTAAAAAGGTCGCGTTGTTCTTTAGATTCAAAACGATTCCCATATATAATCATGGTGCTGGTGCCAAATTGAATTTTAGATTTTTGTAAATCCCGTATTTCTTTTCCGAAATATTGAATAGAATCTTTAAAGGGTAATTGCTGTACGAGTTTACTTAATCCAGCAAATTCTTTTTCACTAAGACGCCCCGAGAGGGTATCTCCTTTAGATGGATAGACCGCTTCAAACGATTGATCAGGAAAAACACGAACAACATAGTGAGGACAGTTGATATAGCAAGGATATCGTTCAACAATCAACTCTTTTTGTAAAGGGGATAAACAGCCTTGCAGAAGGGCTAAAAAAAGATAGGGGGCTTTCATAGATTAGCTCAAATGATGGATCGAAAGTATAAAAACTTATTTTATCCTTTAAAAAAGAAATGTTAAAAATGTTCAAAAACACCTAAGCCAAACAAAGCATAATCATATTTCACAGGATCTTGAGGGTCTAGTTTTTTTAAAAAAGCATCAAGGAGTAAAACCGCTTTATGATCGTTTTGCTTTCTGGGCAGCATGCCCAATGCACGTGCCACATTGCCGCTGTGAACATCTAAGGGGCAAGACAATTGCGCGGGTTTGAGCTGTTGCCACAAACCAAAGTCTACCCCCCGATCAGCAGGCCTCACCATCCATCTTAAAAACATATTCAGTCGTTTTGCTGCCGAGCCTTTATGGGGGTCGGCCACATGCTTTTCCGTTCTTTTTAAATGGGGTAGGCTAAAAAAAACCGTTCTAAATTCATGGAGGGCCAAATGCAATTCTGCTTCCTTTTTATGGGCTGAAAAAATAGCTTCCAAACCTCCTTTTTGGGTATACACAAACTGTAAAGCTTTCATAAAATAGGCCAAATCGGTTCCATTAAAGGTGCGGTGCACAAAATCTTCGCATCGTTCACGGTCTTTTTCTTGGTGGTGCAAAATGAAATCATGGGGTGCTTGATCCATTAGAGAGGCCATTTTTGTAGCACTTTTGATGATGCTCTGCCGGTTGCCCCAAGCAATGCTGGCAGTTAAAAACGCCATAATTTCAATATCTTCTTTTTTTGAAAATCGATGTGGCACTTGTATAGGGTCAGACGCTATAAAATTGGGATGTTCGTAGCGATCAGCTTTTTCGTCTAAAAAGGCTTTTAGATCAGCTCTTTTCATGGG
>CAZTYX010000156.1:0-3101 GCA_964617385.1 uncultured Flavobacteriaceae bacterium | reverse complement strand
AAGAGTATATTTGATCGGTTTTACAAAGTCTTTTTTTAACGACAATTGATGTGCAAGTAGTAGCTTTAATTCCTGCGCGATATGATGCGCAACGCTTCCCGGGAAAACTTCTTGAGCCTTTGGGCGCCAATACGGTTATTGGACAAACCTATCAGGCAGCGGTTGATTCAGCGCTCTTTGATCAAGTGGTGGTGGTAACAGACAGTGATCCAATTGCTGAGCACATTGAAAGCCTTGGAGGCCATGTATTATTGCGAAAAGAGGAACATGCCTGCGGCAGTGATCGCATTGCTGCTGTGGCCCATGAATTTGAAGCAGATATTTTTGTTAATGTTCAAGGTGATGAACCTTTTTTAGACACCCAAAGCCTTTCTGCTTTGCTAGCTGTTTTTAAAAATGATTCTGCCCATACCATTGCATTGGCTTCTTTAATGAATCCTATAAACAAGCCAGAAGACATTGAAAACCCAAATGTGGTGAAGGTGGTAGTCAACAAACAATTTCAGGCCCTTTATTTTTCTAGGCACCCCATTCCCTATAATCGCGCGATTAATCCTACACAACAATATTATAAGCATCGAGGTGTATATGCCTTTCGAAAGGAAGCTTTAGTAGCTTTTAGTCAGCAGGCTGTCACCCCGCTTGAAGCTGCAGAAAAAATTGAATGTATACGATTTTTAGAAATGGGGCAGCGCATTCAAATGATCGAAACCCAACATGAAGGCATTGGGATTGATACTCCCAATGATCTCAAGCGTGCCCAATCCATTCGACCTAAAAAATAAATTTATGGGGCAATCTTTTTCGCGTTGGTTTTACTTTAAAGTATTAGGTTGGAAATTGACGGGAGAAATGCCAACCCTCAAAAAATATTTAATTATTGTAGTGCCCCACACCAGTTGGCGTGATTTTTTTATCGGGCTATTGGTGCGGAGTATCCTACAAGAAAAATTAAATTTTGTAGGTAAGAAAGAACTCTTTGGCCCCTTAACAGGATGGTTTTTTAAATCGCTTGGCGGTGCACCTATAGATCGTTCGGGGAACAAAAATACTGTGCAAGCCATCGTTTCACTTTTTCAATCCAGAGCTTCCTTTAGGCTAGCCTTAGCACCAGAGGGCACAAGAAAAAAAGTAAAAGAGTGGCGCAGTGGGTTTTATTATATCGCCAAAGAAGTCAATATTCCTATAGTTCCAGTAGCATTTAATTATGCTAAAGAGGAAGTAGTTATTTTTTCGCCCTATGTGCTCACACACAATCAAGACAAAGACTTTAAAAATTTGAAGAACTATTTTAAAGGGGTTATGGGCTATCACCCCGAACAAAGCTTTTCTTAGGCTTCTTCCATGGTGTGATATACGTTTTGTACATCATCGTCCTCCTCAATTTTTTCTAACAACTTTTCAATTTCTTCTTGTTGTTCAGCCGTCACTTTTTTGGTTACTTGTGGAATGCGATCAAATCCTGAAGATAAAATTTCTAACTGTCTGTTTTCTAATTCCTTTTGTACGGCTCCAAAATTTTCAAAGGGGGCATAAAGTAAAATACCATCTTCATCTACAAATACTTCTTCCACACCAAAGTCTATGAATTCCAATTCCAATTCTTCTGGATCAATGTTGGCAGCGGCAATTCTGAAATTGCAAGTGTGGTCAAACATAAATTCAACCGAGCCAGTGGTGCCCAGGTTTCCATTGGCTTTATTAAAATAGCTTCGAATGTTAGCCACCGTTCTGTTGTTATTGTCTGTGGCCGTTTCAACCAAAATAGCAATGCCGTGGGGGGCATAGCCTTCAAACAAAATCTCTTTGTAGTTTTCGGTAGATTTATCACTCGCTTTTTTAATGGCACGCTCCACGTTTTCTTTGGGCATGTTAGCGGCCTTAGCGTTTTGAATAACCGCTCGTAGGCGTGCATTATTGTCGGGGTCTGCGCCCCCTTCTTTAACAGCAATAACAATATCTTTACCAATACGTGTAAAGGTTTTGGCCATGGCTGACCAACGTTTCATTTTTCTGGCTTTGCGAAATTCAAAAGCTCTTCCCATAGTGCAACATTTGGATTCAAAAATATAAAAAAATCATAAGGGCTCATTTTGTTTGAAGGGTACAACAATCATTGAGCACATCGGTGTAAGAAAGCTGAAGGTGGTTAGGAAGTTTGTTTTCTTTGGGTAAAACGGCCAAATAGCGCATTTGGTTAGAGGTGAACACTTGCTTAAACCGCCCCGATATAGAATGCCGTTGGGCCATAAGGAGTTGAACAAATTCATAATGCGATATCAAATCAGAACTTCCCAGATGATAGACACCCGTTTTTTTTTGATTAATCATGTAATGAATTTGTTGCGAAAGCCTTGTGTCGCTATTCACATTTATGATGGTATTGGGAAATACTTCAATCGATTCTCCTTGTTGGAGCGCTTCATCAAAAGCAACAACGCGAGGGGCTTGTTTTCCAAAAATCATGGGTAAACGTGCAACCACATATTTTCCCACTGGCAATCGCATGATTTGATTTTCAATTTTGATTTTTAGTTTGCCGTAAATACTCTCCGAAAAAGTTTTATCGTATTCATAGGATGGATAGTGCCGAAAGGTATCAAAAACGTTAGCCGATGATAAATAAAAGATTCGGCAGTCGTTTTTTTGGACATAGTCATAAATTAGGGCATGGTTTTCAATCTGCGCCTCAAAGGAGCCTCTAAGTGCTGAAATAATCAATTTGGGCTTAATGGCTTTCAACAACATTTGGATGTTGCCCTCTTCGAGATGGAATGGATAAAACTTTTGATTTTTCACAAATGTTTTCGCACTGTGATAGGTGGCCCTTACCTCAAAATAGGGGGCAAGTTCTTTGTAGAGGGTTTGGCCAATAAAGCCACTACCACCTAAAATAAGGATGGGTTTCAAAGCGTAGGTTTTATAAATGGGGGTTTCACAATTTTTGCAGGTACGGTTTTGTTTCGAATAGCAACCCATATTTGCTGATTGGGCACCGCAAATTCTTTATTAACGTAGGCCAACCCAATACCACACTGCAAACTTGGCGATTGGGTGCCAGAGGTTATGGAGCCAATTTGATTATTATTTTTATCTAAAAC
>CAZTYX010000155.1:0-3119 GCA_964617385.1 uncultured Flavobacteriaceae bacterium | reverse complement strand
TTCTCTAAAATGCACCTGGTCATCAATCAAGCCAGGCAATAAGTGATATCCTTGTGCGTCAATAATTTTTTCACCGGGCTGAGGAGAAATTTCTGGGGCTATTTTGGCAATACGATCACCCTCAATCAAAAGTTGTTGCGGTGCCATTTGCCCTTCATTCACCAAAGTGGCGTTGATTATTCGTGTGTATGGCCCCGCTCCCTTCATACTACTTTTTTTTAAAGCGTAAATATAGCACCCCAAACAATGCCTCCCAAATGATGTTACCGTGCATTTTGGACTTTCCTTGCGAGCGATTCACAAAAATGATGGGATGTTCTATCCATCGAAAACCTTGTTTCCAAAGTTTGTATTTCATTTCAATCTGAAAGGCATAGCCCACAAAACGGATTTGATCCAAATCTAAAGCTTTGAGTGCTTTTTTTGTATAGCCCACATAGCCTGCTGTGGGGTCTTTAACCGGCAAACCAGTGACCCACTGCACATAAAGCGAAGCAAAATAAGACAGTATAATGCGACCAATAGGCCAGTTCACCACACTAATACCGTTAACATATCGCGAGCCAATTACCATATCGTGCTCCTCTAAATGGCTTATCAATTGGGGTAACTCCTCTGGGTTGTGTGAAAAATCAGCATCCATTTCAAACACAAAATCATAATTGTTTTGCAAGGCCCATTGAAAACCAGCAATATAGGCTGTACCTAACCCCTCTTTGGTGGGGCGCTCTAACAAGTGTAATCTGTTTTTATATTTTGGTTGCAAGACAGAAACAAGTGAGGCTGTGCCGTCTGGAGAATTATCATCCACCACCAATACCGCCACTGCCTTCAAGGCACCTAAAATGGTTTCAATTAGAGAACTGATGTTCTCCTTTTCGTTGTAGGTGGGTATGATGATGAGTCCTTTTTTCATAGGATTGATATGCCCACAAAGTAAAAACAATCTGTTGATTTTAACAGGCTTATTTTCTTTTTTAAGAAATGGTTTACTTTTGGCTTATGGATGAATGGCTACCAAGAGCAATTGAAAATCAAGACGGGATTAGTTTTTTCCTTTTCGTCAATCTCTTGGTTTTGGTAAACATGCAAAGAAGTTTTTCCTTGGGTTTGTTTGATTTATTTAAAAGACTGCTGCGAAGCTATCAGGTTTTAACCAATACCACCTTTCCCTTTTTTCATTTTTTGCACATTGGAAGTCTTGTAGTGGCGGTGAGTGGTTTTTCGTTTTGGTTTTTAACTTTTTTGGAGGTCATTTTCTTTAAATCATCTTTAAATCCAACAACCCTTTTAAGGCTAGCGACAATAGGCTTCTTATTTGTTGCTATAAGAGCCTTTTTCATTAAATACATGTTGCATAAATTAGGCCATTGGAAAAACAAAAGGAGTTTTTTATTCAGCAACCTCTTTAACTATTTCTATGTTGGGCTGCTCCTACTTATATTGCTTTTACTCTATCATTATAGCTTTACCAATACACTCTTTTTTAGTGTAGGAAGCAGTCTTATTTTTACCTTTTGGCTTTTTTTAGAAGTACGTCTTTTATTTCAATATCTTATTCATCACCCAAAGGAGATTATCTATATAATTTTTTATCTTTGCAGCCTGAAATTAGCTCCCTGGCTGTGGATTTACAAACAGCTTTTCTAAGAGCCATAAACGAAAAGGCAAATGAAAGTGAAAACAGTTTTGGTTTCCCAACCGGAACCCTCCTCAGAAAAGTCTCCCTACACGCGACTTAAAGACAAACATAAACTAACGATTGACTTTAGACCCTTTATTTATGTGGAGGGCATGACTGCCAAAGAAGTCCGCGCTCAGAAAATAGATTTTGGGAATTTTGACAACATCATTCTTTGCAGCAGAAATGCAGTTGATCACTTCTTTCGCCTGTGTGAAGAAATGCGCTATAAAGTGCCCGACAGCACAAAATATTTTTGTCAGTCAGAAGCCGTGGCCTTTTATCTTCAAAAATATGTGGTGTATCGCAAGCGTAAAATCTATGTAGGCGAACGCCTTTTAAATGATTTGGAGAGCGTCTTTAAAAAATTTAATGGTGAAAATTTTTTGATGCCCACCTCCGATATTTTAAAGCCTGAAATTCCAGCTTTTTTAGACAAAATGAAAATCAACTGGAAAAGAGCTATCCTCTACAAAACGGTGGTGAGTGATCTTTCCGATTTACGAGATGTTTATTATGATGTGTTGGTGTTTTTTAGCCCCTCTGGCATAGAATCTTTGTTTAAAAATTTTCCTGATTTTGAACAAAACAACACCCGCATTGCTGTCTATGGCAATACAACTCTTCAAGCCGCTGAAAAAGCAAATTTAAGAATTGACATTCAGGCGCCCACTCCAGAAACGCCGTCTATGACCATGGCCATAGAAAAATATATTGAAGGAATTAAATAAGTCCGTTTAGGCACTTAACTTCTAAAAAAATATATGAGCTGCAATATCCAACCTGCAATAAGGAACACCCCCCCTATTGGAGTTATAGGTCCCAAAAAAGACACTTTCCATTGATGCAGACTCTGGGTTGAGAGCAAAAAAATACTTCCCGAAAAAAGGAAAATACCCAAAACAAACAAAAGCAATGTCCATTGTTGCATCCGATGTGTTGTCTCATGAATTATAGAAAAAAGGAGCAACGCCAAAGCGTGATACATCATGTAGCGCACACCAACTTGAAAAGACTCCAAACTTTCTGCCGTAATTTTATCTTTTAGTCCATGGGAGGCAAAAGCCCCTAAAACAACAGCACACAAGGCGAAAAAACTACCCCATAAACGCAAACTTATCATATTCTAATCTTTATTATTAAATTTAATTCTAAATTACATTTTTGTTTAAAATTTAACCCTCTTTTCACTTTATTATGAAAATTTTTAAGGAATTGATCGAAATTGACGGCATTGATAAAACCTTACTTACATATTTGATGCAAGACGCACGCACCTCCATCAACACGCTTTCAAAAGAAGTGGGCATTTCTGGAGCAGCCGTGCACCAACGAATCAAAAAATTGGAAAATGCTAGTGTCATTTCAGGTTCTCAAGTCATATTAAATCCAAAAATATTAGGTTTTAAAACCATCGCTTTTATCGGTATATTTTTAG
>CAZTYX010000154.1:0-3201 GCA_964617385.1 uncultured Flavobacteriaceae bacterium | reverse complement strand
TTGCCAGTGACATTTATGCACGTTTTAAAAGACACAAAGGATTTAATGTTTTGCACCCCCAGGGGTATGATTCTTTTGGTCTTCCGGCAGAACAATATGCCATTCAAACAGGGCAGCACCCTGCCCTCACCACAGCAGCCAACATTAAACGTTACAGAGAGCAATTAGACCGCATGGGCTTTTCTTTTGATTGGAGCAGAGAAGTGCGCACATCAGATCCCACCTTTTATAAATGGACGCAATGGATATTTTTGCAGCTGTATGAACATTATTATTGCTTGCGTTCTGATAAGGCACAACCCGTTTCGAAACTGATAACCCATTTTGAAAAAAACGGAACAGCAGATTTGCAAGCCGTTTCTGATGCCGATACACCAGCCTTTACAGCTGCCGAATGGGCCGCCTTTTCAGTAGATCAACGACAGGAAATTTTGATGCACTACAGGCTCACCTACTTGGCTGAAACTGAAGTGAATTGGTGTGCCGAATTAGGAACTGTTTTAGCTAATGATGAAATTGTTAATGGCGTGTCTGAACGCGGTGGCTTTCCTGTTACCAAAAAGAAAATGAAGCAATGGAGCATGCGTATTGGAGCCTATGCCGAGCGTTTGTTAAAGGGCCTTGAAGCCTTGGATTGGACACCTTCGCTTAAAGAAATGCAACGCAATTGGATTGGCAAATCGGTGGGGGCTAAAGTGTTTTTTCAATTGGCCAATCACGAGGAAAAAATTGAGGTTTTCACTACCCGTCCCGATACCCTCTTTGGAGTCACATTTATGACACTGGCGCCGGAATTAGAACTTGTAAAAAAAATTACTACCTCCGATCAAGCGGCGGCAGTGGAAGCTTATGTGGAAGCATCAGCGTTGCGTTCGGACCGAGAACGTATGGCCGATTCTAAAACCATAAGCGGTGTTTTTACTGGGGCCTATGCACTGCACCCCTTTACCCAAGAAAAAATTCCAATTTGGATTGGCGATTACGTTTTAGCTGATTATGGAACTGGAGCGGTTATGGCGGTTCCTTCGGGTGACCAGCGTGATTTTTTATTTGCCAAACATTTTGATCTACCCATTAAAAACATTTTTGATGGGGTATCAGTGGCCGAAGCCGCATATGAAGACAAAGCGAATACGGTTTTAAAAGACTCTGCTTTTTTAGATGGTTTGGCTTATGTAGAGGCCATGCCCAAAGTGATTGCCGCCTTGGAGGAAAAAGGTGTAGGTGCTGGAACCACAACCTATCGTTTGCGGGATGCTATTTTTAGCAGACAACGCTATTGGGGAGAACCCATCCCGATGTATTATAAAGACGGATGGCCACAACCTTTAGCGTTGGAAGACCTCCCCTTAGAGTTGCCCGAAGTAGAAAAATATTTGCCCACTCCAGAAGGAGCCCCTCCCTTAGGTAATGCCACCGTATGGGCTTGGGACACTAAAACGAGAAAAGTGGTCGATAATTCGGGTATAGATCATCAAACGGTTTTCCCCTTAGAATTAAACACTATGCCCGGTTGGGCTGGCAGCTCGTGGTATTTTAATCGCTATATGGATCCCGACAACAGCAAAGCTTTTGCCGATACAGAAGCATTAAACTATTGGAAAGGGGTAGACCTCTATGTGGGTGGAAGCGAACACGCCACGGGGCATTTGCTCTATTCTCGCTTTTGGCAAAAGTTCTTGTTTGATATAGGTCTTGTGCCAGCGGAAGAATATGCTCAAAAATTGATTAATCAAGGAATGATTTTGGGCACTTCGGCTTATGTGTACAGAAAAGCGGGGACCCAAACTTTTGTCTCCAAAAATTGTATTGAAAAAGGAGCGGCTTTAGAACCCCTCCATGTTGATGTCAATATGGTGAATGCTTCGGACGAGCTCGATATAGAAGCTTTTAAAAAATGGCAACCTCAGTTTGAGGCAGCTACTTTTGTGTTAGAAGCTGGAAAATATATTGTAGGGCGTGAGGTAGAAAAAATGTCCAAATCAAAATACAATGTAGTCAACCCCGATCAGATTTGCGATACCTATGGTGCCGACACCTTGCGGATGTACGAAATGTTTTTAGGTCCAATTGAGCAGGCTAAGCCTTGGAATACGGCTGGAATATCAGGGGTACACGGTTTCTTAAAAAAATATTGGCGTCTTTTTTATTCCCAAGGCGACTGGAAGGTGACAGACGATAAGCCCTCGGCAGCAGCACAAAAGGTGTTGCACGAAACCATCAAAAAAGTGACACATGATATTGAGCATTTTTCGTTTAACACATGCGTGAGTGCGTTCATGATTTGTGTAAATGAATTAACTCAATTGAAAGTAAACCAACGGGAAATTTTGAGTCCTCTCACGGTTTTACTGGCTCCGTTTGCCCCCCATATAACAGCAGCATTGTGGGAAGCCTTAGGAAATGAATCGGCATTAACCGAAGAACCCTATCCGCTTCATGACGAAAAATTCTTAGTAGTAGATGAAAAAGAATATCCTGTTTCTTTTAATGGCAAAATGCGCTTTGTTTTGCCCCTTTCATTGTCTTTGAGTAAAGATGCTATTCAAGAAGCAGTTTTAGCAGATGAACGCACAGCCACCTATCTCAACGGTGCCGTTCCTAAAAAAATTATTGTGGTGCCCAATAAAATAATCAATATTGTCTTTTAATGAGCCCCTTGCATATTGAAATTATTGGCTTTTTAGCCGCTCTTTTTACGACCAGTGCTTTTGTTCCACAAGTTTACAAAATATGGAAACACCGCAATTCTGATGGGGTTTCCTTAACCATGTATTTTGTGTTGTTTTCTGGGGTTTTGCTTTGGATTGTTTACGGATGGTATATTGAAAGTTTGTCTATCGTGGTGGCCAATAGTGTGGCAGCTTTTTTGCAAGCCCTCATCGTTTTCTTTAAACTTAAAAATAAATAAACCTTTTAGGGTTTAATTTGACGTCCAATTTGTTGTTCTAAAGAAATGAAGGTTTCGGTTCTAGAAATGCCCTCAATGGTTTGCACTTTGGTATTGAGCACACTCATAAGGTGTTCGTTATCTTTACACATAAGCTTAATAAAGATGCTCCAATTTCCAGTGGTATAATGACATTCTATGATTTCCGGAATTTCTTTTAATTGTCTAACGGCTTCTGGATTGCGCATGGCCTTGTCTAAAAATATACCGATAAAAGCGATGGTTTTAAAACCTAATATTTTTGGATTTAA
>CAZTYX010000153.1:0-3238 GCA_964617385.1 uncultured Flavobacteriaceae bacterium | reverse complement strand
AAAAAGCTTGGCATAAGGCCTCAAAAAAATGGGTCATTATTGGAGTTATGGCTCCAGAGGTGATCTCATCAGAATGGTTTTCTGCTCTTTGTGAAGACCCTTCGGTCGTTGTGTTTACTGAAATTACATCCAACAATCAACACCCCAATGCTATTGGTTCTATTGATGCATTAATGGCCCCTTTTGAATTAGCCAAAAATAAAAATGTAAGGGAATTACATCCTGAGATTTTACTCACTTTTGGCGGTATGGTGGTGTCTAAAAAAATCAAACAATTTTTACGGAAAAATAGGCCGAAACACCATTGGCATGTGGATGAAAAAAAGGCCTACAATACCTACTATTGTTTAGAGAAACACATCGCACAATCCCCTGATGCCTTTTTAAGAGAAATGTATGAAAACCACACTCCATCACCTAGCCATTTTCAAGCCAGTGTTCGGGAGGTCTATTTGTCTTATAAAAAGAAAGGGCGAATCTATCTGGATCAAATCCCATTTAGCGATTTAAACGTATTTGATTTTATCGCAAAGCAGCTCAAAGGAAAATGGCAAATACATTTGGCAAATAGTTCTCCCATTCGTTATGCCCAGTTGGTGGATTGGAATCCATCGTTTCAATTTTTTTGCAACCGAGGCACCAGTGGCATAGACGGAAGCACTGCCACCGCCATTGGGGCAGCGCAAATTACTAATGCCCCCACACTTTTAATCACAGGTGATTTAAGTTTTTTCTACGATATTAATGGATTGTGGAACAATTATATTCCGCCCAGCTTTCGAATTGTATTAATCAACAATCAAGGAGGGGGTATTTTTAGAATTTTGCCCGGTCAAAAAGACACTCCTAACTATGATCGCTATTTTGAAACCGTTCATCAACGGGATGCCAAGCATGTGGCTAAAGCCTTTGGCTTTCGATATACAAAAGCCACTTCCATGTGGGGTTTAAAACAAAAATTTTCAAGTTTTCTTAAAATGGGTTCTGCTCCAAAAATTCTGGAAATTCAAACCCCGCGAAAAGTAAACGATAGGGTTTTACTTGATTATTTTAAAGCAATGCTGTAGTAGATTGTATTTCTAATACAAATACGGCTATATACTCATTTAATAAATCTGTATTTTTACAAAAAAAAGAAATGAGAAGTTGGAAAACCATTGCCGAGTATAGCGACATACTTTTTGAATTTTGTGAAGGTGTGGCAAAAATAACAATCAATAGGCCAGAGGTATATAATGCTTTTCGTCCAGAAACCAACATCCAAATGTTGGAAGCAATGGAAATATGCCGCGAGCGAAATGATATTGATGTGGTTGTTTTTACAGGCGTTGGCGACAAGGCATTTTGCAGCGGAGGCGATCAAAATGTGAAAGGCGTTGGTGGCTATGTTGGCGAAGATGGTGTGCCCCGTCTAAATGTTCTCGATTTACATAAGCGCATACGTGAATTGCCCAAGCCAGTGATTGCTATGGTGAATGGCTATGCCATTGGCGGTGGCCATGTGTTGCATGTGGTGTGCGATTTAACTATTGCCAGTGAAAATGCCATTTTTGGCCAAACGGGCCCCAAAGTGGGTAGTTTTGATGGAGGCTTTGGATCGTCCTATTTAGCCCGTCATGTGGGACAGAAAAAAGCACGTGAAATATGGTTTTTATGCCAACAATATTCGGCTCAAGAAGCGTTAGAAATGGGATTGGTAAACAAGGTTGTTCCCTTTGAACAATTAGAAGACACTGTGATGGAGTGGTGTCAAATAATGCAGCAACGCAGTCCTCTTGCTTTGCGAATGATTAAGCGCTCCCTCAACGCCGAATTAGATGGTCAACATGGTTTGATGCAATTGGCCGGAGACGCCACTTTAATGTATTATTTGATGGAAGAGGCCCAAGAAGGAAAAAAGGCCTTTCTAGAAAAAAGAGCCCCTAATTTTAAAAAATACCCAAAGTTTCCCTAGCATGATAAAAAAGGCTCGAGTTTGGATTCAAGCCGCTCGACTGAGAACACTTCCCCTTTCAGTTTCGGGAATTTTTTTAGGTAATGCGCTTTGTCTTTCCAATCCAGATTTTTCATGGTTACTTTTTGGTTTGATGTTGTTAACAGCCACTTTGTTTCAGATCATTTCCAATTTTGCTAATGATTATGGCGATGGTATCAAGGGCACAGACAATGCGCAAAGAGTGGGGCCAATGCGAACCTTACAATCGGGCTTGCTTTCTTCTAAAGAATTAAAAACGGGAATAGCTCTAATGGCACTTTTTGCCTTTGCATCTTCTGTTGTTGTTATTTGGTTGGCGTTTGGGTCGTCATCACTGCTTTATTTCCTTCTTTTTTTAGGATTAAGCGGATTGTCAATTTGGGCTGCGATTTCCTATACAGTGGGCAAAAAAGCCTATGGTTATAGCGGTTTTGGTGATCTTTTTGTGTTTCTTTTTTTTGGTCTGTTAAGTGTTTTGGGATCTGCCTTTTTGCAACAACAATTTGTCACTTTACCGTTGGTTGCATTGGCTCTGGTTAGTGGTCTTTTATCTGTAGGCGTGTTAAACCTAAACAATATGCGGGATCGAGAAAATGACAAGGCCGTAGGTAAAAACACTCTGGTTGTTATGTTAGGAAGCAAAAATGCTAAGATTTATCACATGGTTTTGCTAGGCCTTGCCATGCTAATAATATGCGTTGTTTTTATCTTTGATTCAAACGTTTATTTTTGGCTCCCCCTTTGGGCTCTAGCACCTTTAGCATACCATTTTTTCCATGTGCTTAAAAATGAAAATCCTAAACTATTAGACCCAGAATTAAAACGTTTAGCACTTTCCACTTTTGCTTTTTCAGTGCTTACGTTTCTTTGTTATTATTTAGCCTTATGACTGTAGAAATTAAAAAACATGTTTTGCAGTTTAAACGCCCAAGTGGCACCTCTAGAGGCGTTTTAACCACTAAAGAAAGTTGGTTCATCATCCTCAAAAAAGGTGAAAAAGTAGGAATAGGGGAGTGTAGTCTCATCCAAGGATTGAGTCCCGATGCAAAACCCAATTTCAAACAAATGTTGCTGCATAGTGCCGATCAGTATATCAAAACAGGAACTTTACCCGATTTGTCTACTTGGCCAGCCATCAAAATGGGTTTTGAAACCGCACTTTTAAGTTTTGAAGCAAACCAATGGTGGGAACTTTTTCCGTCATCTTTTACAAAAGGAGCTGATTTTATTCCCATCAATGGGTTGGTGTGGATGGGTGACAAG
>CAZTYX010000152.1:639-3325 GCA_964617385.1 uncultured Flavobacteriaceae bacterium | reverse complement strand
ATTTCTAATGACTAAAAAAGAAAAAGTAGCCTTTGTCATCAACACCTTGGATGAACTCTATCCAGAAATCCCAATTCCACTGGACCACAGCGACCCCTACACACTGTTAATTGCCGTGTTACTGTCTGCACAAAGCACTGATGTGCGTGTCAATCAAATTACGCCATTGCTTTTTGCTCGCGCCAAAACGCCACAAGAAATGGTGCAGCTCAGCCAAGAAGAAATTCGAGATATTATTCGTCCAGTAGGGCTTTCGCCTATGAAATCAAAAGGCATCTATGAATTGTCCCATATATTAATAAACCAACACAACAGTCGGGTGCCACAGGATTTTGAAGCCCTTGAAGCCTTACCGGCAGTGGGCCATAAAACAGCTAGTGTTGTAATGGCTCAAGCCTTTGGTGTGCCTGCCTTTCCGGTGGACACTCATATTCACCGACTAATGTATCGTTGGGGGTTTTCTAATGGCAAAAACGTGGTGCAAACAGAAAGGGATGCAAAACGATTGTTTCCTAAGGAAAAATGGAATGACTTACACCTGCAAATTATTTGGTATGGGAGAGAATATTGCCCTGCTAGGGGCTGGAATTTAGATCAAGACATCATTACCAAAACCATAGGTAGAAAAACAGTTCTAAAGGCCTATGCTAAAAAAGCTTAGTTCTTAAATACGATTTTATCTAAAGGGTGTTTTGGTTGATAGGCTTTTGAAAAAGCCAAAATTCGATCAATCGTTTTAGCACGAGGTCTTAAACCATTGGAGGCTTTCGATAAGGGAGTGTCTTTAGAGTAGTGTTCAGCCATCAAATTCCAGTTTTCTACAAAACGCTAGAAAAACCGAAATATTGTGTCTATATCAAGCTAATTTTGTGTTCTTCGATAAGCTTTCTTAAATTAATGATGGCATATCGCATACGCCCCAAGGCCGTGTTTATACTCACTTGGGTTTGTTCTGCAATTTCTTTAAAGCTCATATCGCGATATAAGCGCATTTGCAACACTTCTTTTTGATCTTCTGGAAGCTCTTGTACCAAACGTTGCAAGTCTGCAATAATTTGGTCATTAATCAACAGGCTTTCCACATTTAGAGACCCATCACCAATTACTGAAAAAATATCAAAGTCCTCTTTGGTTTCCACCGACGGAATTCTGTTTTTCTTTCTAAAATGATCAATCACAAGATTATGTGTGATACGCATTACCCAGGGTAAGAATTTACCTTCTTCATTATAAACGCCATTCTTTAACGTTTTTACTACTTTAATAAATGTTTCCTGAAAAATGTCTTCGGCTGTTTCGCGATCAAGCACTTTAGAATAGATAAAATTAAAAATACGTTGCTCGTGTTTTTTAATTAAATGTTCTAACGCTAATTCATCGCCAGCAATGTAATGAGAAACTAAAAGGGCATCAGGAGTTTGGACTTGGAGATGTTGCATAATAAACTACTTTGTGCAAGGATATTGCAGTTAAAAATTCCGTTACAATTTCAAAGTAGTTTTTTGCGTATAGGCAGTACTATTTATTTCAAAGATATAAAAAAATTAAACAACGTATTATTTAAGACCACACACATCAATAAATACAGTTCTTTAACTTTCCTATTTTTCTAGGAGAATAGGGGGAAATCTAAACGCTATTGTTAATAGAAAGTCGTATTTTGTGCCCTTTTATTTTTCTCATGAAAGAACCGCTAAATCAGGATCCTAAAAAATTTATTCTTATCAAGGGAGCACATCTCAACAACCTGAAAAACATTGATTTAGCACTGCCTCGAAATAAATTTATTGTTATTACAGGTTTGTCAGGCTCAGGAAAATCTACCTTGGCTTTTGACACCCTCTATGCCGAAGGACAAAGGCGCTATGTAGAAAGTCTTTCTTCCTATGCCCGTCAATTTATGGGCCGATTAAACAAACCCAAAGTAGATTATATCAAGGGGCTTTCTCCTGCCATTGCCGTTGAACAAAAAATTAATAGTACCAATCCACGCTCCACTGTGGGCACCAAAACGGAAATCTATGATTATTTAAAACTATTATATGCCCGAATTGGGAAGACCTACTCCCCCATTTCAAATCGGGAGGTTAAAAAAGACACCGTAAGCGATGTTGTGGATGCCATCAAAAAAAGAAAAGCAGGTGAAAAAATATTATTGTTAGCTCCTGTAGAAAAGGAGGCCCAAAGAAGTTTTTCGGATAAAATCAACATTTTTAAGCAACAAGGTTTTGCTCGCATTTGGGTTAACAATGAAGTGATGCGTTTAGAAACACTCACGCAACCCCCTACAAAGCCCTTTCAATTAGTGGTAGATCGTTTGGTGGTGCGCCACGATGAAGATTTCTACCAGCGTTTAGCCGATGCTGTTTCTATCGCTTTTTATGAAGGAAAAGGCCGCTGTAGCCTCTACCCTCTCGATACTCAAAAAGAACTTTCGTTTTCCAACACATTTGCTTTGGATGACATGACCTTTACAGAGCCCAACGTCCATTTGTTTAGTTTTAACAACCCCTTGGGTGCGTGCCCCAGTTGCGAAGGATTTGGTGATGTGATTGGTATTGATCCCGAGCTGGTTATTCCCAATAGTGGAGCCTCAATATACGATCATGCGATTGCCCCTTGGAAAAGCACAGGCTATAAGAAATATTATAACGATTTAGTCAAAAACGCTTATCATTTCGATTTT
>CAZTYX010000152.1:0-629 GCA_964617385.1 uncultured Flavobacteriaceae bacterium | reverse complement strand
CCTATTCACACTCCCTACTTTGAATTAACCCCAGAACAAAAAGATGTACTGTGGGAAGGAAATAAATATTTTAAAGGCATCCACCAATTCTTCAAAAAGGTTGAAGCTAAAAATTATAAAATCCAAAATCGCGTATTACTTTCGCGCTATCGAGGCAAAACCAAATGCAACCAATGCAAAGGCTCACGATTGCGAACGGAAGCTAGCTATGTGAAGGTGGGGGAAAAAAGCTTGCCTGAACTGTTGACCTTACCTATAGCTAATCTAACGGCATTTTTTGAAACATTAAAGTTATCTGCCCACGAAACAGCCATTGCCAGTCGAATTTTAATAGAAATTAAAAGTCGATTGCGCTTTGTGGAAGAAGTTGGATTGGGCTATTTAACCCTAAACAGAAGAGCCAGTTCTCTATCTGGAGGCGAATCGCAACGCATTCAATTGGCCACTTCTTTGGGCAGCAGCTTAGTGGGCTCGCTATATATTTTAGATGAGCCCTCCATTGGGCTACACTCAAAGGACAATCAAAAACTGATTGAAGTCTTGCAAAACCTAAGAGATTTAGGCAATACGGTTATTGTTGTAGAACATGATGAAGAAATGATGCATGCCGCCGATTGGCTTGTAGACAT
>CAZTYX010000151.1:0-3358 GCA_964617385.1 uncultured Flavobacteriaceae bacterium | reverse complement strand
AAACATACCGTTATTGCTGCGCAAAGTGGGGTGGCAGGCTCTAGTAAATTGGGCAACTATTGTGTGATTGGCGGACAAGTGGGCATAGTGGGCCATTTAAAAATTGGCAATCATGTGCGTATTCAAGGTCAATCGGGCGTTATAAAAAATGTGCCTGATAACACCGATATTCAAGGCACCCCTGCTATGGAATACAGAGATTTCTACCGCTCTTATGCTGTTTTCAAAAAATTACCTCAATTTGATAAAGATCTAACCCAAATCAAAAAAAAGAACAATCATGATTAAAAAAACGGGCCTACAACGAACAATTAAAAAAAGTGCTTCCCTAGAAGGCATTGGTTTGCATACCGGAGTCGAGGTATGTTTAACATTTCAACCCGCTCCTGAAAATACGGGCTTTGTGTTTGTTCGCAATGATTTAAACCCTCCTGTCTCCATTCCAGCGTTGGCACATAACGTTTCTGCAACCGAAAGAAGTACTACATTAGAAAAAGAGGGTGTAAAAGTACATACCACAGAACACGTTTTAGCGGCTTTGGTGGGCGCCCAAATCGACAATTGCTTTATTACGCTGACCGGACCCGAAGTGCCCATTGCAGATGGTTCTGCCATTAATTTCACTAGTGTTCTAGAGCATTGTGGGGTTGTAGAACAAAAGGAATCCAAGTTGGTTTTTGTTCCTCAAAAACCTATGGTGTACAGAGACGAGGCCACAGGCAGCGAGTTGCTTTTGATGCCTGATGATAAAATGTCTTTTTCTGTTATGATTGATTTTAACACTGAAGTTTTGGGTACTCAAAATGCCAACTTAACGTCTTTAGAAGATTTCAAAACAGAAATTGCCCCTGCTAGAACGTTTAGCTTTTTACATGAGTTAGACCAGCTGCTCACGCATGGATTGATTAAAGGGGGTGATCTAAACAACGCGATTGTATACGTAGATCAGCCCATTGCAGAGCGCACCATGGAACGTCTAAAAAAAGCCTTTAAAAAAGAATCGATTGCGGTCAAACCGAATGGAATTTTAGATAACTTAACCCTTCATTACCCTAATGAAGCCGCACGACATAAACTGCTAGATGTGCTGGGCGATTTGGCCTTGATTGGTATGGCTGTTCAAGCCAAAATTATAGCAACCAAACCAGGGCATAAAATAAACACAAACTTTGCAAAGAAAATTCAAATGGAAATTAGAGAAAACAAACGCAATGAAGCGCCTCAAATTGATTTTTCCCAAAAGCCTATTAAGAATGTCAACCAAATTATGGAGATGTTGCCTCATAGACCACCTTTTTTGTTGGTAGACAAAATTTATGAACTGTCTGACACCCATGTCGTGGGCATCAAAAACGTGACTATGAATGAACCCTTTTTTGTGGGCCATTTTCCAGGAGAACCCGTGATGCCTGGTGTGTTGCAAATTGAAGCCATGGCACAGGTGGGAGGCATTTTATTACTCAGCACTGTTCCAGACCCGGACGAATACCTCACCTTTTTTATGAAGATAGATAAAGTAAAGTTTAAAAAACCCGTTCAGCCCGGTGACACCATGGTGTTTCGACTGGATTTAGTGAGTCCCATTCGACGTGGTATATGTCACATGATGGGCAAAGCATATGTAAATAGTCAATTGGTTTCTGAAGGAGAACTGATGGCACAAATGATAAAAAAAGATAAACTAAAATCATGAATCAAAACTTAACCTACATACACCCCGGTGCCAAAATTGCCAAAAACGTGGTTATTGAGCCCTTTACAACCATTAGCGATAATGTTGAAATTGGCGAAGGCACTTGGATTGGATCTACTGTAACAATCATGGAAGGTGCGCGCATTGCGAAGCATTGTTCTATTTATCCTGGAAGTGTCATCAGTGGCATCCCTCAAGACCTTAAATTTAAAAATGAAGATTCCTTAGCGATTATCGGTGACCATACCACCATTCGAGAATGCGTGACCATCAATCGAGGCACTGCCGATCGAGGGCAAACCCAAATTGGTGATCATTGCTTAATTATGGCATATTCTCATGTTGCTCACGATTGCAGTGTGGGCAACCATTGCATTTTTTCTAATGGAAGCACCCTGGCGGGTCATATTGATATCGGCGATCACGTGATACTTGCTGGTTTGGTGGCAATTCACCAATTTTGCACTGTGGGAAATTATGCTTTTATTGCAGGAGGATCGCTGGTGCGTAAAGATGTGCCCCCCTATGTAAAAGCTGCACGAGAACCCTTGTCTTATGTTGGAATTAATTCTATTGGCTTAAGAAGAAAAGGCTTTGAAACGCAAAAAATACAAGAAATTCAAGATATTTACCGCATCATTTTTCAACAAAAACATAGTTACAGTAAAGCTGCTGAAACTGTGGAATCACAATTGCATGCCACCCCAGAACGAGATGAAATATTAGAATTTATACGAAACTCAAAACGTGGTCTAATGAAAGGCTACAATCAAAATAACCAATAAATCAATGGCAACAACTTCAGACATCAGAAAAGGATTGTGTATCAAATACAACAACGATATCTTTAAAATCATTGAATTTTTGCATGTAAAACCCGGTAAAGGCCCCGCTTTTGTAAGAACCAAACTAAAAAGTGTTACCACTGGAAAAGTGATAGACAATACGTTCTCTGCGGGTCATAAAATCGAGGATATCCGTGTAGAAACCCATAAATACCAATATCTTTACAACGATGGAGATCAATTTCACTTTATGAATGTGGATGATTATAACCAAATCCAATTAGAAAAGAAGATTTTGGATGCTCCAGAGTTGTTGAAAGAGGGTGAAGTGGTTACTATTCTAATTAATACGGAAGACAACATGCCCTTGTCGGTTGATATGCCAGCCAGTGTGATATTGGAAGTAACCCATGTAGAACCTGGTGTAAAGGGAAACACAGCAACCAACGCCACCAAACCAGCCACAGTTGAATCGGGGGCGCAAATAAATGTACCCTTGTTTATTAATGAAGGCGACAAAATTAAAGTGGATACAGAAAAGGGGAATTACATAGAACGTATCAAAGAATAAGGAAACAAAATTGAATTGAACTATATATTAAAAAATGAGTGTACTTGTAAACAAAGATTCGCGCATCATCGTGCAAGGTTTTACCGGAAGCGAAGGAACCTTTCACGCCACGCAGATGATTGAATATGGAACGCCCGTGGTGGGTGGGGTGACCCCCGGAAAAGGAGGGCAAAAACATTTAGATAAACCGGTTTTTAATACAGTAGCAGAAGCTGTTCATGCACTAAAGGCAGACACCAGTATCATTTTTGTGCCCCCCGCATTTGCCGCCGATGCCATTATGGAAGCTGCAGAAGCAGGCATAAAAGT
>CAZTYX010000150.1:0-3488 GCA_964617385.1 uncultured Flavobacteriaceae bacterium | reverse complement strand
ACCTTGATCGCATTTAAATTCAATTTTACCTTTTGCCTTTTTAGTAAACACCGCCTTATTTTGCAGCAACAGCATAGAAACGTTGGCGTTTGCCTCTTGGATTTCACGCATCAACAATACGCCGGTAGATAGTTCAGCTGCCATGCCTTGAACAGCCCAAAAAACGGATTTAAAGGGATTCTTATTAAAAAAATTTAACCGCAAACGAACTTGACATGATGTTGGTGTGAGTGCTGCGACCCGAACACCACACCACCAAGCGGCTGGAAGATTCCAAAATGTGAAGGCGTTAACACTTGCAGATGTGACTTTCAAAACAATTCTTTTTGATGTAAGATACTCTAAAATATTAATGTCTATGCTAATCAAACCCTTCTATAGCGTTCAATTTTATTCATTTTACCCAAAAATTGAGTTTGAATTCATAAAAAACTGGACCTCATTTCCTATTCATTTCTTTAGAAGAAATAGTATATTTGCGGTCGTAACAAATCGTTATGAGGTCGCGTAGCTCAGCTGGATAGAGCACCTGCCTTCTAAGCAGACGGTCATAGGTTCGAATCCTATCGCGATCACGAATAAACCAACTAAAATTTGAAATGAAGCAAGCGAAAACAATTAAGCTTGCTTTTTTTGTTATATAGCAAGAAGTATTTCAAGGAAATGTGATTCTCACTTTAAATGTCAACAAAAGTAATTTTTCGCAGGGTTATGAAAGACAAAAGCATTCGTAACAATTTTCTTAAATTAAAGAGCTACACCCGTGAAAAATGCAATTAAAACAGCTAAAATATATATTCCAAAAACCGCAATCACTAGAATTCCATTGATCTCATAAAAACGCTTTAAATATTTAAAGCTGTTTTCTAGGGTGTCATTATTGCTATAGTCTATAGCTGTTTTAAGTTGTTCCGCAAAACGATAGAGGTTGAAATGGATTAAAAAATAAACGGCGGCTATAACAAGGCAAACCGCGGCCATAACATAAAACATCCCTGAAGCCAATTGTATGCCCATAGTTCCAAAATCTCCTCCTGTAGAAGTATAATCCTCTGTTGACAAATAAGCCATAATACTTCCTATAAACAGCCCCGATAGGGCCATAATAAAGGATGAAATTAAACCTAGAATAGCAAGAAATTTTGCCCATTTACGGGTTTGATTAAGGTGGCCAATGGCCCTTTCGGTAAGTTGCAAAGAAGGGTTCATAGAAGATTAGATTTAGGGTTAATTAATCAACAAAAATAAAAAGGTTTTATTCTCCCAAAAAGGGGAAATCGGCTGAGGGTGTTCTCACTTTTTGAAGCATGGCCTCCATAGACAAGATTTGTTCTGGATATTGTTGTGCCAAATTATTTTCTTCCCCAGGATCTTTATCTAAATCATAAAGCGTAGTTTGCGTTTTTTCTTCATTAAAAACATTGTATTTTACCAACTTCCACTTCCCTTTTCTCAGGGCTTGACGGCCGCCTTTTTCATGAAATTCCCAATACAAATATTCGTGTTGTTGTTGGTTTTCTTGCCCTAAAAGCGTAGGCAGGAAAGAAATGCCATCTTGATAGGTTTCTTGCTGGGCATCAAACAATTGGTTGAGCGTTGGGAAGATGTCCCAAAAAGCAGCTACATGATTTGATATTGTACCAGGATTAATTTTTTTAGGCCATTGCGCTAAAAAAGGCACACGAATTCCGCCTTCATATAAATCTCTTTTATAGCCTCTTAAAACACCGTTACTGTCAAAAAAGTCGGGGTCGGCTCCACCCTCAACATGAGGGCCATTATCCGAAGTAAAAATAATGAGCGTGTTTTCTAATAAGCCCAAAGTGGTTAATTTCTCAACAATTTCACCCACTTGTTGGTCTAAAAGTGTTACCATGGCTGCAAAAGCAGCATGACATTCCTCTTGAGAGCGGTAGGGGCCTTGCCCAAAATTTGGGCCATCATCCACGCCCGCAAAAGACTTTTCTGGTAAAAATTTATTCCGAAAAGGAGCCATGGAAACAGCAGGGGCAGCCAATTCAGCATGTGGAATAATGCTAGGAACATACAAAAAGAATGGCTTTTGTTGATGGGTTTCTATAAAATTCAACGTCTGTTGGTGAATGAGATCTGGGCCATACGCTTGGTCAGCCTTATTGTAATTTTGTGGCAACGAAATAGAATCACGGTTGTGCCAAAGGTGGGTGGGATAATAATGATGTCCAAAACGCTGGCAATTGTAGCCATAAAAGGTGTCAAACCCTTGCGCTAAGGGATCTCCAATAGATCCAGGTGCACCCAGTCCCCATTTACCGAAGGCCCCAGTAGCATATCCTTCTTTTTGAAGTGCTTTTGCCAAAGTGAAGGTGTTCGTTGGCAGTGGGTGCTGTCCCTCCGGGCGCACTTCTTTATTACCTCTTATGGGAGTGTGTCCAGTATGTTGCCCTGTCATCAAAGCCGAACGCGAGGGGGCGCAAACGGTGCTGCCAGAATAAAATTGGGTAAACAACATACCGTTTTTAGCCAGTCGGTCTATGTTGGGCGTATCAAAATTTTGTTGTCCATAACTGCTTAAATCTCCATAGCCCAAATCATCAGCTACAATCAAAACAATATTGGGTTTGAGGTTTTCTAAAGGCGGTTGACAGCCCACAAACAGTAAGCCTAAGAGCATGCCAAACGGTGTTCTAAATCGGATTTTCATAGGGATCAAATTACAGAATCTTACCCAAACGGCCACACCACAAAAACTCTTTTTATCTTTAACTGATAAAAAAATTTAACCTCCATGCGATCTCTCGTATTCATCTGTTTTATTATGACACTACCTTTAAAAGCACAAATTCAAATAAACGCCCAGGCGCGCAATGACTTAAATTATCAAACAAATACCCGTGTGCTATATACCACCATAAATGATGTTGATGCTTTTGAAGCCACATATTCAAAGGGTACTATTTCTTTAAAAACGGTGTTAACGGATTATATGCATACGACGATTGTATTAGGATATAAAGAAAACCTTTTAAAGGCCTACGACGGTAGCGTTTATTCGTTACCTGCAGCGCTTAGTGCTGAAGCATTGACCGCCGCTGTTGTTGAAAAAATTGGTGGGATGTATTACGGTAGTGAAGAAGTGCGAAAGCTAAACCAAAAAAATATGTCGAAATAAAAAACCCCTATAGTCTTTTGCCTACAGGGGTTTTACATTAATTAAACAAACAATTAATTCCTCATTTTTGAGTATTTATTTGAGGAGACATTTGGGGGTAGATTTCCCTTTTTTTCAACATCCTTTTCTTGCATTGTGATGGTTTTTAATGAACCACAAGAAAAAGAGAGGCCAAGCACTAAAACGAGGGGTAAAAGAAAGGTTCTCATACCCTATCATTCGTTATGCTTTTGAAGTGCTTTCAAAATGTCCTTGAGCAAGTGGTTTTGTTCCCTCATCAAGTCAAGGGTTTCACGGTCAAGGACTTTTTGTTCAATTGTTCTGGTTTTGTTATAGT
>CAZTYX010000149.1:0-3497 GCA_964617385.1 uncultured Flavobacteriaceae bacterium | reverse complement strand
GTTATTTTTGCAAGTTCTTGGCTTCAATGCTCAAGGTTGCGTGAGGGACCAAAAACAGGCGCTTCTTATCAATCAATTTACCTGTTACTCGGCAAATACCATAGGTTTTGTTTTCTATGCGAATTAAAGCATTTTTTAAATCGCGAATAAATTTTTCTTGTCTAATGGCCAATTGTGTGTTCGCTTCTTTAGACATGGTTTCAGATCCTTCCTCAAAGGCTTTAAAAGTGGGTGCCGTATCATCGGTTCCATTGTTTCCGTCATTCATATAGGCACTTTTGAGCAGTTCCAAATCGGCTTTGGCCTTGCTTATTTTTTCTTCGATTAAGGCTTTAAAATCTTCTAACTCTGCATCAGAATAGCGGGTTTTTAATTCTGTATTCATGATTCAATCTTTTCTATTTTAATTGTTGTTTTAATGTTGTCAAATTCCAAGAGGCTTCCCCCTTCAATTTCAGGCATAAACTCCAAAGAGACGCCTAGCGTTTCGGCAAGAATATACTCTTTGTTATTCTTTACAGCGGCTTCCAAGTTTTTTTGGGCAGCCATCACAATGGAAATGGTATCGGTCACTTCCAAACCTTCATCCTTTCTTAAATTTTGGATGCGATTCACTAATTCTCTTGCCTGGCCTTCTTGCACCAAAATTTCGTTGAGTGAAATGTCAAGGGCAACCGTAAGGCCGTGGCCTTGTGCTACTTGCCAACCCTGAATATCTTTAAATGAAATTTCAATGTCAGCGGGTTCTAAAATAGTATTTTTTTCATTGACCAGCAGCGGGACCGTTTGATTTTCTTCTAACATTTTAATTTGTGCTTCTGTTAAGGTTTTGATGGCCTGTGCCATCGCTCCCATCGCTTTGCCATATTTGGGTCCTAATACTTTAAAATTGGGTTTAATTTCTTTAACCAAAAGAGCGTCAGCATTATCTAAAACTTCAATCTCCTTTACGTTGATTTCCAGCTTGAGCTGCTCTTTGATATTTTCTACTTCTTTACGCTCTTGTTCGTTTTTAACTGGGACCACCAATTTTTGAAGGGGCTGTCGCACTTTGATTTGTGCTTTTTTACGCAAAGAAAGAGCAAGAGAGGTGAGGTTTCGAGCTCTATTAATTTGGGCCTCCAAGTCTGGATTAATATGTTCCTTTTCAGCTTTTGGAAAAGTAGAAAGATGTACCGACTGATTGTTTAAACACATGTCTTGGTAGAGCCGATCCATAAAAAATGGGGCTATGGGCGCTGCCAATTGGCTCACCACCGTTATACATTGATGAAGGGTTTGATAGGCTGCAATTTTATCTGGGCCATAATCGCCTTTCCAGAAGCGTCTTCTGTTTAGGCGTACATACCAATTGCTTAATTTTTCTTGCACAAATTCTGAAACAGCCCGACATGCTTTTGTAGGCTCATAATCATCCAAGGCGGCTTCCACATCAAGTATCAAACTGTTCAATTCAGATAAAATCCACCGATCCAATTCGGGGCGTTGTGCCAAAGGCACAAGAGCTTCTTGATTCACAAAGCCATCTATGTTCGCGTAGAGACTAAAAAACGAATAGGTGTTGTAGAGGGTGCCAAAAAATTTGCGTTGCACTTCAGCAATACCTTCCACATCAAATTTGAGGTTATCCCACGGATTGGCATTGGCAATCATATACCAGCGGGTGGCGTCGGGACCATATTTACCTAATGTCTCAAAGGGATCTATGGCGTTGCCCAAACGTTTGGACATTTTTTGACCGTTTTTGTCTAAAACCAAGCCATTAGAAACCACATTTTTATATGCAATTTGATCAAAAACTAAGGTAGAAATGGCGTGCAAGGTATAGAACCATCCTCGAGTTTGATCCACGCCTTCGGCAATATAGTCTGCCGGGTAGCGTTCGTTTTGCTCAATTTTTTCTTTGTTTTCAAACGGATAGTGCCATTGGGCATAGGGCATAGCTCCAGAGTCAAACCATACGTCTATTAAATCCGATTCGCGGCGCATGGGGGCACCTGTGCTACTGCACAACACAATTTGATCTACAGTGTTTTTGTGTAAATCGATAGCCTCATAATTGGCAGGGTCATTATTGCCCACAACAAAATCGGCAAAAGGATTGTTTTCCATATGGCCTTGGGTGATGGCCAAATTGATTTCTTCAATCAATTCTTTCATTGAACCAATCACCTTGGTTTCATCTCCATTTTCCGTTCTCCAAACCGGAAGGGGAATGCCCCAAAAGCGAGAGCGAGATAAATTCCAATCGTTGGCTTGGGCCAGCCAATTGCCAAAGCGGCCTTCTCCTGTGGCTTTCGGTTTCCAATTGATTTGTTGATTTAAGGCAAACATTTTATCGCGCTGACTACTTACTTTTATAAACCAAGAATCGAGTGGATAATATAATATAGGTTTATCGGTGCGCCAGCAGTTGGGATAGGAGTGTACATATTTTTCCACTTTAAATGCCCGATTGGTTTCCTTAAGCGCAATGGCAATTTCAACATCAGTAGATTTTTCAGGGGCTTCTCCTTCCGGATAATATTCGTTTTTCACATATTTTCCAGCCAGAGTTCCCATTTCTTTTCGAAACCGCCCTTTGAGGTCCACAAGTGGCACAGCATGTCCTTGGTCGTCTTCCACTAGTAGGGCTGGCACCTCAGGGTGTGCTTCTTTGGCCACTTGAGCATCGTCGGCACCAAAGGTGGGAGCCGTGTGCACTATGCCCGTACCGTCTTCGGTGGTCACAAAATCGCCACTAATAACGCGAAAAGCATTTTCGGGATGGTGCATAGGCAGAGGCGCCCCTTCCCAAAGTTGTTCATAGCGAATACCAAGCAGGTCGGATCCTTTACATTTCGTTTCTATATAATAAGGGATGGTTTTTTGACCTGCCTCAAAACCACTAAGTTCAGAAACATTAGCTACGGGGTTGAATTTTTTCCCTAATTGTTTTGTGATCAACGCTTCGGCCAATACCACACGTATGGGTTCAAAGGTGTATTGATTAAAGGTTTGCAACACCACATAATCAATTTTTTTGCCCACAGTAAGCGCCGTGTTTGAAGGCAAGGTCCATGGGGTGGTGGTCCAAGCCAACAAATAGAGGGGTACTTCTTTTTTTAATGAAGAAGGTAAGCTGTCCTCTAGGGTTTTAAATTGAGCCGTTACGGTGGTGTCGGTCACGTCTCGGTAGGTGCCGGGTTGGTTCAATTCGTGGGAGCTGAGCCCTGTGCCTGCCATGGGCGAATAGGGTTGAATGGTGTAGCCTTTGTAAAGCAAACCTTTGTTGTGTATTTGCTTAAGCAGCCACCAAACGGTCTCTATATATTTGGAGGTATAGGTAATATAGGGATCATCCATATCCACCCAATAGCCCATTTTTTGGGTGAGTTGATTCCACTGATCCGTATAGCGCATCACCGCTTTTTTACAGGCCTCGTTATATTCGGCCACGCTAATGGTTTTTCCAATATCTTCTTTGGTGATGCCCAATTCTTTTTCTACGCCCAATT
>CAZTYX010000148.1:0-3554 GCA_964617385.1 uncultured Flavobacteriaceae bacterium | reverse complement strand
CATCTAGCATCACGCGATGTAGGTATGAGGTTTCTTGATCAGCAGAAACAAATTCATATACTTGGGCTTGTAATGCATTGAAAACAGCCCCAAAAAAAAGCATCACAAAAAGGCGTGTAAAAACAGTGGTGTTCATTTGTTTTGATTTTTTTGTTTAACTCAAATGTACTAATTTAGTTCTTGCTCATAGGTCAATATAAATTTGTTTTGACTCACACTTTTTTTAATTTATTTAACCCATAATCTCAAATCCTATGCTATGAAAAAAATTACATTGTTTTTCATTTTAAATTGTATCGGTGTGGGGCTCTTGGCTCAGCAGATAGACTTTGAAGAATATGACTTACCCAATGGTTTGCATGTCATTTTACATCAAGACCACAGCACGCCCATGGTGGTAACATCAGTTTTGTATAAAGTGAGCCCCAAAGATGAGGCTGAAAACCGAACCGGTTTTGCACATTTTTTTGAGCATTTGCTTTTTGAAGAAACCCAAAACATTCCCCGCGGTAAATGGTCTACCATTGTAACTTCAAGAGGTGGGCAAAACAACGCCTACACCTCTGGAAGTTATACTTATTATTATGAAGCCCTTCCAGCCAACGAACTTGATTTGGCCCTTTGGATGGAATCTGAACGCATGCTGCATCCCATTATCGGCGAAAAGGGGGTGGCCACCCAAAACGAAGTAGTGAAAGAAGAAAAACGTTTGCGCTATGACAACCGCCCTTATGGCCGATGGATTTCGGGAGTGTATGAAAATTTATTTTCGCAACATCCATACAAGCACCCACCCATTGGCAAAATGGCCGATTTAGATGCTGCTACTTTGGAAGAATTTTTGGCCTTTAACAATCGGTTTTATGTGCCCAATAACGCTGTGCTAACAGTGGCCGGCGCTATCGATATTAAAGAAGCTAAAGAAAAAATCGCAGCCTATTTTGGCCCTATACCAAAGGGGGAAGACATTCAACGAAACTATCCAGAAGAACCAAAAATTACAACCACCATATCGGCCAAAACCTATGATCCTAATATTCAATTGCCCGCCTTGTTTATGGCCTATAAAACTCCCGCTGAAAATACGAGAGATAATCAAATTTTAGAAATGATTGCGACCTATTTGTCGGATGGCAAAAGTGCCAAACTTTATAAACGTATGGTGGATGTAGAAAAAACAGCCCTACAAGTTTCAATCTTCAATCTCTCTGACGCCCTCTACAGCCCTTATATATTTTTGTGTATTCCTTTAGGGGACACCCCTTTGGCTGCCCTTAAAAATACTATTGACGATGAAATTGCCCTTTTACAAAAAGAATTGATTGCAGAAAAGGACTACCAAAAACTCCTGAACCAATTTGAAAGTGATTTTGTAAGCACAAATGCGTCCATATCTGGTATTGCAAATACGTTAGCACATAGCTATGTGATTCATGGTGACACCCAACTAATCAATACCCAAATTGATCTTTATCGATCCATAACTCGGGAAGAAATTAGAACTGTTGCACAAAAATATTTAAATCCAAATCAACGCTTAGAATTGGAATATTTACCCGAAACCCAAGCTGAAACGCCCAAAAAATCATGAAAAAAATTCTCCTCACTTTAAGTCTTATTTGTTCTGTTTCACTAAGTCAAGCACAAATTGACCGTAGCCAACAACCCCCCTCTGGACCCGCACCAGCCATTGAAATTGGCGATCCTCAAAAGTTTGTCTTAAAAAACGGACTCACCTTGTTGGTGGTCGAAAACCACAAGTTGCCCCAAGCGTCTGTAAGTTTACGCATGGATCGGCCTTTGACCCCCGAAAAAGACAAGGTGGGGGCCGCCTCGCTATTGACTGACATGTTGGGCAAGGGGTCTAAAAACATCTCAAAAGACGCTTTTGAAGCCGAAGTAGATTTTATGGGTGCACAGTTGAACTTTAATAGCAACGGTGCCTATGCAAACTCGCTTACACGCTATTTCCCAAGAGTTTTTGAATTGCTTGCCGAAGCCGCTCTTTATCCACATTTTTTGGAAGAAGAATTTCAAAAAGAAAAAGATAAAACCATCGAGGCGCTAAAATCCAACGAAAAAAGCGTTACCGCTGCTGCACGGCGCGTAGAGAATTTGGTGAGCTTCGGGGCGACACATCCATTTGGCGAATTTCTTACTGAAGAAGGTGTAGCTCGTCTTCAATTAAAAGATATTGAAAACGCATATAAGTCACTTTATCATGCCGGTGACAGTTATTTGGTGGTAGTAGGTGATGTGGTCTTTGATGAGGTGGTGGCTTTAGCACAAAAATATTTTGGTTCGTGGAAAGCAAAGAAAAACTCAAAAACGACCCTGACCACAAACAGCAATCCACCCACCACCAGCATACATTTTGTGGACATGCCCAATGCCGTGCAAAGTGAAATTGCCATTGCGAACCTAGCCTCCCTTACAAGGAAAAATCCCGATTATTTTGCAGTGGTCATAGCCAATCAAATATTGGGAGGTGGCGCAGAAGCACGCCTTTTTCTAAATCTTAGAGAAGACAAAGGCTATACATATGGTTCCTACTCTTCATTTAGTCTCAACCACAAAACAATGTCGCAATTTAAAGCCAGCAGTAGCGTGCGCAATGCCGTGGCAGACAGTGCCGTTATTGAAATGTTGCATGAAATACATAATTTGGCTCGTGGCCCCATTACCACTGATGAACTAGAATTGGTTAAAGCAAAATTTGCTGGTAGTTTTATATTATCTCTCGAAAACCCAAATTTAATTGCCGAATTTGCCTACAATGTGATCACGCAAGATTTAGACAAAGAGTTTTATCGTAATTTTCTAAAAAATGTCAATGCTGTGCAAGCTGAAGATGTTCAACGGGTAGCAAAAGATTACTTCTTGGCTGGGCAAGCTCGTATTTTTGTGACCGGAAAAGGAAAAGATGTTTTAGAAGGGCTAGAAAACATTTCTTATGAAGGCAAAAAAATTCCCGTTTCCTATCACGATAAGTTTGGCAATTCCATCGCCCGACCCAATTATGAATCTACAACGCCCGAAGGGGTAACAGCCCCCTTCGTAATTGAACAACATATTAAAGCTATTGGCGGAAAGGATCAATTGGCATCCATCGAGTCTTTAAAAACCACCTACTCAGGTGAGATTCAAGGCACCACCCTCACCATGGAAACCACCAAAACCAATTCGGATCAAATGGTGATGGAATTGAAAATGATGGGCAACAGCATGCAAAAAATTGTAGTCAATCAAACCCAAGGCTATGTGGCCGTGCAGGGTCAAAAAATGGATTTAGAGGGAGAGATGCTAAGCAGTAGTATTGCACAGTCCAAAATATTTCCTGAGCTCCACATGGATTTTGAATCTGTTGAACTGGTGGGTGAAGTGGACCTCGACGGTACCAAAGCCTATGAGCTTAAAGTTTCTGACAACCAAACTCTTTTTTATGACACTCAACGGTTTTACAAAATTCAGTCTATGGAAACCCTTTCTATGAATGGAGAAACACAAACTTCCGTCACAAAATTTAGTGATCATAAAGAAGTTGATGGAATTGT
>CAZTYX010000147.1:0-3594 GCA_964617385.1 uncultured Flavobacteriaceae bacterium | reverse complement strand
AAACCCGACAATTTAATTTCGCCACAACAAATGGAACAGATTATTTATGATCTTTGCGTTATGAACGGTCTTCGTTCAGATACGAACAAAAATGAGCTTTTTGAACCCATTATGAATGTGGGTTATATTTATAAAAAATATAAGATAGACAGTGCGCAATTGGCGAGTAGTGAGGCCTATTACGCCAAACACCCGTTGCAATATCTAAGAATTCACAGGAATGTTGAAAATCGATTGGTGGCCACCCAAGACAGTCTTAATCAATTAGGGAGAAAAGAAGACTAACCCTTGTATGCGTCAAGAAGTTGTTCTATGAGTTGGTCGTTGGGCATGTATTGAAATGCAGCTGTTTTTTCGATTTTGGTTCCGTCATATTCCAATTTGCTACAAAAAGTTTCTATAAGCCCTTTACTCAATTGCCGTTTGCGGCCACTAAGCTTTTGAAAAATAGATTCTAAAATCAACAATCCTTTGAGTAATTTTCTAGACAGTTCATACCGTGGAGGGCTTTTAGAAAAACCCTTTGATAAGGTGGTTATAAAAGATTGATAGGTCAAATTTTGTGCAACCAAAATAAATCGGTTTTGGTCTAATGCTGAAGTGTTAAAGCCCAATAAACAGGCTTTCACCACATCTTCAACGCCCACAATGGCTAGTTTTCCGGTGGGATAAAACGGTAGTCCTTTTGCAATACGTTCCATGATTTTACCACTGCTTCTGTGCCAAAAATCAGTACTTAAAATGACTCCCGGATTTAAAATTACAGCACAAAGCCCTTCTTGAGTGCCTCGCCACACTTCCATTTCTGCCTCAAATTTAGAGTGCGCATAGGCCGTGTGTTCTCCGTTTACATTCCAAACAGCATTTTCATCAATTAATTGTTTTTTTTTATCACTGCCTAAGGCGGCAATGGAGCTGATATAGATCAATTTTTTGATGCCCTTTTCTAGAGCCAAATTCACCACATTTGCGGTGCCCTCCACATTTACTTTGTGCAGCTTGTTGGCATGATGATGGAATAAAGAAACAAAGGCAGCACAATGAAAAACATGAGTCACTCCTTCAAAGGCTTTTTCTAAGGCATTAATATCATTAAGCGATCCTTGGTGCCAAACCACCTTACGAAATTGTTTTGGGTGCTGCGGATCGCGTTTGGCGAAGAATTGAAAAACGGTGTTTTTGCGTTCTTCATATCGATAGAGTGCTGCAACCGATTCGTTTTCTTTTGATAGGTTAAATAATAAATGAACCCCTACTAATCCTGTTGCTCCCGTGATTAAGACCATAGAAGCGAAAGTACACTTTTTTACATTTCATTTTTGGTTTCGCCGGCATAAATCTATCTTTACGCTCAAAAAGAAGAATGCCTAAAAACTTCGTAGAAGAACTTCGTTGGCGGGGATTGATTCAAGACATCATGCCCGATACAGAACAACACCTCCTAGAAAATAGTATTAGCGGATACATTGGTTTTGATCCCACAGCAGATTCATTGCACATTGGCAGTTTGGTACAATTATTTATTTTGATTCATTTTCAAAAAGCCGGCCATCGTCCCATTGCATTGGTTGGGGGTGCCACGGGTATGATTGGTGATCCTTCGGGCAAATCGGATGAACGCAACCTTTTAGATGCCGAAACTTTAAATAAAAATTGTGAAGGAATCCAAAAACAATTGGAAAAGTTTCTCTCCTTTGATGCTTCTACGCCCAATGCAGCGCTTTTGGTCAATAATTATGATTGGATGAAGCGCTATTCGTTAATTGATTTTTCGAGGGATATAGGAAAGCACATCACCGTAAACTATATGATGGCCAAAGAATCGGTTAAAAAACGTGTGGGAGCCGATGCCAAAACAGGCATGTCCTTCACGGAATTTACCTATCAATTGCTTCAAGGGTATGATTTTTTATATCTCTATGAAAATTTTGATTGTAAACTTCAGATGGGAGGCAGTGATCAATGGGGAAATATTACCACCGGCACAGAGCTCATTCGAAGAAAAGTGGGAGGTAAGGCCTATGCGCTCACCTGTCCGCTAATTACTAAAGCCGATGGATCAAAATTTGGGAAAACAGAAGGGGGTAACATTTGGTTAGATGAAAAACGGACTTCAGTTTATAAATTTTATCAATATTGGTTAAATACCTCCGATGAAGATGCATACCGTTATATTAAAATATTTACTTTTTTAAACCAAGAAGAAATTGAAGCGCTCATTGCGCAACATCAAGAGGCTCCCCATCAACGCCTCCTTCAAAAAACGATTGCCGAAAAAGTGACCGCCCTTGTGCATTCACCCCATGCTTTGGAGAAAGCACAACAGGCTTCACAAATTTTATTTGGGAATACCACAAAAGAAGCCTTGCAGCAATTGGAGCCCGAAACATTTTTAGATGTTTTTGAAGGCGTGCCTCAAGCAGAGGTGTCGCACAAGCGATTGGCAGAAGGTATGGATATGATTGCAGCGTTGGCGGCAGAAATTCCTTTTTTGAAATCTAATGGAGAAGCCCGAAGAGCTCTAAAAGAAAACGCCATTGCGGTAAACAAACAGAAAGTAAACGAAGCTTATCAGCTCACTTCAGAGGATATTATAGCGGGGCATTATATTTTACTACAACGCGGAAAGAAAAGTTATTTTATACTTAAAGTGGTATCATAAGGCTAGCAAATTGCAGCCTCTAATTTCGGCATGGTCAAAACGACCCAAGACTTCAAAACGATTGTTTGGCAGACGTTTTCCTAAATCTTGTGTAGCAATAAAAGCACAGCTTTCGGTGTTGGCAAGATCAATAATATTTAAAGCTCCCGTTTTTCCTGTTTCCACAAAGTCCAAAGGATCTTCTGTGGAACGAACCAAAACTCGCATCCATGGTGGGGCTTCAAAGCGACCGTTTTCTGTGGCATAGGCCTGACTAAATAGTTCTGTCATGCCATATTCAGAATGAATTTTAGCAATCCTAAAACCCTGCTTTAGCTTGTGGTGCAATTCATCACGAACCATTTCGCTTCGGCGGCCTTTCATGCCTCCTGTTTCCATCACAATGGTGTGCTTTAATTCCATTTGAAATTGTTCAACAAAATCTAGCAAAGCAAAACTAACACCCAACAAAAGGGTGGGTTGTTGCTCTTTTTCTAACGTTAATAAGGTTTTGTGCAATGTCTCCCATTCGTTGAGGTAAAACCCGCTTTTAGGGTGATTGCTTTCTGAAATAAGGTGTTGAGCCATATAAACCAAAGAAGAATTTCCACGTTCCAAATAGGAGGGAAGTAATGCTAGAATAGCATATTTTTTTGGTGCCCCATACACTTTTTGAAAATGATTTAAAAAACTCTTTTCATATTGTTTGAGTTGATGCACATGGTGTTTAGAAGGGGTTTGCCCAGTAGTAGCACTGGAGAAAAAGGTTGTTTCTGGTGGTGTGTCAAAGCAAGTAACGCGATGGGTTTTAAAAAACGATATGGGTAAAAAGGGAATTTCTTCAAGCGTTTTTATGGTTTCAGGATGCACCTGCATTAAATCGCAAAAAGAGCGATATACATTGTTGTGGTTATATTGATAATAAAACAATTGAAACGCCTTTTGCTTAAATT
>CAZTYX010000146.1:0-3652 GCA_964617385.1 uncultured Flavobacteriaceae bacterium | reverse complement strand
ACTTATGGCCCCTTAAAAAAACCCAAATCAGAATTTGTTAAAAAAGCAAAAAGTATCGAGTTGATGAACAAAAGATTGAACTTCTTGATTACTGGCGAAAGCAAAGAAGCTCAATTTTTTAAACGCTATTTCACAGCGCTTTTTGCTTATGCAGCAGCGCGTGTGCCCGAAATTGCTTCCCAATACTATTTGGTGGATGATGCCATGCGTGCTGGTTATGTGTGGGATTATGGCCCTTTTGAATATTGGGATCTTATTGGATTGGAAGTGGGCATTGCCTTACTCGAAGAAGCAGGTCACTCCATTCCCGATTGGATTAAAACCTTACAAAACAACGGCGCCACCGCTTTTTATAAACAATCCAATGGAAAGCGTCAATATTTTGATCTAGAAAACAAAACCTTTGTAGCCTTGCCCACTGCCAAAAACACGATCATTTTAAATCGTTTGAGTCACCAAACCCCTGTGCTTAAAAATAGCGAATGCACCGTGCACGACATTGGTGATGGAGTAATGTGCTTAGAATTTACTTCCAAAAGCAATGCCATTGGTGATGGTATAGGTCGCGGTATGCTAGAGGCGGTTCAAAAAGCCGAAGACGAAGGTTGGAAGGGACTAGTGATTGGTAATAATGCCAAGCAATTTTCGGTGGGGGCCAACTTAATGAATATTGGTATGCTGGCCACTCAAAAACAATATGACACCCTTGAAAAACTAGTGGATGATTTCCAGCAAATTAATATGCGGATGCGCACGGCCAAAGTGCCAGTGGTGGTGGCCACCCAAGGCTATGTGTTTGGGGGCGGTTGTGAAATTGCCATGCATTGTGATGCCGGGGTCTATGCCGCTGAATCTTATATTGGTTTAGTAGAAGTTGGTGTGGGCTTGCTTCCTGGCGGGGGTGGAACAAAAGAATTTGCCCTCCGTGCCTCAGATGAATTTTTTGAAGGCGATGTGCAAATGCCCACTCTCATCAATTATTTTAAATCTATTGCCACGGCAGCTGTGGCAACCTCTGCGCACGAAGCCTTTCAGTTAAAATACCTCCAGAAAGGAAGGGATAGTGTGGTGGTTAATACGGCTTCCAATTTGGGAATGGCTAAAAAGAAAGTATTGAATTTAGCCGAAAACTATGTGGCACCCACTGAGCGTAAAGACATAACCGTTCTAGGTCGTGCGGGCATAAGTGTACTATACTCGGCCATCAATGAATTTCGTTTGGGCGAATATATGTCTGATTATGATGTTGAAATTGCACATCAAATTGCGCATGTCATTTGTGGGGGCGATCTCACTGGGTCGCAGCAAGTGAGTGAAACCTACCTTCTGGATATTGAACGAGAGGGATTCATGAAGTTGCTAGGCAATCAAAAGACCTTAGACCGTATTCAGTATTTATTAATGAATAACAAACCTCTTAGAAATTAACAGCAATGGAAGCATACATTATTAAAGGGTATCGATCTGCCGTGGGCAAAGCCAAAAAAGGTGGGTTTAAAAACTACCGCTCCGATGACATGGCGGTGGAGGTGATCCAGCACCTTATGCAACAAGTGCCCGAAGTGGCCCCCACTCAAGTAGATGATGTGATTGTGGGTTGCGCCAACCCAGAAGGGGAACAAGGCCTCCAAATTGGCCGACTAATTGCCGTGCGTGCCCTAGGGAAAGAGGTGCCCGGCTTAACCATTAACCGTTATTGTGCCTCCGGTTTAGAAGCCATCAGTCAAGCAGTGGCCAAAATTAAAGCGGGCCATGGAGATGTTTTTATTGCTGGAGGTGTTGAAAGCATGAGTAGGATTCCAATGACGGGTTACAAGCTAGCGCCGAGCTATAAAGCCAATATGGAAAACCTTAATTATCATGTGAGCATGGGAGCTACCGCCGAGGCAGTGGCTGCCAAATATAAAATTAGTCGGGAAGACGCTGATGCTTTTGCGCTGCGCTCACACCAACGGGCAGCGGAAGCTATTGATGAGGGCAAGTTTAAAGAACAAATTGTCCCACTCACCGTGGAAGAAGTTTTTGTGAAAGACGGAAAAAAAGTGAGCACTTCCCATACCGTGGATGAAGACGAGGGGGTGCGTCGCGACACCAGTTTAGAGGGGTTGGCCAAACTACGTCCGGCTTTCAAAAAAGGCGGGGTGGTCACGGCCGGCAATGCTTCTCAAACCTCCGATGGGGTGGCCTTTGTGTTGGTGGTGAGTGAAGCCGTGGTTAAAGCGTTAAACCTTACCCCCGTGGCTCGATTAGCCGCTTGTGCGGTGGGTGGCGTTGATCCGCTATATATGGGTATAGGTCCATGCGTGGCCATTCCCAAGGCCTTAAAGCAAGCTGGTTTGCAATTGCACGACATTCAACAAACAGAGCTCAATGAAGCTTTTGCTGCTCAGGCTTTGGCGGTGATCCAAGAGGCTGGCTTAGACCCCGAAACCGTAAATGTAAATGGGGGTGCTGTGGCTTTGGGACATCCTCTAGGCTGCACGGGAGCAAAACTTTCCATCCAATTGTTGGAAGAAATGCGCTTGCGTCAACAACGCTATGGCATGGTGACCGCCTGTGTGGGAGGAGGACAAGGCATTGCCGGAATTTTTGAACGTTTATGATCGAAGGACTATTAGGTAAAAGAGCGTCCCAAAAACAACAAATTCGAGAACGAATTCTCACCGAAGGCTTGCTCCTTTTTTCTGAGCAAGGAGTCGATAAAACTACTGTGGCCAATATTGTCGACAACTGTGGCATTGCCCGTGGCACGTTCTACAATTATTTTAGCGATATAAACACCCTCTTTGATGCTTTAATTGAACAGCTAAACCAACAAGTGAAAGAAGCCATTCAGCACACCCGAAAAGAAAGTAAAACGGTCTATGACTACCTCTATGGCACCTTTAAAAGTTATTTTGATTTGATTGGATCTCCACAAATGATACAATTTCACGTGGTGAATCAGGCTTATATTCGTCAAAGTTCTTACCAAAGTGAAATCATTACTACCATCGTTAAAAATCTGAACCGTGACCTTAAAACGAATTTAAAGGTTAAAGCCTTTAAAGAAAAACATGAATTCTTATTGCTTAGTTATATGCTTGTGGGCACTCCACCCGAATTATTTTTAGCCACCAAAACCACCGCTATTGACCTAAGCAGTGAACAACTGGCCACCTTTTTGGCCAAATTGTTTCATAAGGTGTTGATGGAGTAATAGTGTTAAATTGAAAGGTGGTTGTTTTCTTTAGCAAAAGGGTGAGGATTTTGTAAAAACAAACCAAGATTCCTTGCCGGATATAGGGTGTGGTATTTGAATTTTTTAAAGCCGTTTCACTACATAGGTCACAATGCCCCAAATGATGAGTTGATTGTCTTCGGTCACTTTTAGGGGTTTATACTTTTTATTTTCGGGCATCAGATATACGGCATCTTTTTCTACTTTGAGTCGCTTAACGGTAAATTCACCATCAATAAAGCAAACGGCAATTTTGTTATGTTGGGGTTCCAGGCTGCGGTCAATCACTAGGAGGTCGCCGTCTTCCAAACCAGCGCCCTGCATAGAGTCGCCCGACACGCGAGCATAGAAGGTGGCGGCTTCATTTTTAACCACTTCTTGATCAATGCTAATGCGGGCTTCTTTAAAGTCTTCAGCCGGGGAGGGAAAGCC
>CAZTYX010000145.1:0-3670 GCA_964617385.1 uncultured Flavobacteriaceae bacterium | reverse complement strand
GCCGTGAAGCACTAGATCCTAAATCTAGCGTGTCTACCAATTTCACCACACCCGCATTTATGGGTGGACAAATATAAATAAGTTTCCCATAAAAATGTGGTTCAAATGAAAAATACATTGTGTAATTTTAAACGCTTAAATTGTTCTTATGAAACTGTCTTCCCAACAGCAAAACGACCTTGAAGAATTAAAATCTTTTTTAAGAATCCCATCTATTAGTGCAGATCCAGCATATAAAGAGGCTGTGAAACAAGCCGCCAGTTGGACGCAGCAGGCGTTGCAAAAAGCCGGTTGTCAAGAAACAGAGATCATTCAAACCCAAGGGCATCCCATTGTATATGGCCAATATTTTGTTGATGGTAAGCGCCCCACTGTTTTGGTTTATGGACACTATGATGTGCAGCCTCCAGATCCGTTAGACTTATGGGATAATCCCCCTTTTGAACCTACTCTAAAGGCCACAGAACGTCATCCAGAAGGTGCACTATTTGCACGGGGCGCTTGTGATGACAAAGGGCAGGTGTTTATGCACATCAAGGCGTTAGAGAAACTATTGGAAGAGGAAACTACCCCTCCCTGCAATATCAAATTTATGATTGAAGGCGAAGAGGAAGTGGGAAGTAATAACCTAGAAACTTTTGTTAAAAACAATAAGGAAAAATTACAAGCCGATACCATTTTAATTTCTGACACAGGCATGATTGCCAAAGATGTACCGTCTATTACCACAGGACTTCGAGGATTGAGCTATATGGAAGTTTGCGTAACCGGGCCCAACCGTGATTTGCATTCTGGGCTTTATGGAGGAGCGGTGGCCAATCCTATAAATGTGCTAAGTCAGATGATTGCGGGTTTAACTGATGATGATGGGCGCATTACCATTCCTGGGTTTTATGATGATGTGATCGAACTATCACCATCAGAAAGGCAAGCATTAGCTCAAGCCCCTTTTGATGAAAACATGTTTAAAAGCGATATTGGTTTACCCGATGTGGCTGGTGAAATTGGCTATTCTACCCAAGAACGGCGTTCCATTAGACCCACCTTGGATGTTAACGGAATATGGGGAGGCTATACTGGTGAAGGAGCTAAAACGGTAATTGCCAGCAAGGCTTATGCCAAAATTTCGATGCGGTTGGTTCCCAACCAAGAATGGAAAAAAATTAGTGTACTTTTTGAATCTTATTTTAAAAAGATAGCTCCCAAAAGTGTTACCGTTGAAGTGACAACCCACCACGGCGGAATGGCCTATGTTACCCCCACAAACACCACAGCCTATCAAGCAGCAGAAGCTGCCTATGAAGTATCATTTGGTAAAAAACCTGTTCCCCATCGCGGTGGCGGAAGCATTCCTATAGTGCCCATGTTTGAAAAGGAATTGGGTCTTAAGTCGATACTTATGGGATTTGGACTCGATTCCGATGCCATTCATTCGCCTAATGAACATTTTGGTATATTCAATTTTTTTAAAGGCATCGAAACCATCTGCTTCTTTCATAAGCACTATGCTCAACTAAAAAAAAATAAGGACTAAAGCAAAAATAAATCGGAAGCAATACCGTCTGAAAGAAAACGGGCTTGTTGACTTATTTTTAAACAATCGCCATCCCAAAAGAGGTGGCGCATTGCAATATGTTTCTCGGCCTGTTGCTCTAAATAGGCTGCAAAATGATCTCCAAATTGCTTTGTGACTTCTGGTAATGAAACGCCCCAATGGGTGCGCAATCGTGTCATCAAAAATTCATTAAACTGTTCCTTTTGCGATAAGGTTTCCGATTCTTGTGGGAGGTTTCCTACTTCTATGCTTTTGGCATATAATGCATTATTGGAAACATTCCAACTTCTTGTTTTTTTTCCATCATAACTATGGGCTCCAGGGCCAATCCCCAAATAAGGTTTTCCAATCCAATAGTTAGAATTGTTCACCGAATGAAAGCCAGATTTTCCAAAATTTGAAACTTCATAATGCTCAAATTCTGCTTGCGTTAAATACGTAACTAATAAATCAAATTGATCTTTAACTAATGCATCATCAAGCAGTAAAATTTGTCTTTTTTCAACTTGATGAGCCAATACCGTTTTGGGCTCTACAGTTAGGGCATAAGCCGATATGTGCGTTGGATTAAAGTGCAATGCATTTTCAATATCCTCCTTCCAGCGAGACATAGATCCATTAGGAATACCATAGATCAAATCGATAGAAAAATTATTAAAAAAAGTGGCCGTATGTTCCAATGCCTCACGAGATTGATGAGCGGTATGTAGTCGGTTCATCAATTTCAAATGGTCTTCATGAAACGACTGAATGCCCATACTAATTCGATTGATCCCCTCTTGGCGAAGGGCTTTTAAATAGGTTGCAGTAGCATCATCGGGATTGATTTCCATGGTAATTTCCAAATTAGATTCCATGGCAAAAAGCGCACCTATTTTTGAGAGCCATTGCGCCACTTGCTTTGGACTGAGCAACGACGGTGACCCTCCTCCAAAATAAACACTCTCTACTGGTTTATCTAAATAGTCAGCTCGCATTTCCAATTCGGACAGCATGCTTTTAAAGAGGTTTTTTTGATGCTTTAATTGAGTAGAAAAGTGGAAGTTACAATAATGGCATGCTTGACGGCAAAAGGGATAATGCACATAAATTCCTGCCATGGTTGCCTAGGGATGAACTTTAGTAGGATTTTGGGCCACAAATGAAGCCCATCCAGAATAGTTTTTTTGATTACTGATTTTTCCAGCATTAAAAAAATGACAAACCGCAGCGGCTAAACCATCAGTAGCGTCAAGGTTTTTGGGTAATTCTTTTATAGATAAAAGTTGTTGCAACATTTTAGCCACTTGTTCCTTGGTTGCATTTCCATTGCCTGTGATGGCCATTTTTATTTTTTTGGGAGAATATTCTGTGATTGGAATTTGTCTTGAAAGTCCAGCCGCCATGGCCACTCCTTGAGCACGTCCAAGTTTCAACATGGATTGCACATTTTTACCATAAAAAGGAGCTTCAATTGCAATTTCATCAGGGCAATGTTGTTCAATAATTTCAATGGTGCGTTTGAAAATTTGCTCCAACTTAAGATAGTGATCGGTATATCTTTTTAGAATTAATTCATGAAACTGGAGTAATTCCATTTTGTTTGACTTCACTTCAATTAAACCAAAACCCATTATAGTCGTTCCAGGATCTATTCCCAAAATGATACGATCTGATTTCATTCTGCTGATGGCGTGGCGTGAATTAAAAGTGGCAATTGGAATTGCGCAGCCACCGTCTCACCCACATTGGTTTTGATGGCAGGGAGGGCTTTAGGCAGTTGGTCTACGGCATTATAGAGTTCATTTTCCAGGGTGGGAATGTTAACTCTTAATGTATTGGTAAGTGCCACTTCATCAAGCACAATTTGTCCTTCTTTATTAACCACTAGTGTAAGAACAATTTCTTCCGTAAGCGTATGTTCTGCAACCAGCGGGTTGGTTTCAAAATAGTATTGCATATTTTGAGTTACTTCAGCTTCAAAACAATCCCACTGAGCAGTAGTATCTGTTTCATCACAAAAGTCAAAAGTCGGAGGCTGATCGGCTTCATTCCAAGAAGAAGATTTTTGAATTTCAGCTTGAGAAACCGTTGTGTCTTCAAAAAAGAAACAACCCGAAACCAAAAAATAAGAGG
>CAZTYX010000144.1:0-3703 GCA_964617385.1 uncultured Flavobacteriaceae bacterium | reverse complement strand
AACCAACTGAGCTACGCGCCCAAAAGTGGATGCAAATATAATCGCGTTTTTTCGATTTGCAAATATTTTTACTGCAATTCACAAAACTTCTGCCACCACAAAAGTACTTCCGCCAACAAAAATAAGATCAAAAGGTGAAGCGGCCTTTTGGGCAGCAGCATAAGCTTCATCCACACGAGAGTATGAAGTGTGTTTCCAATTCCATTTTTTTAAAACGTTTGCTATTTCTTCAACAGCCAACGCCCTTGGGTTTTGGGCAGCACACAAATAAAATTGTGCTTCTGCTGGAAAAAGGGAAAGCAATTTTTCTGGTTCTTTTTCTTGTACAAATCCCAATACCAAATGCAGCCTATGATAGGGTTGTTTTTTAAGTTGTGCTTGAATAGCAAGCAACCCTTCTTTATTGTGTGCTACATCCACTACGGTTCGTGGATTTTCGCTTAAGATCTGCCAGCGGCCTTGAAGGCCTGTGTTTAAAACCACATTTTTTAACCCTTGTTTAATGTGCTCTTCACTAATTTCAAATGAAGGCAAAAGAGCCAAAGCGGCTCGCGCTAAGCGACTATTTTCTCTTTGATAATCTCCCAGTAGATCCGTTGCATATGAATCAAAAACATGGTCTTCTGCCCAATGGAGATCCGCATTTTGTTGGTGTGCCACAGCCTCAAAAACCGTTTGAGTTTCCAAATCCTTTTCCCCAATAACAACTGGGATGTTAGGTTTTATAATACCTGCTTTTTCTTTGGCAATAGCAGCACGAGTATTCCCCAAAAACTGCGTATGATCTAATCCAATATTGGTGATTACACTTAAAACAGGGGTGATTATATTAGTAGCATCTAATCGGCCACCCAGACCCACTTCAACCACAGCCACATCCACTTGGTGTGCCGCAAATCGATCAAAGGCCAAGGCCACCGTCATTTCAAAAAACGAATGTTGTTCTTTTTCAAAATAAGACTTGTGCTGGGCCACAAACTGAATAACTTCTTCCTGAGCAATCGGAACACCATTGATTCGGATACGTTCACTAAAATCTTTTAGATGAGGAGAAGTATATAATCCAACCTTATAACCTGCTTGTTGCAGTACAGAGGCTAACATGTGTGAGGTGGAACCTTTTCCATTGGTTCCTGCCACATGAATGGATCGGAATTGCTGCTGAGGGTGTCCCAAATAGACTGCCAGTTTTGTTATGCTCTCCAAACCCGGTCTATAGGCGCTGGGCCCAATGCGTTGATACATGGGCAAACGCTGCATGAGCCAGTCGAGGGTTTCGATATAGGTTTTCAAGATTTATTCACCCAATTTAAATTGAATAACTACAAATCCAATCTGTCTCTTGGGGGCGTTAGCATCGGCATGCCATTTGTGTAGCAGGGCTGTTTTTTTGGCAGGTTCCAACAAACAGGGGTGTGTATTGGTACTTCCTTTAACCCCGGGTTCAGCTTGCATCACATCGCCATTTTGGTTCACGGTTATACGCACCACCACTATACCTTCTTGATTGCATTGCTGCACCACTTTTCCATCATTTTGTAAACTGCGCCCATTAAGCCCATAGCGTGTCCCTTCGCCACCCAATCCTGCTTGGCTATAATAACTACTAGCATAAGGATTTCCATCAGGTTTTCCTTGGTCACCAGGGGTCGATTCAACACCTTCCCCAGTGCTAGTTTCTCCAGGTGTAGGTTTTTCACTTTGAATAAGGTTAGAGACTAAATTTTTTGTGGCTTCAGAAATTTTTGGTTTGGGAGGCTGCTTTTCTTTAACTGGAGATTCTTTTTCCTCTGTTTTTTCCTGTTCTTGGATTTCCTCTTTTTGAGTTACCGGCACCTCACTATCTTTTTCATTCAAAACCTCTTCGCTGAGGGGTGTTGTTGTCTTTTGAGGAGGTGGAGGTGGTGTTTCTTCTTCTTGCTCTTCTTGTGTTTCTTGAACAGGAATGGGATTTGATGCAGGGGGAGTAAGAGGTTGCGTAGATCCTTGTCCGGTGCTTTGCATTCCAAAGTTCACTTCCATACCATAGCTTATTGGCGGGTCTAAATAGCGAAGTCCCAAAACAAAAAACAGCAATAACAGCAATATCCCCGTGAGCCCTGTGAGTAAGGCTGCCTTTTTTTTATGGGGGGTATTTAAAATTTTCATGCTTTGCCCTTATTATTGTGCGTCCACCGCTAACACAATTTTGATACCATTTCGATTAGAAATATTCATCACATAAACCACATCTTCCAAGGGCACGTTTTTATCGGCCCGCAAAATAACAGAAGGCGAGCTTAATGACTTCATTTTACGAAGCAATGCTTGTTCCAAATTTGTTTTCTGAATTGATTGTTCGTCAATATAAAAACGATGTGCCGTTTTAATAGAAACCGCCACTGTATTACGATTTTCAGATTTGCCTTCTGCTTTTGGCAGTTTAACATCAATGGTGTTGAGTTGTTTGGCTAAGGTGGAGGCAATCATAAAAAAAATTAAAAGTAAAAAGACCACATCAGTCATGGAAGACATGTTGAACTCGGGTCTAATTTTATTTCTTCCGCTGAATCGCATGTCTATGCTGGTTCGTTCAAGAGGTCTAAAAATTCTAAGCTCGTGGCTTCCATTTGATAGACCACCTTGTTGGTTTTAACCACCAAATGGTTATAGGTGATATACCCCAAAATACCCACGATCAATCCAGCCACCGTAGTTGTCATTGCGGTGTAAAGCCCATCGGCCAACAATTGCATATCAATATTGCCACCGGCATTTGAAATTTCAAAAATAGATAAGATCATTCCAATCACAGTTCCCAAAAATCCAAGCATGGGTGCGGCTCCTGCAATAGTGGCCAAAATGCTCACATTTTTTTCGAGTTTATAAACTTCTAACCGTCCTGCATTTTCTATAGTTGTATTTATATCTTCTAAAGGCCGACCTATTCGGCTTAAGCCTTTCGAAATTAAGCGTGCCACAGGCTTGTTTTCAGACAAACAAATTTGCTGTGCATTGTCAATTTTACCGTTCAGTACATAGGTCCTAATTTGAGACATGAAATTGGGTGTTATTTTTACGGCAGCGCGTATGGTAAACAACCGTTCAAAATAGATGTATACTACCACCAAAAGCAATAACGTCAAAACGCCAATTATCAATTGACCGCCAAGGCCACCATTTTGGATTAATTCAAGTAGCGATAGTGTTTTTTCTGTTTGTAGAGATGGGGTTTCTTGAAGAAATAAGGGAATTATTTTCATCTATTTACATGCTATATCTCTTTGAACGCTTAAGATACACTAAATATTGTGATTATGAAAAGATTAAATTTCGCATGAGAATAAAGATGATGAATCCTGACAAGAAACCGATTAAGGCTAGCCATGCAATTTTTTTGAGATACCAGAAAAAATCTATTTTTTCCATTCCCATGGCCACCACTCCAGCAGCCGAACCAATGATTAGCATACTGCCTCCAGTTCCTGCGGCATAAGCAATCAGGTGCCATAACGGATCATCCATTCCTTGAGAAAACATTCCAATACTGGCAGCCACCAAAGGCACATTGTCAATCACAGCCGAGCCAACACCCAAAAGCCCCACCACAATATCGGCATTAGGAATAGTATGATTCAGGCCTTCGGCAAAATGGAAAAGCATGCCAAGTGATTCTAAAGCGGCAACAGCCAACAAAATACCTAAAAAGAACAAAATACTAGGC
>CAZTYX010000143.1:0-3831 GCA_964617385.1 uncultured Flavobacteriaceae bacterium | reverse complement strand
CATCAGACTGAAATTTCAAGCGGTGCAACCTCTGTCTCATTCGCTTCGGTGCGTTACCTGTTGCAAAACGTGCCCCAGATCAACGAAAAGAACATTTTGCTTTTTGGCACTGGAAAAATTGGAAGAAACACTTGTGAAAATTTAGTGAAACATACCCAAAACGATCATATTGTTTTAATCAATCGAACCGAAGAAAAGGCTGCTGCCATGGCCAAAAAGTTTCCCGTTCAAGTGAAACCCTATGGGCAGTTAACACCCATGCTCAGAGAAACAGACATACTCATTGTGGCAACAGGTGCTCAACGCCCAACCCTAACAGAAGATATGATCTTTACCAACAAACCCCTTCTTATCTTGGACCTTTCTATGCCGCGAAACGTGGACCCTAAAATTGGTGCTCTGGAGCATGTTTCATTACTTCATTTAGACGAATTGTCTAAAATCACCAACACCTCCATACAAGAGCGCAAAAAACACCTTCCAAAAGCAGAACAAATTCTCCAAAGTGTTGAAATTGAATTTTTGGAGTGGTTAGAACATCGCAAATTCGCACCCACCCTAAAGGCCATTAAAGAAAAACTTTTGGATGCCAGCAAGGGCGAAGAAGAAACCCCTGTTGGAGAAGAGGCCACCTATGTGGCGCAAAAAATAACTGGCCATGTGGCCGCCTATCTCAAAGAAAATCCAAAGAACGCTGCGGCCACAGTGGCCCTTCTTAAAGATATTTTTCAGCTAAGCTCAGAAAACGCATGAAACCATTGCGCATAGGAACAAGAAAAAGTGAGCTGGCCATGTGGCAGGCAAAAACCGTACAGCAGCAACTGGAAAAACAGGGGCATAAAACCCTATTGGTCCCCATTGCCAGTGAGGGGGATCTAAACCTCACCCAACCCCTTTATGCCATGGGCATTGAAGGGGTGTTTACGAAAGCTCTAGACGCTGCTTTATTGAACAATCAAATTGATTTGGCTGTGCACAGTTTAAAAGATGTGCCCACACAAATGGCTGAAGGAATTTGTCAAGCTGCTGTGCTACCAAGAGAAAACCCCTCCGATGTGGTCGTTTTACACCCGCACTTTAAAAACTGGGAAAGCAGCCCTAAAATTGGTACAGGAAGCCTGAGAAGAAAAGCCCAATGGCTTCGAAAATTTCCAAGCCATGCTGTGGAAAATCTTAGAGGTAATTTGCAAAAACGTATTGAAAACTTAAACCAATCCCAATGGGGGGGAGCACTTTTTGCTGCCGCCGGTTTAAAGCGATTGGGGTGGAATCTACAATTCCAAACCCTCGATTGGATGATTCCAGCACCAGGACAAGGAGCCATTACAGTTTGCTGCAGAAATAATGAAGAGACTCTCAAAATTACGCTTGAACTATTAAACTGCCCACAAACCGCAATGTGCACAACCTTAGAACGCCATTTCTTACAACTTTTGGAGGGCGGCTGTACAGCTCCCATTGGGGCATTGGCAACGGTTCAGAAGAATACGATTCTTTTTAAAGCCGGATTGTTTTCACTAGATGGTCAACAAGCCATTGCTGTAGAAAACAAATTTGAGGGTAATGCCACTTTAGAATATGCCGAGCGGGCTGCAGAACAAATCATAAACCAAGGCGGAGATCAATTGCTTGACGCTATCAAAAAATCGCTTAAGTAATGCGTCTATTTATTACAAAATTGATCTCCTTAGCGTTTAAAGAGCGATTGTTACAGCAAGGCTTTTCTGTTATTGAAGCACCATTAATTAGCATCAATCCACTTGTTTTTGATTGGAAAAATAAATCAGAAAATCTCATTTTTACCAGCAAAAATGCGGTGCAATTTTTTTTAAAAAAACATAAAAATGACCCTTGACTAGAACAAAAAAAATGCTTTTGCGTGGGAGAAAAGACAAAAACACTTTTAGAAGAAAATGGGCAAAAAGTGATTAAAATAGCTCAAAATTCGGCAGATTTGGCTCATTTTTTAACAAAAAACTACAAAAATGAAGAATTTACGTTTTTTTGCGGTACCCGCAGAATGCCCGAAATTGAAACCCAGTTAAACCTCCACCAAATCTCCCTACACATTATTGAATTATATGAAACGCTCCCCAACCCCTATCAACTAAAAACAGCCGTGGAAGGCATCCTCTTTTATAGCCCCTCCGCCGTTTCAAGTTTTTTTATTGAAAACGAATGGCCTCAAAACGCTTATGGTTTTTGTCTTGGCTCCTCAACAGCAGCACAATTGAAACCCTACACCAACCAATTTTATGTGGCCCAACAACCCAATGAAACAGCCCTGTTATTAAAACTAAAACAACACTTTTGCACTCATGCTTAAAAACGATTTATTCTTAAAAGCCCTCCGTGGCGAAACTGTAGAAAGACCTCCCGTTTGGATGATGCGACAAGCAGGGCGTTATCTGCCTGATTTTATAAAGCTTAGAGAAAAATATGATTTTTTCACCCGCTGCCAAACACCAGAATTGGCCACCGAAATAACCGTTATGCCCATTGATCAAGTGGGCCCTGATGCTGCTATCATTTTTAGTGACATTTTGGTGGTGCTTCAAGCGTTAGATATAACCGTAGAAATGAAGGATGGTGTTGGCCCCTGGTTGCCCCAACCCATTCAATCCATTGAAGCTGTTGAAGCTATCAAAGTGCCCCAAGCCGAAGACCGCCTACACTATGTGATGGAGGCTATAAAGATGACCAAAGAAGCCCTTGCCGATAGGGTGCCACTCATTGGTTTTGCTGGTTCACCGTGGACACTGCTATGCTATGCCGTACAAGGCCAAGGGTCTAAAACCTTTGACAAAGCCAAAGCCTTTTGCTTTAGTCAACCAAAAGTGGCACATCAGCTGCTTCAAAAAATTACTGATCTCACCATCGATTATCTTCTAGCACAGGTAAAAGCCGGAGCCGATGCCATCCAACTGTTCGATTCATGGGGCGGACTTTTATCACCGCAAGACTATCAACAATTTTCTTGGCCCTATTTGGAACAAATTGTCAACCGATTAAAATCAGAAACCGAGGTGATTGTTTTTGGAAAAGGGTGTTGGTTTGCACTTAAAGAAATGAGTCTTTCTGGAGCTGCGGCCCTCGGGATAGATTGGACTTGTTCTGCCATCAATGCGCGCTATCTTTCAGGAGGACAAATCACCCTGCAAGGCAATTTTGACCCGGCCCGTTTGCTCTCGCCCATTCCAGAAATTCGAATGGGTGTTAAAAATATGATTGATGCCTTTGGAAAAGATAAATATATCGTGAATTTAGGGCATGGCATTTTGCCTAATATCCCTGTTGATCATGCCCGTGCCTTTGTTGAGGCTGTTAAATCCTATCATGTCTAACCCTAATCCCCCTTACTGATGAAAGATCAATTTTACACCTACATTAAGGCTTTGCAAAACAAAATTACCGCTGCCTTAGAAAAAGCCGATGGAAAGGCTACTTTTCGTGAAGATGTTTGGCAACGCCCCGAAGGCGGTGGTGGCCACACAAGAGTGATCGAAAATGGAACTGTTTTTGAAAAGGGAGGTGTCAATATTTCGGCCGTACACGGCGCATTGCCCAAAAGCATGCAAACCTATTTTAAAGTGGGTGAAGTTGATTTTTTTGCTTGTGGCTTAAGTCTAGTCATTCACCCCAAAAACCCAATGGTGCCCACCGTGCACGCCAATTGGCGCTATTTTGAAATGTATGACAAACAAGGCCAAATTTTGGACCAATGGTTTGGGGGTGGACAAGACCTGACACCCTATTATTTGTTTGAAGAAGATGCCAAACATTTTCACCACATCTGTAAAACAACCTGTGACAAACACCATCCCGATTTTT
>CAZTYX010000142.1:2358-3931 GCA_964617385.1 uncultured Flavobacteriaceae bacterium | reverse complement strand
CAAATGCTTTCCAGAACACAACTGATGCACCGGCTGGTGCAAAGTTTGTATGCCCGTACAACGGGTGCGTTTGGGCGTGGTAATTTTAGGGTACATGGAGATGTGATAGACATTTTTCCAGGCTATGCTGACATTGCCTATAAAATCCATTTTTTTGGTGATGAAATCGAATTAATCGAATCCTTTGATCCGATTGAAAACCGGATTTTAGAAACATTTCAACAAATCAATCTCTATCCGGCAAATATTTTTGTCACTTCACCCGATCGCATTCAAGAAGCCATTCTTCAAATTCAAACCGATTTAGTGAAACAAGTAGACTATTTTAAAGAAGTTGGTAAGCCACTAGAGGCCAAACGTTTGGAAGAACGTACCGAATTTGATCTGGAAATGATTCGGGAATTGGGCTATTGCTCGGGTATAGAAAACTATTCGCGCTATTTGGATGGGCGTGCCCCCGGCACCCGCCCCTTTTGTTTGTTGGACTATTTTCCAGAAGACTACCTAATGATTGTGGATGAAAGCCACGTGACCATCTCTCAGGTGCATGCCATGTATGGCGGGGACCGCAGCAGAAAAGAAAATTTAGTCGAATACGGTTTTCGCTTGCCAGCGGCTTTGGACAACCGTCCCTTACAATTTGAAGAATTTGAAGCCCTCCAAAACCAAGTGCTTTACGTAAGCGCCACTCCGGCCGACTATGAATTGCAAAAAACCGAAGGCCTTTTTGTGGAGCAAATCATTCGCCCCACAGGCTTGCTCGACCCAGAAATTGAGGTGCGCCCCAGCGCCAATCAAATTGACGATTTGATTGAAGAAATTCAAAATCGGGTGGAGCAAGACGAACGTACTTTAGTGACCACCCTCACCAAGAGAATGGCTGAAGAATTGACCAAATATTTAAGTCGGGCTCAAATCCGATGCCGCTATATTCATAGTGATGTAGACACTTTGGAACGGGTAGAAATTATGCAAGACCTTCGCAAAGGTTTGTTTGATGTTTTGGTGGGTGTGAACTTATTGCGAGAAGGCTTGGATTTGCCTGAAGTATCATTAGTAGCCATTTTAGATGCCGATAAGGAAGGATTTTTGCGGTCCAACCGCTCATTAACCCAAACCGTTGGACGTGCTGCTCGAAACATTCATGGAAAGGCCATTATGTATGCCGACACCATTACCAAAAGCATGCAAAAAACAATTGATGAAACCAACTATCGTAGAGACAAGCAAATGGAATATAACACCAAACACAATCTTACTCCTAAGGCATTGAACAAATCCTTAGATAATGCATTGTCTAAAAATTCTTTTGCTACCTATGCCCTAGAGGAAGAACAACGGAAAGTGGCCGAAGCAGTTTCGCGCTATTTGACAAAACCTGAAATTGAACAAAAGATCAGAAGCACTAGAAAAGAAATGGAAAAGGCAGCCAAAGCTCTCGATTTTATTTTGGCAGCAAAACTGCGAGACGAAGTTAAAGTCTTACAAGAACAACTAAACACCAGCTCTTAAAACTTGCCCAAAATAAAATCGGCCCCCAAAAGGGAGCCGATTCAAACAAAAACAAATAATT
>CAZTYX010000142.1:0-2258 GCA_964617385.1 uncultured Flavobacteriaceae bacterium | reverse complement strand
CCCAAAATAAAATCGGCCCCCAAAAGGGAGCCGATTCAAACAAAAACAAATAATTGATTTACGTTACTGAATAGAAATTAACTTTCTAGGTTGGGGTTGTGCTTCCTTGTGTTTAGGCAAGGTGATTTGCAACACGCCATTTTCATAACGACCGTCAATCATTGTGGGGTCGACACTTTCGGGAAGTGTAAAACTTCTTTTAAAGGCATTAAAACCAAATTCTTTTCGTGTGTAATTTCCTTTTTCAACAACTTTTTCCTCCTTTTCTTGGGCAGCAATACTGAGAATTCCCTCTTCTACAGCAATTTCAAAATCTTCTTTTGTTTTTCCTGGCACAGCCAAAGCCAATTGAAAATCAGTATCATTTTCGATAATATTTACGGGAGGCACTTGACTAAAGGTAGCGTTTTGAGGGCTCCAATCTGTATGTAATAATTCATCCAAAAGTGAAGGGAACCAAGGGGTTTGTTTTCTAACTAAATTCATTTTTCAATTTTTTAAAATTAATATGCTTAATGCAAAGCAAAAGCAATACCAATTCATTAAATTGTCATTTTGTCATTAAATTAAGGTTTATCAATGTCTTTTTGTCAGTTCAATAAAGCGCCTTGTACTTTATCGGCGGCTTCTTGAAAAGCAATGGCCGAAAGTACATTTAATCCAGAATTATCTATAAGCTCTTTGGCCATGGCTGCATTTGTGCCTTGCAAACGCACAATGAGCGGCACTTGAATGGCATCACCCATGTTTTTATAAGCATCTACAATTCCTTGCGCCACACGATCGCAACGCACAATACCGCCAAAAATATTAACTAAAATTGCCTTGACTTTTGGGTCTTTAAGGATTAATCGAAAAGCGGTTTCTACACGCGCTGCATCGGCCGTACCACCCACATCCAAAAAGTTGGCAGGATCTCCTCCAGCTTGCTTAATTAAATCCATAGTGGCCATGGCCAGTCCGGCGCCATTTACCATACAACCCACGTTGCCATCTAGGTCCACATAATTAAGCCCCACTTCTCGAGCCTCTACCTCCACAGGATTCTCTTCACTTAAATCGCGAAGGGCTGCAAAGTCTTTATGTCTATAAAGCGCATTATCATCAAGGGTTACTTTGGCATCCACCGCTATAATTTTATCGTCTGATGTTTTGAGTACGGGATTGATTTCAAACAAAGAAGCATCAGCGCCAATATATGCCTTATACAATGCGGACACAAACTGAACCATAGCCTTAAAGGCAGCACCAGAGAGCCCCAAATTAAAAGCTACTTTTCGCGCTTGAAAAGGCTGCAAACCCAAAGCAGGATCAATCTCTTCAGTAAAAATTAAGTGGGGGGTTTGTTCGGCAACGGTTTCGATATCCATACCCCCCTCTGTGGAATACATAATCATGTTTTTTCCACTTGCACGATTCAACAAAACCGACATGTAAAATTCACTGGGCTCACTTGCACCGGGATAATATACGTCTTCGGCAACAAGCACTTGATTTACTTTTTTTCCAGCAGGAGGTGTTTGCGGCGTTATGAGTTGCATGCCAATGATGCTATCAGAAATACGCTCTACCTCTGCTATAGATTTTGCAAGCTTCACTCCGCCCCCTTTTCCTCTTCCACCAGCGTGAATTTGAGCTTTAATAACATGCCAGTCGGTACCGGTTTCTTCAGTTAAATCTTTTGCGGCCTGAACAGCTTCTTGGGCCGTTTTAGCCACAATGCCTCGCTGCACAGCCACACCATATTGGGCTAAAATTTCTTTGCCTTGATATTCGTGTAAATTCATTTTTTGGTTCTAAAATTTCCACAAAAATAAGCATTCCCGCTCGCTTGACCGAACGATTTTTAAGGGTTAAATGTTATATTTATAACAGTTTGTTGTCATTTTAAATCAATTCAAGACCTCCTTGGAGGGCAATTCGTTTTTGTGCTACTTTTGCGCAAAATGTAAAATCGTGACCACACAAAATTTATTGGCCATTGCCGAAACCTATGGAGAACCTACCTATGTGTATGATGCTGAAAAAATTGAAGCGCAATACCAACGGTTAACCAATGCCTTTTCTAACGTTTCCAACCTGCGCATCAACTATGCCTGTAAGGCGCTTTCCAACATTTCTATTTTACATTTTATGAAACAATTGGGCGCTGGATTGGATACTGTTTCCGTGCAAGAAGTGCAATTAGGACTCCAAGCCGGCTATGCTCCAGAAGAAATCATTTTTACACCCAACGGTGTGTCATTAGAAGAGATAGA
>CAZTYX010000141.1:0-3941 GCA_964617385.1 uncultured Flavobacteriaceae bacterium | reverse complement strand
CCAACAAATGTTTTTAAAATACTGTTTAAAATGCTCATGAATCTATGGGCTTTTTCCTTTTTCCTTCAAATGTAACTATAAAAAAAGTCTCCGAGGAGACTTTAATAAATGTTGTTTTAGATTTTGTTAATATTCATCCTCGTTCCAAAGATAATCTTCTTCAGTGGGAAAATCAGGCCAAATTTCTTCAATAGATTCATAAATATCTCCTTCATCTTCCATTGACTGTAAATTCTCAACCACTTCTAATGGCGCTCCAGTCCGAATAGAGAAATCAATCAATTCATCTTTTGTTGCGGGCCAAGGGGCGTCACTAAGATAGGATGCCAATTCTAATGTCCAATACATAGCTTAAATATTTCTGCAAAAATAATTTTTTATAAAATCTGTGCAACAAAAAAAGAAGAAATTAGCTAACCACCCACTTGGTCTCTTCAACCTTATGTTCTTGACCCAATTTACGGGAGAGGGTAAAGAGATAATCAGAGAGGCGGTTGACATATATGATGCATTCGTTTTGAATGCCTTCGGTTTCGTTTAATTCGGTGATATTGCGCTCTGCGCGTCGACAAACGCTTCGAGCCAAATGCGCATAGGATACCAAAACATGACCGCCCGGAATTACAAAATTTTTAAGGGGAGGAAGGTCTTGTGTGATGTTGTCAATTTCACTTTCGATTCTTTGAATTTGTTGGGCTGTAATGGGCAGGATTCCCTTTGGAAGCTCTTTTTGATTGGGCACAGCCAGTTGTGCAGCCAAACACATCAATTCATTTTGAATTTGAAATAGAAATTGTTCGGTTTCGTCTTTGGTGAGATGATCACGAATTACACCAAGCCAAGCAATAAGTTCGTCTAGAGCACCATTGGCTTTGATGCGTAGGTTGTGCTTAGGGACTCTTTTTCCTGAGATTAAAGCTGTGGTGCCATCGTCTCCGGTTCTAGTATATACTTTATTTTCTTCCAACATCCTACACCATTTTCATTCTTATGGGACATAACTTTTCACAAAAGTATCAATTCTTAAATCGAAACGAGCATTTGTGACTTAAAACTAACCTAACGTTAAACAAAATAGTGGTTTATTTTACTTTTAAGCGACCGCTTAAAGCAAGTAAAAACAGTAAAGCAAACACAAAAATGGCCCATCGATACAAGATATCATCATAGCGGGCATAAAAAGTCAATTCTTTTCTTGAGGAAAGCGTGCCAGTAAGCACCCCTTTTTCACCGTAAGCTAGGCTACTGATACGCTCTCCTTTTGCATTGATGAGTGCAGAAATGCCGGTGTTTGCATTTCTTGCAATAGCTCTTCGAGTTTCGATGGCTCTTAGTTGAGTATAGCCGATTAGTTGCTTGTGCCCCTCGGTATTGTCCCACCAGGCGTCATTAGAAATAACCGCTAAAAAGGTTGCGCCTTGTTTAACATAGTCGCTCACAAAGGCACCATAGATGGATTCATAACAAATGATGGGTGCTGCTGCAAAAGGCTTGCTGTGGTGTTCAAAAACACTGCGTGTGTCCTGTGTTACTCTGCTAGCCACTGTGCCACCCATATCCAAAAGAGTAGAACCAATAAGGGGGTTGAGTATCGATTTAAATGGAAGGTTTTCTACACCCACCACCAATTTTGATTTGTGATATACCTCAACGGGTGATTGATAATGCTCACGAACCGCTGAATTATAAAAATCAGCCCAAATACCACTTCTTATTTTATTAGCTGTTGCATTAGGCGCATCTTTAGAACGATATAGATCATAAAACTGCATGCCGGAGATGATCTCTGTGTTTTGATAGTCCCCCAAAAACCGTTGAAACGCATAATGCAAATCACTTTCTTCATAGGTCTTTAACAACAGTCCATTGCCATCGGCAAAATAGGTTTCAGGCAAAAGAACATAATCGGTGGCGCCATTTATTTGACTATAGATCTGGTTTTCAAACGCGTTAAAAAAATCGGCATTTGTTTGAGAATATTTTTCAGAGTAAGGGTCTACATTAGGTTGCACCAGCGCTACATTTATTTTTTCTGTTCCTTCGGCTACTCGGTTGTATAAGAAGAGTGAAAACACTATGGGCAATGCCAGGGAAAGCAACCACGGTATGCTTTTTTTGAGAAGGATTGTGTTGGATTTAAACGCATGTCTTTTCACCATTTCAAATAAGCCGATATTCACCACCAAAACCCACAACGATCCGCCTGCAACGCCCGTATATTCATACCATTGAATCCAATATATTTTATCGGCAAATACGTTTCCAAAGTGGAGCCAAGGCCAAGAGAGGTCCCACAACAAATGAAATTTTTCAAAGGCCAACCACAAAGCCACCAAAAAAATATAAGCTGTTCGTAGCGGAAGTCGCCGTTTAGCCCAATGATAAAGTCCAAATACTATAGTATAAAAAAGGCTGTTGCAAAGATTGGCAAAGACCATTCCTACAAAGGAGGCGTTTATCAACCACCACGTAGTGCTTAAATTCCAGATTAAAAAAGCTAAAAAACTGTATGCAAAAAAAGCAATGCGATTTTTATTTTTGGAAAAATGCACCTCCAATTGCAGCAAGGGTAGCAACGCAATGAACACTAAAATGGTCATTCCATAGGTGGGCCAACAAAGGGCTAGGAGGGCTCCGGAGAGCAATGAAAGAAAAAGTGGTTTTTTAGTCAAAAGCATTTATTCAAAACTAATTTTTTTGATGCTAATGCAATTAGTATATTAGAAAAAAATTTAGAATTCTATTTTATATGATTCGAAAATTGATTCCCAACCTTTTCACCTCATTTAATTTTATTTGTGGATGCTTAGGTGCCTATTTGGCTTTCAAAAATCTCTTTGAAGCCGCTTTTTTTATGGTTTTTTTAGGGGCTTTTTTTGATTTATTTGATGGATTTTTTGCGCGCCTCCTGAAAGCCGAAAGTCAATTTGGAATGCAATTTGATTCTATGGCAGATCTTGTTACCAGTGGATTGGTGCCTGGCGTGGTGATGTATGAATTGTTTTTAAAGATTGGGATTCGTGAGCAAGACTTTTTTTTCTCCATTTTTGAAAATGAATTTGTGTTCAGTTTTGCTCCCTTGGCGCTCATTGGGTTTTTGATTCCGCTCAGCGCTGCCATACGCTTGGTTCGATTTAATCTCGACACGCAACAAAAACAGGAATTTCGAGGATTGCCAACACCGGCTAATGCCTTATTTATTGTCTCTCTGCCATTGCTTTTAGAGCACAAATATTTTGTCTTTTTTAAGCCCTTTGTCTATAGTTTTTCCGGTTTAATGCTGGTGGTATTGATTTCATCATTCTTAATGAATTCGCGCATACGCTTGTTTGCGTTTAAAATCAGTACTTATCAACTTTCCGATTACGGTTATCAAATCTTTTTGGTCTTGTGCAGCTTGGCCCTATTTTATTTTATGCAATGGGCAGCCGTTCCAGTATTGATAATTCTATACCTTTTTCTTAATGTGATTCGAAATAGTTTCTAAAGTAGAGGCTTTAAAATTCGAGTTTCTTTTTGCGCAATTCAAAGTTTTGACCTAAATAAACCTTTCGAACCATTTCATCTTCGGCAAGCACTTCTGGAGTTCCAGCTTTAAGAATACTTCCTTCAAACATCAAATAGGTTTTGTCTGTAATGGCAAGGGTTTCTTGCACGTTATGGTCGGTTATCAAAATACCAATGTTTTTGTTTTTGAGATGGGCAATAATGCGTTGAATGTCCTCAACAGCCACTGGATCAACCCCTGCAAAAGGTTCGTCTAACAAAACAAATTTAGGATCGGTGGCTAAAGCCCGCGCAATTTCAGTTCGTCGTCGTTCTCCTCCAGAGAGTAAATCGCCACGATTTTTTCTAATGTGACTCAAACCAAACTCTTCGATAAGTGCATCTGCCTTTTGGAGCTGTTCTTTTTTGGTTAAATTGGTCATTTCCAGAACACT
>CAZTYX010000140.1:0-4066 GCA_964617385.1 uncultured Flavobacteriaceae bacterium | reverse complement strand
AAACGGTTTATTGGCTATCGGCCTTTGAGCGTGTATTTCAGGAATTAAGCACACATTGCGATCAATTTTATTTCAATACTAATGAACATTATCGCCAAAACGTGGAAACCCAAACCCGAGAAGATCGGTTTATTTCTTGGTGTAAAGAGAACTATCCCGCCCATGGCGTAGCCAAAAGCAATCCTATTTTACAACAACTTCGAGCGGTGAAAGCCCAAGAAGAAATCGCGCAAATTCAAAAAGCGTGTGACATCACCGAAAAAGGTTTTCGACGGATTTTAAACGTTGTTAAACCAGGTGTTTGGGAATATGAAATTGAAGCAGAACTGGTTCATGAATTTATAAAAAACCGTTCTAAAGGTTTTGCTTATGAACCCATTATTGCATCGGGTAAAAACAATAATGTGTTGCACTACACCGAAAACAATCAACAATGTGCCGCTGGCGATCTTCTCTTGCTAGATGTGGCCGCAGAATATGGCAATTATTCTAGTGACCTCACACGCACCATCCCCGTTTCGGGAGTGTTTTCAAAACGTCAAAAAGAAGTTTATAAGGCCGTGCTGCGTGTTAAAGAAGAGGCCACCAAGTTGTTGACACCAGGCACTTTATGGAAAGAATACCACAAAGAAGTGGGCAAAATGATGACGGCGGAGTTGTTAGGTCTCGGACTTTTAGACAAGGCAGATGTTCAAAATGAAAACAAAGAGTTGCCTGCCTATAAAAAATATTTTATGCACGGCACTTCCCATCACATGGGCCTCGACACTCATGACTATGGCTTGCTCCACTTACCCATGCAAGCCCAAATGGTGTTTACGGTTGAGCCCGGCATCTATATTCCCGAAGAAGGTTTTGGCGTGCGCTTGGAAGACGATGTGGTCATTCAATCTAATGGTGCGCCCAAAAACCTGATGGAAAACATACCTATTGAGCCCGAAGAAATTGAAAGCTTGATGCAGTAGACAAAAATAAAATTTACGCTATTGAGGATTTATTTGAAAATGCATCATTTAATTGCCTTTAAAGAACAAAAAAGCCACCGCAAGCGGTGGCTTAATCTTTAATCATTTAGCTCTACTTAAGCTGCGGCGGGTTGCCCCTTTTTTTGCCAAAAATACAAGATGGTAAATAAGACAATCAAGATGCCGGGAAAACTAATCATATAGGTTAGGGTTTGCTGTCCAGCGGCCAATTCGAGGGCTTCTCCGGTTAATCCCATGGCACTTTGTGCCTCACGAGAATTATCAATCCAGCCTCCAATAATGGGTTGGAAAATAGAGGTTGAGAACATGCCCATACCGCCCACAATTGACATCCCCAAGGCACCGCTAGCAGGAATTTTTTCGGCCACAAAACCAATCATATTGGGCCAGAAATAACAAATCCCTAATGCAAAGAAAATGGCAGCCACATAGATCATGCTTCCCGTTTGTGTGCTAAATAGGAAAATGCCAATAGCCGCTAAAACCGCCGAGCCTAAAAGCACTCCAGTTTGATCCAAACGGTGCACCATGTCGCCCCCAAAATATCGCCCTACAGCCATCAATCCCGTAATCAATGCTAAAATAACCATGGGTTGAGCACCACTATTGGCCATAATCAAACTGGTCCATTGTTGGGGACCAAATTCTGAAATAGCGGTAAGTGCCATACAAGCCAAAATAAAAATATAAATGGGCGAGGCCATGGCTTTTAGATTTTCACTCACAGATGTAGCTGCTTGTACTTTGGGCTTTGGAAATTCTTGTCCTAAAAAGAGGTAGGCATAAATAAGCGTTGGAATCATGATGATCCAAATTTGTGTTTGCCATCCTAAGGCTGCATCGGTCATGAATTTGGAAACCAAACTTCCTATAACGATTCCCCCTGGAAACCACATATGAAAGCGATTTAGAAGGGTGTTCATTTCTTTACCTTCATAAGCATCGGCTATCATGGGATTACATGCTGCTTCAGTACATCCATTTCCAATGCCAATAAGCAAGGTGGAAAGGAGAAGGCCTGTGTAGCCTCCCGAATAAATGGTGAGGATGATCCCTAAGGTGTGGGTCAAAAAAGCAAATTGCATGATGCGCTTTGGCCCAATGGTATGATAAAAAAGCCCCCCCAAAATCATGGAAATGGGAAACCCTAAAAACCACATAGAGTTAATAAAGCCTAATTGCTGTGCATTTAATTGAAATTGATCGCCTAGTTGAGGTAAGATTCCAGCGCGAATACTAAAAGAAAAGGCTGTTGTAATAAGTGCAAAACAACTGCCGTAAAAGAGTCTTCTACTGTTTGTCATGTTTAAATTCGTTTGTTTAGTGATTTGAAGATAGCCTTTTTTTTTAAATCCTAAAAAGGGGAATTAAAAAAACAAAAAAATCTTTGACAAACGTATAAATGGATTGTATTCTAATGGCACTCGCAATCAGAAGCACAGGCGTTGTTTTTCTTTTTGGATTTCAAAAAGAATTTTTTAAGCAAAAATACTAGGGCGGCTATGCCAGCTAAAATCACCAAGGCTGTTTGAATATGGTCCATTAGCTTAAGATTTGATAACTAGTGAAGTCAGAAAGATAAGCCAAAAAGGTCATGAAAAAAAGTTGCAACAATGGCCAGCGCCAACTGTTGGTCTCTTTTTTAACAATGGCCAAGGTGCTCATACACTGCATGGCAAAGGCATAAAAAAGCATAAGCGAAATGCCCGAAGCCAAATTAAACAAGGGTGCTCCTTGCGCATTGACCTCTTGGGCCATACGGTTTTTGATGGTTTCATCGGCATCGTTTTCTACATGGTATATGGTGGCCAAGGTGCCCACAAAAACCTCTCTTGCTGCAAAGGAAGAGATGATGGCAATCCCAATTTTCCAATCATAGCCCAAGGGCGTAATGGCGGGTTCTATGGCTTTGCCAAGAAGTCCAATATAGGAATGCTCCAACCGAAAGGCATTTACTTTTTGGGTTTTGGCCTCCCCTTGGAGTTCAGGAAAATCGGCAGTAATAATTTCATCGGCCTTTTGAAAGGGCTCACCAGGGCCATAAGAGGCCAATATCCAAAGCAATATGGAAATGGCCATGATGATTTTTCCCGCTTCGGTCACAAAACTGCGGGTTTTTTCCCAAACCGTTATGGTCATATTTTTAAGCAAAGGCAATTTGTAATTGGGCATTTCAACCACAAAGTAGCTTTTGGATTTAATTTTTAAGATTTTACTCAACAAAAGAGCGGCCAGAAGAGACATGCCAAAACCTAATAGATACAATGCCATAAGGGTGAGTCCTTGATAATTCATGCCTAAAAAATGACCTTGAGGTATCACCAAAGCAATTAAAATAGAATAGACTGGCAAGCGTGCAGAGCAGGTCGTAAATGGTGTTACTAAAATGGTGATGAGGCGTTCTTTCCAATTTTCAATATTGCGAGTGGCCATTACAGCGGGAATGGCACAGGCCGTTCCCGAAATGAGTGGTATCACACTTTTTCCACTCAACCCAAAGCGTCTTAGGCCCCTGTCCATCAAAAATACCACACGACTCATGTAGCCGGTTTCTTCCAAAATAGAAATGAAAAGAAACAAAAATGCAATTTGAGGAATAAAGATCACGATGCCCCCCAAGCCAGCCAAAATTCCTTCGGTGAGTAGGGCCGTAAACACTCCTGGGGGCAGTTTTGTTTTGAGGGTTTCGCTAAGGCCCACAAAAAAGGAGTCGATGGCGTCCATGGGAATGCTACTCCAATCAAAAATGACCTGAAAAATGGTGAGCAATATCACAAAAAAAAATAAGATAGCCCCAAACCCTGTGGATCAGAATACGGTCTAAGCGACTGCGAAAATCGGTGGCTATTTCGCGATTGACCGTATAGGTTTCTTTTAAAACACTATTGATGAATTGATAGCGTTTAATAGTTTCTTTTTGCTGCATTTTTTTTAGGGCTGGCTCAGGCTGCGTTTTAAAGGCTGCAGCGTCAGACACCCGTTGGCGGTCTAATTTGGAAAAATTGACGTCTTGAGTAATCACCAACCAAAGCTTGTAAAGCGATTGATTGGGAAACGTTTTTTGGAGGCTTTCAAAATAT
>CAZTYX010000139.1:2206-4114 GCA_964617385.1 uncultured Flavobacteriaceae bacterium | reverse complement strand
ACCAATGTCAATTTTGCTCCCTATCCGGGTCGTTATGAATTGACCATCAAAGATCGCAATGGTTGTGAAGTTATCGATGAAAATGGTACTCCAGTGCCCATAGAATTCACCTTTACCAAAACATTGAGCGAATTGCAAGTGGTGGGTACCGGTGGAGTGACTGGACAGGAACTGGCAACACCAGTGAGTTGTGGTGCCAATCAACAAGACGGTGAAATCAATATAGATATTGTAAATGCCGATCCAAATGAACCACTACCTCCTTATGAAATCACTTGGGAAAAACAATCAACCAATCAAATCATCTATGAACAACGTTTGTTGTTTGAAGGTGTTGCTGCAGCTGACAGCTTAGAGGTGTATTCTGTTTTATTAAACGATCAAGCCTTTACTTATACTACATCTGATAATAATGAACCCAAGGCCACTGTGGTAAGTGAAATGACACGTGTGATAGATCAAAGCACGCTTTATGAAGCCTTTGTGGATCCTTCTGTAAATGAATTTGAAATCATAATTCGCACACTTTCTTTAGCCAACCTCAATTTAGAAATTGTAACAAAAAATACCCGTTTGGCCATGGTTAACTCCTCTTCTGGGGCCACAGCATGGATCCCATTGAATGGAACCAATGGAAATCCAAATTATACGGGTTATCTCAATCTAACCGGCTTGGCAGAAGGTATCTATCGATACACGATCAGTTCCATAGATATTGCACAGTGTACAAACAATGCTGAAGATCAATCCATTCAAGGCAGCATAAGGGTGGATAATGAAAGTGTACTTGAAATCCGTGAAGGACCCATTGTGGATGACTATTTGTGTAATGGAAAACCAGGCACAATGTTCTTGGATGTATTTGATGGCAATACAGGTCCATTAAACTTTAAATATGACGGCGTTGATGTAACGCACGAGCAAGTGGGCAATGGACAATATATCATCAATATTGATGCTCCGGTGGAATCTGCTGTGCTCGAAATTGTGAATTCTATTGACTGTAGTATTACAAGAACTATAAACATAGGAAACGGCACTCCATTGTTTGATTTTACCTCTACCAATTATCAACAAACACAAGCATTTTTGGCTCGAGAAGACGTTGTTTTCAGTGATCTTTCAGAAGGCGAATATGACACCTTTGAATTTATTTTTGGTGATGGTACACAAAGCGAAATTTTAGAGCGAAATAGTCCACAACCTATCATACATGAATATGCCATCTCAGGAACCTATTATGTTACCCTTAGAGTATACAACGATTTAGGTTGTATGGAAGAATTGTCCAAAAAGATTAAAATTGGCAAAGGATATAGCATTTTAACACCCAATGTATTTACTCCAAATGGTGATGAAGTAAACGACACCTTCCGACCGATTTTTAATGGTTTAAAAGAAATTACCCTAAGAATCTACGATGCGCAAGGAGCTTTAATTTATGAAGAAATTGGGGCAGAGGGCAACGACCCCGATCAAACAGGAATATCGTTAAAAGGATGGGAAGGCCCTGCGAATTCAAAAATAACGCCCTATTATATTTTCACCGTAACGGCCACAACCATAGATGATGAACCCGTCTTTAGAGATGGAACCTTTATTTTATTAGAATAATAATGAAAAAGATTCTTACCCTAATATTGACTTTATCCTCCTTTGCTTTAGCAATGGCACAGGAAGACATTATCATCAGTCACTCTCGTTTTATGCAAAAAGTGAATCCCAGTGCCTTTGGAATGAATAACATCAATAAAACGGGGGTGCTCTACAATTCGGCAAGTTTGGTATATAACAATAGCATTGAAAGCAAATATTTTTTCGGCGCCATATCATTCGATCAAAGCAATTTCAGTTTAGGTTTTGATATTTATTCATTAACAATGGACAACACCGGTTTGGTGAACACAA
>CAZTYX010000139.1:0-2106 GCA_964617385.1 uncultured Flavobacteriaceae bacterium | reverse complement strand
TTAGGTTTTGATATTTATTCATTAACAATGGACAACACCGGTTTGGTGAACACAAGACCTTCTCTCAGCTATATTTATAAAGTTCAACTTGACAACGAACTCTATTTTTTACCCTCTATCACCTTGGGCGTAGGAAATTCTCGTGTAGATCGAAACAAGTTGATTTATGAAGATCAATTGTCATTGGTATCGGGCTATTTACAAACCGAATCAAACGATCCGCTCTCAGCACAAATAGGCAATTCAAATTATATGGATTTGGGTGCTTCCCTTATGGTGCACTCCTCCGATTTCCTTTTGGGCTTTAGCCTCAAGCACCTCAATCAACCCAACATTTCTTTCAACAAAGAGAATTATGATATTAAACTCCCCATACGAATGGCTTTGCAAGGGGCCTATGAATTTGACATTAACCCCTACGACCGGTCTATTTTACCGCGTTATTCCACCATACTGTCTTTTGTGAATGTTTCCAAAATGGGTGATTATATTGACGTTTTTGTTTCACAAGAAGCTCAATTTGGAGAATTTTCTATTGGAGTGAATCAGCAGTTTAAGAAAACCCAAAACTTTGGATTTACCAACGTGGGGCTTTCTGTGGCCCTGGCGTATGAAAATTTTGAATTTGGCGCTCTATATAATTTCCCTTTCCAAAACGCAGCCAACATCAACGTTTATTCCCCTAGCACCATTGAACTTTTCTTAACGTTTGACTTTAGTCCCTACCTCAGAAATAAACGGGGCGATTATCGCAGAATCAGCATTGATAATTATTTCTAAAAGCAATAGTTGTTTGCAGCAATCACTTCATCAGCAATTTGTGTTTTAAGAGCCATGCTGTTGGGGAGTTGTGTATAGGTCAATTTTTGCGCAATGGCTGTTGCCAATTGATTTTGCTGTTCCCCATGATATAGGGCAGCCACAATTTTATTGGCCTGTGTTCGAATAGTTTCGGTGGCCTCATAGGTTTGCAACTGTGCCATGGCTGTTAAAGTTTCTTTTTTCGGAGCCCCTTGTTCTCTAAGTTTAAGCGTTCGCAATAGCACTGACTCGGCCATATACAATTCGATTAAAATCGCAGCCAGCGACAATAGGAGTTGCTGCTGTTTTTCTAATTCCTTTTGATAGGTTTGCATGGCGTTGCCCAATAGAGTTAAAAAAACGGCCTTACCATTTTTAATTAAACGAAGTTCTTCTTCTAATGCAGCAGTAGTCTCACTTCCATTGGTCTTTTCTCCCATAAAGGCGGCAGCTTGCATAATGGATTCCATCAGGGGCAATTGTCCCTTGAGCCCTTTTTTCATCAGCATACCAACAGCCAGCATACTGTTGATTTCATTGGTTCCTTCATAAATACGTCCTATGCGAGCATCACGCCAAGCAGCCTCCATAGGTGTATCAGCAGAAAAGCCCATACCACCAAAAATTTGAATACCATCATCGGCACAGTTTTGAACCGCCTCAGAACAGGCAACTTTTAAAATGGAACTTTCAATAGCGAATTCTTCAAATGCTTTTAATTCAGACGCATAAAGACTTAGGCCTTGAGCTTCACTGTTTTGAATGGCCTGGTCTATGGTGTGTGCTGCTCGATAACAAGCCGATTCTCCCGTATAACACTGTGTGGCCATGCGCGCTAATTTTTCCTTAATGGCACCAAATTGGGCAATGGGGGTTTTAAATTGGACGCGTTCATTGGCATATTGCACCGCAGCTCCAATGGTTCTGCGTTGCGCTTCTAGGCAGGCAACTCCCAACTTTATACGCCCCACGTTGAGGGTGTTGATGGCGATTTTAAACCCTTCTCCTCTTTGGGCCAACATATTGGCTACGGGCACCTTAGTTTCATTAAAAAACACCTGTCGTGTGGAAGAAGCATGAATTCCTAATTTATGTTCTTCTTCACCCAGCGTTATTCCATTGTTGGGTTCAAAGGGAACAATAAAAGCTGTAATGTTTTTATCCTCTTCGATACGTGCAAAAACCGTGAAGAGGTTGGCATAGCCCGCGTTTGAAATCCACATTTTTTGACCTGAAATTTTGTAATGACTCCCATCTTCAGACAGCACAGCTTTGGTTTTGCCAGAGTTGGCATCAGAGCCGGCA
>CAZTYX010000138.1:0-4134 GCA_964617385.1 uncultured Flavobacteriaceae bacterium | reverse complement strand
GGGCATTAAACCTCAACTTCTCCCAAGAGGGAAATTACTTAACAATTAATTTTTATAAAGTTGCTGACGGCAAAACCCAAGACTATGAAAAATTAATGACTGAGTATATCTCAAAAATCCAGGAAGAACGAATCAAAAGTGGGTGTTTAAGTGGTTGGGTCTTCAGAAGAGTTCTACCAAGCTCTAAAATGAGCAATGAAATATCACACATCACTATTGATATAAGAACTAAGGAACAGGCAGAAAATGAATGTAATTGGAATGCTTATAATTCAATTCCTGAGATAAGTGAATACCTACACGATGTGATATTGGAAAAACATAATTCAAATAGGAGACTTATTTACAACACTCAACTTATTGAAGTAGCTGGATATAATAAATTATCTGAAGTACCAAATGTTGCTGTTTTCAATCTAATTAAAGCTAAAAATATAGATAGCTATGCAAAGAGACATAGAGAATGGCAAAATAATGCTTTTCAAAAATATTCGTCTCAAGTGGCCTGGCACGCCTTGATGAGAAATGATATTATTGGAGCTGGGGAAAATGAGTGGAACTATCTTTCAATTGATTTATTCAATAACCTTGAGGAAGCAAATAACAGAAAGTGGACCATGCCTCAAAAAGAAATGAATTTGGCCAATAAAAAATATGGGAGCAACCAAGATATGAGAGTCATTAAGGATAAAATTATTGCAACATTAATTTCATCTCTTTAGAATAATTTAAACTTTTCATTACCCTCCAAAATGGAGGGTTTTTCTTTTTCACCAATGGACACAATCCAAATCCCCTCTTATCCTTTGTAAATAAGCTCTTTTGATAGAGATTTCTCAATCCTGTTTTAGGGGGTGGTTGTGTGGATACGTTTAAATCAAAAAACAGTAAAATTGTCTAAAAACGATCAAAAAAAGTAAAAAAAGAGTCAAAATTGACCAAAAATGGCTAAAAATGATCAAAAAGCGTTAAAAAGGGAGCTTTTTAGAAAAAAATTAATTAAGCTCAGGTTGAATCTTTGATCCTGCAGAATAAGGACCACATTAAATAAAGCTGTAGAAAGTGATTTTTAATGTTTGTGTTAAGCCTGCTGATTAGGAGGCTATCAAGTTTCAATGGAGAAAGCCAACCCTTATAATTGGATATTCTCCACCACAATTTGTCCTAAATTCCAGGAAGGGATAAAATAATTAAAAGGAGCCTCTTCCAATATTTCCTTAAAGATACGCTCTTGTAAAACACTTGAATTTCCGGTGATTATGGTCAGAGAAAAAGAACCGCTTTCTTTTAATTCTGAGAGTGTGTCTTGCACCAATAGCATTGCCTCTTTATGTCGAATACCGTGTAAATCTATCGTTTGACTAATCAATGCAAATGTGGTTAAGCCCTTAAAAGTTGGCTAATAAGGGCTATTTATTTAAAAGTGACAAATAGTTTTCAATATGCATTTGATCTAATGCATCACTGTCCCCATATTCCAATCTGAGCGCTTTGAGCTTTTCGTGCAACGTTTCTTGAATAGCGGCATACTCAGGGTCTCCGTAAAGATTATGCATTTCGCTCGGATCTTTTTCAAGATCATACAATTCCCATTCGTCAATATCGTAATAGAAATGCATTAACTTATAACGGTCTGTGCGTACACCATAATGTCTTTTAACCATATGAACAGAAGGATATTCATAATAGGTATAATATATAGCATCGCGCCACTCGTTAGCCCTTTGGTTAACCAACGGGCGAAAAGAAACCCCTTGCAACGCTTCTGGAATAGCAGTTCCTGCATAATCTAAAAAGGTGGGTGCAAAATCTAAATTTTGAACCATTTTATCTATCACAGTCCCCGCTTTAATTTCTTTTGGATAACGCATCAAAAGGGGAGTCCTTAAAGATTCTTCATACATAAATCGTTTGTCAAACCACCCGTGTTCACCCAAATAAAACCCTTGGTCTGAAGTGTAGACCACAATAGTGTTTTCTGTCAACCCTTCTTGATCAAGATAATCGAGCACTTCACCCACACCATCATCTACGGATTGAATGGTGCGCAAATAATCTTTGATATAGCGATTAAATTTCCATAACGCTATTTCTTTAGCATCCATATTTTGGGCTTTCATCGCTGCATTTTTAGGGGTATAGGCTTCTAGCCAAGCCTTTTTTTGTTCGGGAGTAAATCGGTTGAGTTCATTTTCAAACCCAGTATTGTTCCCATAGGGATCCACACGCATTTTAAAATCATGACCCCAACGACCATGTCCCCCATTGCCATGGGCAGCGGCAATTTGTTCTTCAGAGGCAGCCACCAGCATTTCTTGCGTTTTTGCTGCGGTTCCTCGGTTTTCATAGGTGTCAAAAAAATTAGCCGGTGGACTGAATGTTTTATCGTCAAAGAGGGTAAGGTATTTTTCTTCGGGTTGCCAATTGCGATGTGGTGCTTTTTGATGATAGAGCAACAAGAATGGCTTGTTTTTGTCGCGTTTGTTTTTTAACCAATCCAAACTCAGCTGGGTGGTTATAGAAGTTACATAACCTTCAATACGTTCTTTGACTCCGTCAATAATAAAATCAGGATTGTAATAATGCCCTTGACCCGGTAAAACGGCTGAATAATCAAATCCTTGTGGCAACCCACGCAAGTGAATTTTTCCTACCAGAGCCGTTTGATAGCCGGCCTTTTGAAGGTGTTTAGCAAAATTGTCTTGATCCCAATTAAAATCTTGCATATTATCTACTTTGCCGTTGATGAAACTGTGTTTTCCGGTGAGCATCACAGCCCTGCTGGGCGCACAAATAGAATTGGTTACAAAAGCTTTTCGAAACAAGGCGCCCTCATTTGCAATGCGGTCAATATTGGGAGTTTCATTCAGTTCATGCCCATAAGCACTAATGGCTTGAAAGGCATGATCATCAGACATTATAAAAACAATGTTTGGTGGTGTTTCGGCAACTTGCTCGCAAGCGATTAGACAAAAAATAAAGACACCGAGGAGGATAACTTTTTTCATGATTACTACATTTTAATCTATTTAAATATAATAAATTATACACACCACGGAGGGAGGCTCAATGAGAATAGCCAAAGCGTTTGAGCTGTTGCGGGTCGGAACGCCAATTTTTGGATACTTTAACAAACAATTCTAAATGAATTTTTTTGCCAAAAAAATCTTGTAGGCTTTTCCGAGCGCCCACACCTACACGTTTAAGAGCACTGCCCTTATGTCCAATTAAGATTCCTTTTTGAGTGTTTCGTTCCACCATGATGACCGCTCGTATTCGAATGATTTTTTCATCTTCTAAAAAAGATTCTGTGAGGACTTCCACGGCATAGGGAATTTCTTTGGTATAGTGTTCTAAAATTTGTTTGCGAATGGCCTCATTAACAAAGAATCGTTCTGGTTTATCCGTCAGTTGATCTTTTGAGAAATAGGGAGGAGAGGATGGCAATTGTGCTACTAAAAAATCCAAAAGTTCAGGCACATAAAATCCGGTAAGTGCCGATATGGGAAAAACCTTAGCGTGTGGAAAAGCCTCTTGTATTTGCTCCACACAAGCATCCAGTTCGGTTTGGTGAACCAAGTCAATTTTGTTGATGAGAATCACCAAGGGAATTTTAGTTTTTTGAATTTTAGCAAAGAGGGTTTCGTCCTTTAAGGTGGGTTCATTAACACTCAGCATATAGATTAATACATCGGCATCTACTAAAGACTCTTTTACGAAATGCATCATTGCGTTTTGCATTTCATATGCCGGTTTAATGATGCCAGGTGTATCAGACAAAACCAATTGAAAATTGGAGCCATTCACTATACCTAAAATGCGGTGTCGGGTGGTCTGAGCTTTGGCTGTAATTATAGATAAATCTTTGCCAATCAAGGCATTCATTAGCGTCGATTTTCCCACGTTTGGATTGCCAATAATGGAGATAAATCCCGATTTGTGTGTTGTTTCTAAGGCCATTGTTTTGGTAAAGATAAAGACTTCCCTGTCAAAGGCTTGGTTTCGGCAATGAAAGTTTATATATTTGCCATTCAAATCGCGAGGTAGAGCAGTCGGTAGCTCGTCGGGCTCATAACCCGAAGGTCGCAGGTTCGAGTCCTGCCCTCGCTACTAAAACAATAAAACGGTTATACT
>CAZTYX010000137.1:0-4153 GCA_964617385.1 uncultured Flavobacteriaceae bacterium | reverse complement strand
TTCTAGATGCTCAAGCATTAGCCGACAATACAATTGTATTGTTTATGTCTGACAACGGTGGGTTGAGTGCTGTGGCTAGAGGAGGGGAGAAGCATACACACAACAGTCCATTGGCTAGTGGCAAAGGGTCTATTTATGAGGGCGGTATTCGAGTGCCCATGTTGGCCCACTGGCCAGGCGTAACCCCATCTGGAACCACAAATACCTATCCGGTGATTATTGAAGATTTTTTTACTAGCATTTTAGAAATGGCAGCTGTAGAAAACCCTCAATTTGTGCAAACAGTTGACGGCCAAAGTTTTGTTCCTGCTCTCAAGGGCAGCGCCCCACCCACCCACCCTCTGTTCTGGCATTACCCTAACGAATGGGGCCCTGAAGGCCCAGGAATTGGCAGTTACAGTGCTGTGCGAGAGGGCGACTGGAAGCTCATTTATTTTCATCTTGATCAACATTTTGAGCTCTACAACCTCAAGGAAGATATTGGCGAAAAACAAAATTTATGGGCTACTCAACCGGAGAAGGCCATTCAATTGGCCGCTGTTTTGGATGCGCATTTACAAAAAGTGGGTGCACAGATGCCCCATAATAAAGAAACGAAACAATTAATACCCTATCCTTTACTGGCTTTAAACAAACAATAAGAATGAAACAACAACTCACCATGCCCCTTTTGGCGAGCTTAACCTTAGGGTTGGCCCCTTTTGTGCCTGAACCTCATATTGTTGGCAAACTCAGATGGGTTGCCGGTGGTGCTAATGGCATGCAAGCCATGGATTATTTTGATTTAATTTTACACGGTTCGCCTTGGGTTTGGTTGGGCGTTTCTGTATTTTTAGTTTTTAAAAAGAAATAACTAAATATCAATTTATGGCTACATATGAATGTTCACAATGTGGGATGGCGGTTAATGCCAGCTGCGCTAAATGCAACATACCTTTAGAAAACGATCACCTCACTTTAGAAAATGGAACTGTCGTTCAAATTTCTATTTGTCGCAGTTGCGAGGGAAAGATAAAATCACCTCAATGCTGTGGAGAAGATATGAGTTGCTCGGTTTAGTCGCAACGGACTAAAAGATCATTTTAAGAGGCGTTAATAAAACCCAAGAGTTCGTCATTTTTTATTTTGGGGTTTGCACCGCTTTTAGAAGCCACAAGTGCCCCCATGGCACATGCCCGTTGCAAACTACTCTGCGGCTCTTGATGGTTTATAAGACCATATAACAAGGTAGCTAAAAAAGAATCGCCCGCGCCCACTGTATCAACCACTGTGGTTGGGAAACCCCTTTGCTGATAAAACTGACCGTTCCATAGAAGTGCTGCGCCATCGGCCCCTAGGGTTACGCATATCCCCTCTCCATGAGTGTGCTCTAACAAGGCACGCAATTGGTTTTCTAAGGTGGTTTCTGCACAATTATATTGTTCTAGCAAATAGGTCAATTCTTCATCATTACATTTAATAAAATTACTTTTTTGAAAAAATGCATTGAGTGTATCCCAATGAAAATGAGGCGGTCTTAAATTAATATCAAAAACACTAAAACGCGCTTTATCAATAAGAGTTGTTAGTGTTTGTTTGGACGGATTTTGTCGGGCCACCAAACTTCCAAAAACAAAAACATCTGCAGACTGAACTAAGGCAATATTTTCGGGTGTGATTTCAATGTGGTCCCATGCCACGGGTTGTAAAATTTCGTAAGACGCATTGCCTTTGGCATCCAATGTCACGGCCACCGTCCCAGTAGGGTGTAGTGGGTGGATTTGCAAAGGGTTGGTGTTAAACCCTTCTTGAGTCAAAAAACGTTGCATGGTTTGCGCATCTTGGTCTTCACCCACGCAACTAATCACTGAGGTGTCCATGCCTAAAGCGTTTAGTCTAAGTGCAACATTGAGTGGAGCTCCTCCAATTTTTCTTTCATTAGGAAAACAGTCAAAGAGAACTTCCCCAAAACAAACCGCTTTTTTCATTGGGGTTAAAAGTAAAAAAATGAATTTGAATGCTGGTTATGAAAAATAATTAACCCATTAAGGATTGCATTTTCATCGCCAAGCCCATATCGCCAGAAATTTTTATTTGACCGCCCATCACTGCCATCATGGGGTTGAGATCTCCGTCGCGTAGTTTTTTTAACACCTCTGCAGTGAGGCTAATAGTGCAATCAGCTTCTTGGTTTCCAGCGCTAATTATATTTTTTTCACCCGAACCATCAATGATGATGCCGTGTCCATCTACTTCAAATTTTATCACGCCACCAATAGGCTCAGTATTTTCGGCACGCTCTTGAAATTGAGAAAGCATATAATCTAAACTCATGGTCTCTTTTTTTTCAAATGTAACATAAAAAATGACACTATGTCATTTATTTTAGTAGATTCGTTACTTAAATCCAAGCGTATGAATTTTCGCATTCAAAAAGTTGCTGTTTTAGGTTCGGGTGTTATGGGTTCTGGCATTGCTTGTCATTTAGCCAATGTTGGTTTTGAGGTATTGCTTTTAGATATTCCCACCCCCAATGCCACCACCCCTGCACAAAAAAATGATTGGGTCAATAGTGCCCTAAAAAAGGCTATTGCCAATAAACCGGCGCCGCTGTATGAAAAGTCATTAGCCTCGCACATTACCACTGGTAACTTTGAAGATGACTTTGAAAAAATTAATACGGCCGATTGGATTATTGAAGTAGTGGTAGAAAAGCTGGAAATTAAACGACAAATTTTTGAAAAGGTAGATCAATTCAGAAATCCAAAAAGTTTGGTGACCACCAACACCTCAAGCATCCCCATCAATTTATTGGCTGAGGGCCGTAGCGCCCCTTTTGTTGCTCATTTTTGCGGCACCCATTTTTTTAATCCCCCTCGCTATTTACAACTATTGGAGGTTATTCCAGCGCCCCAAACCGCCCCAGAGGTAATCGACTTTTTTATGGCGTTTGGTTCCGAAACCTTAGGTAAAAAAACGGTGTTGTGTAAAGATACTCCAGGATTTATTGCCAACCGCATTGGGGTGATGTCTGGCACCGAAATGACCTTGCTCACCGACGAATTAAAACTCTCGGTAGAAGCTGTTGATGCGCTCACGGGCAGTCTCATTGGGCGTCCTAACACAGCCACGTTTCGCCTGCAAGATTTAGTGGGCTTGGATGTGGGTGAGAAAGTAACCGCCTTTGTACAAAGTGCTGTGCAGGGCGATGCCTATATGGATGCGTTGAAAAACCGACTTGAACCCAAGTTTATGCGTCATTTGTTAGAAAACCAATGGTTTGGAAACAAATCAGGCAAAGGCTTTTATGAAAAAACAAACCAACGAGATGCTAACGGAAAGAGCATCATCAACGTACTCGATTTGGAAACCCTCACCTATGGTCCCTTAAAAAAACCCAAATCAGAATTTGCCAAAAAAGCAAAAAGTATCGAGTTGATGAACAAAAGATTGAACTTCTTGATTACAGGCGAAAGCATAGAAGCTCAATTTTTTAAACGGTATTTCACGGCGCTTTTTGCCTATGCAGCAGCGCGTGTGCCCGAAATAGCTTCCCAATATTATTTGGTGGATGACGCCATGCGTGCTGGCTATGTATGGGATTATGGCCCTTTTGAATATTGGGATCTTATAGGATTGGAAGCGGGTGTTGCCTTACTAAAAGAAGCAGGTCACCCCATTCCCGAATGGATTAAAACTCTGCAAGGCCAAGGTGCCACGGCATTTTATAAGCAAGCCAACGGAAAACGACAATATTTTGACCTAGAAAGCAAAACTTTTGAAGCTCTTCCCACTGCCAAAAACACAATCATTTTAAACCGTTTGAGTCACCAAACCCCCGTGCTTAAAAACAGTGAATGTACCGTGCACGATATTGGCGATGGCGTGATGTGTTTAGAATTTACCTCTAAAAGCAACGCCATTGGCGATGGTATTGGTCGAGGCATGTTAGAAGCTGTTGAAAAAGCCGAAAATGAAGGGTGGAATGGTTTGGTGATTGGCAACAACGCCAAACAATTTTCGGTGGGTGCCAATTTGATGAACATTGGCATGTTGGCCACCCAAAAACAATTTGATACGCTCGAAAAACTAGTTGATGATTTTCAACAGATCAACATGCGGATACGCACGGCCAAAGTGCCAGTGGTGGTGGCCACCCAAGGCTATGTGTTTG
>CAZTYX010000136.1:0-4279 GCA_964617385.1 uncultured Flavobacteriaceae bacterium | reverse complement strand
CCAAAGCTTGTAAAGCGATTGATTGGGAAACGTTTTTTGGAGGCTTTCAAAATATAGAGGGTCAATTTGAGTTACATCCAAGCAGGGCTTGGCAGAGAGTTTTCTATAATTGAGCAATGCTTCTTTAAGTTGATCAATCCCTTTGCCTTCACGCATGCTGGTGAGCACCACTTTGGTGTTTAAAAGGGCTTCCATTTTGGGGAGGTCCAACAAAATCCCTTTGCGTTTCATTTGGTCAGACATATTAATCACCAACAGCGTAGGAATTTCCAAATCTTTTATTTGGGTGAACAATAACAAATTCCGTTTGAGGTTTTCTACATCAGTAATAACTACGGCCACATCAGGATAATCTTTGTCCGTTTTGTTAAGCAACAATTCAATCACCACGCTCTCATCCATAGAGGAAGCGTTGAGGCTGTAGGTGCCTGGTAGGTCAATAATATGTGCTTTGGTGTTGCGATCTAAACGGCAATCGCCTTCTTTTTTTTCAACCGTTATGCCGGGATAATTTCCCACCTTTTGATTGAGCCCCGTGAGTTGGTTAAACACAGATGTTTTTCCAGTGTTCGGATTTCCTAGCAGTGCAACATTGAGCGTTTTAGCCATACCTCTAATTGAGTTCCACAAAAATGTGTTGGGCGGTTTCCTTCCGAATGGCTAAAAAGGAATCGTCAATTTTTATATAAAGTGGATCGCTGAAAGGAGCCTTTTGAATTAAAACAATGGCATTGCCAGGCAAACAACCCATTTCGATGAGTTTTAGGGGTAAATCGTCGGTGTCAATTTGTGCTATAAAACCCGACTGGCCGCGTTGTAAACTATCTAGGGAAACCATTATTTAGAATCATTTTAAAGAACAAATGTACATAAAAGCACGCCGTTAATCCTAAAAATTTTTGGATAAAATTTTAATTGGGATATTCCGTCTTGAGGGTGGCAACATCTTGGATGAGTTGCTCCATTTCTTGGGTGTTGGTGCCGTCATAAAAACCCCGAATGCGTTTATCGGGATCCACCAAAATAAAGTTTTCGGTATGAATCATATCATAGGGGCCACCATCACCATCGTTTTTTACAGCCAAATAGGATTTTCTTGCTAATTGATAAATTTGTTTTTTATCGCCAGTCACCAAATTCCATTTTTGGTCATTCACCCCTTTTTCAAGAGCATATTTTTTTAATTGTGCCACCGAATCTATGTCGGGGGTAACAGAATGAGAGAGCAGCATTATTTTTGAATCATTTTCAAATGCTTCTTGAAGTGCCACCATATTTTTAGTCATCACAGGGCAAATGGTAGGACAAGTGGTAAAGAAAAAATCGGCCACATAAATTTTATTTTCATACTCTTTTTGGGTCACCCATTGTCCATTTTGGTTGCGCAATTTAAAATTAGCAATGCGATGAAATTTTTTTTGGTGTTGCAAGGTGCTGTCCACTAATTCATAATTGACCATGGCCGGTTGATAAATGGGCAAACGTTGTTCGGGTTTTAGGGCTTGATAAAAAAGGGCTAATGTCAGCACAGAAATCCCACACAGAGAAAGAATAAAAAGTCGATATTTTTGATAAAAATCCCGCATTGGCTTAGGGTTACAAAAATAGGGATTTCCCATCAGAGCGTTTAGAAAACGTTAAATATTTCTGAGCGGGTGTTTCCTTATTTTTTTAATGGCTTTTAAAGTGCTACTTTTGACAGAATTTTGATGCTATGAGTCCATTTTTTATTAAAACAATCCAACTCCTACTTAGTTTATCCATTTTAATCATTTTGCATGAATTAGGGCATTTTATACCGGCCCGTATATTCAAAACAAGAGTGGAAAAATTTTTCCTCTTTTTTGATGTCAAATTTGCTTTGTTTAAGAAAAAAATTGGTGATACCGTTTATGGCATTGGTTGGTTGCCCTTGGGAGGCTATGTGAAAATTTCTGGGATGATTGACGAGAGCATGGACACCGAGCAAATGCAGGGCCCAGCAAAACCCTGGGAATTTCGATCCAAACCCGCATGGCAACGGCTCATCATCATGTTGGGTGGGGTGACTGTTAACCTTCTATTGGGTTTTTTAATTTATATGATGGTGTTGTTTGTGTGGGGTAAAAGCACCCTAAGCAATAATGATTTACCCGGAGGGCTAGACCCCTCACCGCTGGCTGAAACCGTAGGTTTTAAAAATGGCGACCAAATTATTGATGTGGATGGTCAGGCCCTAGAAAATGTGTTAGACATCAATAGACATTTGCTTTTACGGGGGGTACAAACAGTAACTGTAAAAGGACAAGACGGTCAAACTCGAGCCGTTCAAATTCCTGAAGATTTTGGTGATCAAATGTTTCAAAGTGGAGAAACCATGCCCCTTTTTCCTCAAATGCCCAACCGTATAGGAACTGTTACCCCTGAAAGCCCTGCGGCACAAGTTGGCATACAAGCCGATGATCAGATTGTGGCGCTCAACAATACGCCAATTGCCTATTGGTCAGATTTGATTACAGCCATTCAAACACAAGAGGGCGCCCCCTTTTCATTGGTCATCAAAAGAGAAAATCGCCTAGACACCCTAAGCGTGCAACCCAATGACGAGGGCAAGATTGGAATATTACCGGGTGGTATTGATATTCAGTTCACCACTCGCAACCTGAGTTTTGCAGAAAGTATTGTAGAAGGCTTTGGGCATACCTATTGGACATTATATGATTATGTGGCGCAGTTTAAGTATATATTCACCAAAAAAGGCGCATCCCAATTGGGTGGTTTTGGCACTATTGGGAATTTATTTCCATCGGCATGGGATTGGCGCGGCTTTTGGAGCAGCACGGCCCTAATTTCCATTATTTTGGCCTTTATGAATGTATTGCCCATTCCAGCGCTGGATGGGGGTCATGTTATGTTTTTGCTTTATGAAATGGTGACCGGCCGAAAACCCAACGACAAGTTTATGGAGTACGCTCAAATGACTGGGTTTTTCTTGTTGATGGCTTTGGTCCTCTATGCCAATGGCAACGATCTTATTCGCGCTATTTTTGGGTAACCGTTTAGCCCTGCCTGATGAAAAAATTAATTTGGCTTTAGTTTTTCTTCACAACAAAGCTTGAAGTGTTATGGGTTCTTACTTAAACTGTTCAACCGTTTGGGTGAGTGTGGTTAAATCGACCACCCCAGACTGACGCCAAAGCACTTTTCCATTCTTAAATAAGATTAAAGTGGGCACACCTCGCACCTGATATTGTGCCGCTACGGCGGGGTTTTTATCTACATCCACTTTTAAAATGCGTAACCCATCGCTCAACTGCTCTTTGAGTTGGTCTAAAATGGGAGACATCATTTTACAGGGGCCACACCAAGTGGCAAAAAAATCGACCAAAACAATTTGTTCTCCCTTTATAATACTATCAAATGAGTTCATTTTTAGTTCTTTTTAAAAAACAAAAAAAGTTTGTTGCTTTTATTGAATTCGGTTGCAAAAATATGCAAAAGGAACCTTTTATGACCCACAGTAAATGCTGCAAAAAGCCTGTCAAATCATTTTATTGTTAGCTCACAAGCGCCATTCCAATCCAGCATAAATTCCAAAGGGATGGCCGGGCCGCAGTCCCGAGGGCACGCTGGAAGCAGCATATACTTCATTCAACAAATTAATGACTTGCGCACTAAGCCGAGTTTTGGGTGCCACAGGATATTTGGCTGAAAAATCCACCACCATATAAGAAGGAATTGGATTTGTGTCTACTAGGCCACCGTTTGAAGCAAGGGTATTAAAACCGCCATTGTAGCGCAAATTGATATTAAATTCATAGCGAGCGTGGGTGAGACTGGCCACTATATTAAATTGATGTTGTGGAATATAAGGCACTCGATCTCCATTTTTTACCTCCCCCCAAATCGCTTCTGCACTTCCGAAATCACTTCTAAAACGTGCATGGGTTAAGGTATACCCCAAAGATAAAGGCACTTGAATTTTGGCATTTTCTTTCAACAAAGAATAATTTAAAAGCACCTCAAAACCACTCACGTGCACCGCTCCAGCATTAAACTGATCCAATGATCCGCTCCCCCCCGTGGCAGCCAAATCGGTGCCCAATAAGTTGGTATAATCATTAAAAAAACCAATCCATTCGCCACGCAGTTGACCGGTTAAAAAGCGGGTGCCCAATTCATAGTTTACACTCTTTTCCGCTTTTTCACCTGGGGCATTTCCAGGGGGAGAAAAGCCTTTGTGCAGCCCTCCAAAAAGGGCCCATTGATTTGAAAAAGAATAATTAAATCCTACCCCAGG
>CAZTYX010000135.1:0-4330 GCA_964617385.1 uncultured Flavobacteriaceae bacterium | reverse complement strand
TCAGGTGGATATGGAGCTTAAAAATAATTTCAAATTTTTGGTGGAAGTAAACCGTGATCGGTCCTTATCGTTGAGTTTAGACAATAATTTATTAACCGAAGTTAGTGGAAACGAATATGTGGGCGGTATGGGCTATCGCATCAAAGACTTGCGTTTTCGAACCAATTTTAATGGAAGACGCATAACGCTCAAAGGTGATTTAAATATAAAAGCAGATGTGTCCTATCGCAATAACATTACTGTATTGCGCAATTTAGAATATGACAACAATCAGGTGACGGCGGGGCAGCAAATTTTTCTTTTAAAATTAACGGCAGACTATGATCTTTCTCGCAACATCAAAGCGTTGTTTTTCTACGATCACAATTTTTCCAAGTTTGCCATCTCAACGGCCTTTCCACAAACCAGCATTCGCTCGGGTTTCACCATCCGATATAATTTTGGAAATTAAGCCCTCTGCCAGCTAGAGAAAAACGCCTACATTTGTTTTTATAAATTTTATTTAATGAATATTCCAAGCGATTTAAAATACACCAAAGATCACGAATGGATTAAAGTGGAAGGCGACCATGCCTTGGTGGGTATTACCGACTTTGCCCAATCAGAATTGGGTGATATTGTATATGTTGAAATAGAAACCATTGATGAAAATCTAGAAGCTGAAGAGGTTTTTGGCACCGTGGAAGCGGTAAAAACGGTTTCGGATTTATTTATGCCCCTCGAAGGCACTGTGGTTGAAGTCAATCCAGTATTAGAAACCGCTCCAGAGGTGGTCAATGAGGACCCGTATGGAGAAGGTTGGATGATTAAAATTAAATTTGAAAATCCCTCAGCAATAGAAAACCTACTGAATGCAGCCGATTATCAAGCGCTTATATCGGGCTAATACGCTGTTTATTTTTTTGGCTGCTCTAGCCACTCTGGTTCTGATTTATTTTAGTTTAAAGCCCCCGTCAACAGATCCCAACCCTTGGCCGTGGTGGCCCAATGATAAGGTTTTACACTTTACAAGCTATTTTGTGCTTTGTGTTTTGTATATATTAAGTTTTATGAAAAAAAAAGAAGTATTTAAGTGGGCCGTTTTTGGTGCTTTTGCCTTGGGCTTGGCACTCGAACTGTTACAATCAGTTCCTTATTTTCAAAGAACTTTTGATCTATATGATCTAGCAGCCAATGGGTTTGGCATTTTGACTGCCTATTTATTATTAAAATATGGACTTAATTGGAATGCAAACTAATTTTTTTCTTGTTTTATCTACAAAATTTTATAGTTTAGCATACTAACTTTTTCGATACATGGAACCTAAGAAAAATTCTAAAGTAGACTTAAATAAAAACAGTAGTCTATATTTCGTAGTAGGTCTTGCTGTGATCCTTTTTATCACTTGGCAAGCCATAGAATGGAAGACCTATGATAAAAGCCTTTATGGTTATGAAGCCCTTGATGTAGAAGACGAGGACGATGAAGAAATCCCAATCACAGAGCAAATTAAAACGCCACCCCCACCGCCACCGCCACCACCCGCCCCCGAAGTGATCGAAATTGTGGAAGACGAAGAAGAAGTGGAGGAAACCGTTATAGAATCTACCGAAACCAATGAAGAAGAAATTATCGAGGTAGAAGAAGTTGAAATTGAAGAAGAGATTGAAGACATCGACGTTCCTTTTGCCGTTATTGAAGATGTGCCAATTTTTCCAGGCTGTGAAAAGGTGAAAAAGTCAGAACGACGGAACTGCTTTCAAGATCAAATGAACAAACACATTCGCAAAAATTTCCGTTATCCAGAAATTGCCCAAGAAATGGGAATTCAAGGAAGGGTATATGTGAACTTTGTGATTGGTAAAGACGGAGCAATTACTAATGTAAGAATGCGTGGACCCGATAAAAATTTAGAGAAAGAAGCCCAACGCATCATCTCTAAATTGCCACAAATGACTCCGGGTAAACAACGTGGACGCCCCGTTCGTGTGCCTTTTAGCATACCGATTACGTTCCGTTTGCAATAAACAAAACGACCTTAGAAGAAACCCGATGTGTTAGCATCGGGTTTTTTTATGTCTAAAAGGGAAAGAATGGTATGGTATTTGAGCCTCTTTAAGCAATCAAAATCTTACCATCATGAAAACCAAAAAGAACTCTAATGTTGACCTTAATAAAAATTCAAATCTATATTTTGTGATTGGTCTGTGCCTTATTCTGTTTCTCACATGGAGATTTTTAGAGTGGAAAACCTATAAAAAAAACCTTCTTTTTACAGAAACCCAAGCCGTTGAAAAAGACGATTTAGAGGAAATTCCGATAACAAATCAAATTAAAACCCCACCTCCCCCTCCAGCACCTGAAGCTCCTGTGTTTATTGAAGTAGTTGAAAATGAAAGCGAAAAGGAAGAAACTTTGATCAAATCTACAGAAACTAATGAAGATGATGTTATTGTGGATGTGGAAGCAGTTGAAATTGAGGAAGATATTGAAGACATCGACGTTCCTTTTGCTGTTATTGAAGACGTGCCTATTTTTCCAGGCTGTGAGAAGGTGAAAAAGTCAGAACAACGCAACTGTTTTCAAGATCAAATGAACAAACACATTCGCAAAAATTTCCGCTATCCAGAAATTGCCCAAGAAATGGGAATTCAAGGGCGGGTATATGTGAATTTTGTGATTGGTAAAGACGGAGCAATTACTAATGTAAGAATGCGTGGACCCGATAAAAATTTAGAGAAAGAAGCCCAACGAATCATTTCTGAATTGCCGCAAATGACACCAGGCAAACAAAGAGGCAAACCCGTTCGAGTGCCGTTTAGCATACCGATAACGTTCCGTTTGCAATAAACAAAACGACCTTAGAAGAAACCCGATGTAAACATTCGGGTTTTTTTATGTCTAAAAGGAGGTGTGTTGGTTGTCTTTAAAAAGTTGAAATTGATTCTATGTAAATAAGGAAGCATTCCTAATTTAACACTTCATAATTTTTCCAACCAATTTTCAGTAGCCATTAGCGAAGCTGCGATGTATTCGTTTCAAGGTCAGATTCTATTTAAAACCGTTGGTCAATGCAGGGCGTAGTGTTATATTTGCAGCTGATTGGATGATGCACGATGCGCCTTATTGAAGCTACAAGACCACAGACTTTCTCAAGCGTTTTAAAAGACGTTTTGCAACTCACCAAATTCCGATTGGCGGTGAGTGTAGTTGTTTCTTCTTTGGCCGGTTATTTGCTGGCCGTTGAGGCTTTAGAGTGGTCTATAATTGCCTACCTTTTTCTAGGGGGCTATGCCATGGTGGGCGCCTCAAATGCATATAACCAATGGATGGAAAAAGACTTAGACGCCTTAATGTTGCGTACCCAAAACAGGCCATTGCCCGCGGGGCGCATGGAGCCTTCCACGGCTCTTATCATTGCTGGTGCATTAACTCTTTTAGGCATTGTTTTTTTAGGGCTTATTAATTTTAGAACTGCCTTCTTTGGGGCTTTTTCAATTTTTATTTATGTGTGTGTTTATACGCCCTTGAAAAGAAAGACACCCTTGGCCGTTTTTGTGGGAGCGTTTCCAGGAGCCATCCCTTTTATGTTGGGATGGGTGGCCGCCACAAATCGATTTGGCATTGAACCTGGCTTGCTTTTTATGATTCAATTTCTATGGCAGTTTCCTCATTTTTGGGCTATTGGTTGGGTGTTAGACGAAGACTACAAAAGGGCAGGATTTAAACTTTTGCCCTCAGGTGAAACCGATCGCGTTACAGCCTTTCAAATTGTTTTTTATACCCTCTGGGTGGTTGTGGTGTCTATGGCACCCGCATTTCACTACACGGGCAACTTGCAACTTTCTTCAGTGGCGGCATTCCTTATTGGTCTTATTGGTCTAGTGATGCTTTATTTTGCCATGAAGTTAATGCAACAAAAAACCAAAAAGGCAGCCCAACAGTTGATTGTAGTGAGCATTTTCTATATTACGGCCTTGCAATTTATTTATGTGATTGATAAATATTTAACCCTATGAACACCTCAGACTCTATTGAAGTAAAAAATATACGTGCCAAAAAAATGATGTTATGGTTTGGTATGATCAGCATGAGCATGACATTTGCTGGACTTACCAGTGCCTATGTGGTGAGCAGCTCTCGTGCCGATTGGCTAGAGCAAATTGCCCTGCCCACCGCCTTCACCATCAGTACCGTTTTGATGATTTTGAGCAGTGTTAGTTTTCATTTTGCCAAACAGTTTTTTCAAAAACAAGAACGTACAAAAACCAATGGCACATTACTATTAACTCTAACATTGGCCCTTTCTTTTGTTTATTTTCAGTTTCAAGGTTTTTCAGAAATTATTGG
>CAZTYX010000134.1:0-4375 GCA_964617385.1 uncultured Flavobacteriaceae bacterium | reverse complement strand
AATTAATGGCTATGCGCTTTAAAACTATATTTCATACCCTTTTCTTATTCGTTTTCCCAACCTTTTCCTTTGCACAAGAATTGGGATTAGATGAGCAAATCAATAATGCTTTTATGCCTGTGGCAACTGCTTGGGAAAATTTGGTTTTAACTCCCATACCCATCGGAGGATATAATGTTCCTGTAGTGTTGATTTTATTGGTTTTGGGGGCCACTTTTTTTACCCTCTATTTTAAATTTCCAAGCATCACACAATTTGGAACGGCCATACAAACCGTTCGAGGGAAATACGACAGCATCGATCATCATGAATCTGGAAACCCTGATTTGAGTGTTGAAGGCGATGTTATTGGAACATTAAAAGACGAAAGCAAAACTGGAGAAGTGAGTCATTTTCAAGCCTTAGCCACTGCCGTTTCGGGCACCGTGGGTTTGGGTAATATTGCCGGTGTGGCTGTGGCTATTGCCCTTGGTGGGCCTGGCGCCACCTTTTGGATGATTGTTTGTGGGCTCATTGGAATGGCTACTAAATTTGTGGAATGTACCCTTGGCGTAGCCTATCGGGATGTGGATGAAAATGGTACTGTTTATGGTGGTCCGATGTATTATTTATCCAAAGGTCTAAAAGAAATTGGTTATGGTAAATTGGGCGTTGTTCTTGGTTATGTGTTTGCTGTTTTGTGTGTGGGTGCTTCTTTTGGAGGGGGCAATGCTTTTCAATCCAATCAAGCAGCAGTTCAGATTTCTACGCTGTTTGGTTTAGAAGGTGGAGCGGTTGGTTTTGTGATCGGATTGTTTTTAGCCGCTCTTGTAGGTATTGTTATCATCGGCGGCATTAAACGAATTGCAAGCATCACAGAAAAAATTGTACCCATTATGGCGGGCATCTATGTGGTTGCCTCCTTAATTATTATTTTTTCTAATATCGGTTATATAGACGATGCTTTTCGTCTCATCATTGAAGGGGCGTTTACGCCTATGGCCGGTATCGGCGGTGTGTTAGGCGTTTTGATAGTTGGGTTTCAACGAGCGGCGTTTTCTAATGAAGCAGGAGCAGGATCGGCAGCCATTGCCCATGCCGCGGTAAAAACACGTTACCCTGCCTCAGAAGGGGTAGTGGCATTGCTAGAGCCGTTTATCGATACGGTTCTAATTTGTACCATGACGGCACTAGTAATCATTTTTTTTAATATTGATGGAAGCAACGTGCAAAGCATTTTTGCTTATGGCGGGGATGGCAGCAATGTGATACTTAATGCTACCAATCAAAGCATTGGCGGGGTAGACCTCACCTCAATGGCATTTGATTCTGTGCTTCCAGGGTTTTCGTATGTATTGACTTTAGCAATTGTTTTGTTTGCTTTTTCAACCATGATTTCTTGGTCCTATTACGGACTGCAATCGTGGAAATTTATTTTTGGAAAAGGAAAAATGGCCGACCTCACCTATAAGATTTTGTTTTTATTGTTTGTGGTTATTGGTTCTGCTGCAACACTATACGCCGTCATTAAATTTTCGGATGCGATGATTTTGGCGTTAGTTTTTCCAAACATGATTGGTCTTCTACTGCTTTTCCCGAAAGTTCGAAGTGCTTTAAACGAATATCTCCAAACCATAAGGTCTATAAAAGAATGACCCCATGCCCTTTTTTAGAAGCCCCTTTTTTTTATATCGATCGCAGCAATGGGCATTGCTTTTGGTGATTGGTCTTTTGGGTTTGGTCATTTATTTTCGCCAAAAAACAAAAACAAAGGCACTGCAACCACTTGATGAAAAGCACATGCAGGCGGCACAAAAATTATGGGATAGTTTACATCAATTAACCTTTAAAAAAGAGGCCCAAATGTGGCCCATTCAGTTTAATTATCTCACCGATTATCAAGCGTATACTCTGGGTATTTCTCCAGAAGCGTATGACTTGTTTCAGCTCTACAGAAAGCAAGGCGGATGGGTTCAATCGCTGGATGAATTTCAACAGATTACAAAATTATCTGACTCCGTCATTCAAGAAATGAGGCCCTATTTTAAGGAAACTGCAAATAAAAAAGTGCCAAAAAAAGGGGTCGCTACCATAGTTAAAAAAGACATTAATACGGCAACGCAAAAAGATTTTGAAGCCATTCGTGGCATTGGCCCTGTTTTGGCCAAACGCATTATAAAATATAGAACCTTTTTGCATGGTTTTTCACTCTTGGCACAATGCAGTGAAGTGTATGGCCTGGATACCACAGTGGTTGCATCTTTGCAAAAACATTTTTCTGTTGTTCAGCCCCCAAAGCTTCCCAAAAAGGAAATTAACGCTGCCAGTTTATTCGAATTGCAGAAAACACCCTATATTAGTAAGGCAAGCGCCAAAAAAATCATAGCCTATCGAACGGCGGTAGGAAAAATTAGTGTAGAAGATTTGACGAAAGTTTTAGATGATTCGCTAAACAAAATAGAGAGAATAAAACTATATTTGTATTAAAATTACCTATGTTAGAGATAGATATCTCCCCCAGCATGCAATCTGAAACTGAAAAAATGGTGGCAGCCGCCGCCCGAGATTTTGCTACACAACATGTTAAACCACACCTCATGGAATGGGATGAGGCGCAGTTTTTTCCTAAAACCTTGTTTGAAATTGCAGGAAAACTTGGCTTTACTGGGATGTTGATTCCTGAACATTATGGGGGGTCTGCCATGGGTTATTTGGAATATGTGGCTATGATTGATGCCATTTCTCAAATTGACCCTTCAGTAGGCTTGTCTTTAGCAGCACATAATTCTTTATGTACAAATCATATTTATCTTTTTGGGGATGAAACACAACGCATGCGTTGGTTGCCCCAACTTTGCAATGGTACTGCTGTGGGTGCTTGGGGTCTTACCGAATATAACACAGGTTCAGACGCCAAAAATATGCAAACCACTGCACGAAGAGAGGGTGATCAATGGGTGCTCAATGGCACTAAAAATTTTATTACGCACGGTAAATCAGGAGACCTTGCTGTGGTTATTGCCCGCCACGGAGATAAAGGGGACAACAAAGGCATGACCGCCTTTGTGGTGGAAGCAGGAACCCCCGGATTTACAGCAGGAAAAAAAGAAAACAAACTGGGGATGCGCGCATCAGAAACCGCTGAGATGATATTTGATCAATGTGTGATACCCGATAGCCATCGTTTGGGTGCCGTGGGCGACGGTTTTTATCAAGCCATGAAAATTTTAGACGGCGGTCGAATTTCGATTGCAGCCTTATCATTGGGATTAGCAAGAGGAGCTTATAAAGCGGCCTTGCAATATTCTAAAGAACGGAAACAATTTGGTAAACCGATTAGTAGTTTTCAAGCCATTTCGTTTCAATTGGCTGAAATGGCCACTGAAATTGAGGCAGCCAGTTTGTTAACCCTCAAAGCAGCAGAAATGAAAAACAGAGGCGAAGATGTTACTCAAGCTGGCGCCATGGCAAAACTCTACGCTTCCGAAACGGCCGTAAAAGTTTCTGGCCAGGCCGTGCAAATTCATGGGGGCTATGGCTTTGTGAAAGACTTTCCGGTTGAAAAATTCTTTAGAGATGCAAAACTGTGTACCATAGGCGAGGGAACGAGTGAAATTCAAAAACTTGTAATTTCTAGAAACCTTTTAAAAGATTAGATAGAAATTTTAAAGAACATTCTTATATTTGCCCTCCAAAAAGTAACAAGAAGACAAATTATGTTGATCATTCCTATCAAAGACGGAGAAAACATTGACCGGGCCCTCAAGCGTTTTAAAAGAAAATTTGACAAAACAGGAGCTATGCGTCAATTAAGAACACGCAAGCAATTTACAAAGCCCTCTGTGCTACAACGTCAAAAATTACTCAAAGCACAATACATTCAAAGGCTAAGAGACGCAGAAAATAGCTAAGCCTTTTTAGAAAATATTAACGTTGCTGTATTTCAGAAGTTACTACCTTTGAAATACAGCTTTTTTTATGTCCATTTCGAAGTATATTGATTTTATAGCCTACGAAAAAAAAGGGTCTATGCACACCCAAAGAGCATATGCCCATAACCTCAAAGAATTTCAGCATTATTGTAAAAAAGCCTATGGGCATGGAGACCTTGCTCAAGCCACTTATCCGCAAGTTCGTTCATGGATTGTTCAGTTGATTGATACAGGAATCAGCACTCGAACAGTGAATAGAAAACTTTCTGCATTGCGTTCTTTTTATAAATATATGATGCAAATTGGCGCCATTGAATCTTCCCCTATGGCCAAACACATTCCATTAAAGACCGACAAGAAAATGGCCATGCCTTTTTCTGAAGAGGAGGTAAAAGAAGTGCTTAAGCCCGAAAATTTTGAACCAACCTATTTGGGCATACTCCAACGAACACTCATTGCACTGC
>CAZTYX010000133.1:0-4546 GCA_964617385.1 uncultured Flavobacteriaceae bacterium | reverse complement strand
AAATGTAATAAAAAAATGTTTAATAAAATAATATAAATATTAAACAAAATATAAAAAACTTACCATCTGTTTTTCACTAAAAGTTTACTGCATTTATCATTCAAATCTTACATTAAAGAGAATTTACCATGAAAAAAATTAGCTTCTTATTATCGTTTTTTCTTTGGTCTCATTGCAAGCGTAAATTGAATTACGGCAAAAGTTAAAAGCGGGTAATGCTGATTATATTCGAATGAATAAAAAAGACATAAAGGCATTACAAAAAAATAGCGAAAAGTAATGCTATTTCTTGGTGTTGACTGAAAAGAGTAGCCCTAGTAGCACAGTGCCTAGGGCACCTAATGCATTGAGCCATAAAAAGCCAACAACATCCATAGAGAATATGAGTAACACAAAAAATTCAGTAATCAGAGCAGCCCAAAAAATTGCTTTCCCACCAATTTTTTTGATGAAGAAAGCCACTAAAAACACTCCTAAAATGGTGCCGTAAAACACAGAACCAATGATATTGATAAGTTGGATTAGGTTTTCAAAGAGATTACTAACACTAGCAAAGGCTATGGCTATGCCCCCCCACAAAAGCGTAAAGGCTTTTGAAGCGCTCACATAATGTTGGGCCGTTTTATCTCCTATATGACGCTGATATAAATCTACGGTGGTGGTGGCTGCCAACGCATTTATTTCTGATGCAGAAGAGCTCATAGCGGCCGAAAGGATGACAGCCAAAAGCAAACCAATGAGCCCTTGAGGCAAGTGTTCTAATACATAGGCAATGAGAACATAATCTTTGTCGTTTATTTCTATGCCTTCCGTATTGGCCGCCAAAATTTCTTTGGCCTTGATGCGTTGCTGTCGTTCTTGAAATTCGAGTGTTTTGTAGTGATCGTATTGTGTGTGATTTTCAAAAAAGTCTGGCCGAAGCAAAAGTTCATTTATTTCCATTTGGGTGGCTTTGTTTTCGGCCTCTAATATGAGATACTTTTCGGCTGCTGGCGATTGAAGCACGGCCTGTTCAGCTTTTTGATTAAAATGCAAGGGGGCTATTTCAAATTGATAAAAAACAAAGACCATAACGCCCAAAAGCAAAATGAAAAACTGCATTGGAACTTTTAAAAAGCCATTCATGATTAAGCCTAATTGGCTTTCTCGAACAGATTTTCCAGAGAGGTATCGCTGCACTTGACTTTGATCGGTTCCAAAATAAGACAGTGCTAAAAAAAAGCCACCCGCAAGTCCACTCCAAACATTGTAGCGTTCACTAAAATTTAATTCAAAGTTGACTAAATTGAGTTTTTCCGTTTTACCGGCGATTTGCAAAGCTTTGTCAAAAGTTATTGTTTCAGGAAGTCCATTTAGGACAAAATAAAATGTGAGAAAGAGCCCTAAGAAAATAACAAACATTTGTTGTTTTTGAGTAACACTCACTGCGTGTGTGCCTCCGATGAGGGTATACACCACTACTATGAGACCAATAATGACCACCAATATTTTTAGAGGCCATCCCAATGCAACACTCAGGATGATGGAAGGCGCATATATCGTAATTCCGGCCGCAAGGCCCCGTTGAATAAGGAAAAGGATTGCAGTAAGGGTACGGGTTTTTAAATCAAAACGTTGTTCAAGAAATTCGTAGGCTGTAAAAACACTTAGTTTGTGATAAACTGGTATAAAGAAAAGACAAATCACAATCATTGCTAAGGGCAATCCAAAATAGAATTGTATAAACCCCATACCGTCGTGAAAGGCTTGTCCGGGGGTCGATAAAAAAGTGATGGCACTTGCTTGGGTGGCCATAACAGACAAGCCTACTGTCCACCAAGTGGCCTTATTGTTTCCCTTAAAATATTCTTTGATGTTTTTTTGGGTTCTGTTTTTCCATGTCCCGTAGATAACAATAAAACCAATAGTTCCTATTAAAACAATCCAATCCCAGTGACTCATCCTTGATATATATACATAATAGAACGAAAAAGAATTACATAAATAATATTAACCCCTAGTAAAATGTAATAAACACGGTATTTTTTTTTATTAATGGCCATACGATATTAGATTTACAAATAGGGCATAGGCACCGCTCACTCCTTTGGGGAGCTGTCTAAAAAAGCTTAATCCGGTGTAAATTATTTTACCTTTTCCATACGATGCTACTAATAAACTTCCTTTTTTCTGTGTTTCGTTTAAATCGGCCATGCTCAAAAGCGGTTCAAATGAGGCGTCCCATTGGTTGGGAAAATACAAACCACGTTCCTGTATCCAACCTTCAAAATCTTTTGATGTTATTTTATTAGGATGCTGCAGAAGTGGATGGTCGGGATTTAAAAAAGTTACTGCTGCTGTCTCATCTGTCACTCGATCTCTTGAGAGTGATAGTGGGTAGGGAGTAATTTCTGGGGTTTTTAAATTTCGACTGGTATTGTACTGATATACCACAGTCCCCCCTTGGGCGGCAAATTCCCAAAGCAGTTTATTTTTAGTTTGCAGTGCCTCCAGAACATTAAACGCTCGAATACCAACCACTACAGTGGGCAAGTGCTTTATTTGCTCCAATTGAAGGTTTTCTACCTTTAATGGCTCCACTTCAATTCCAATGGTTTCCAAGTTTTCTGGAATTTTATCACCTGCACCGGCAATATAACCCACTTTAGTCACCATTGTTTTTAATGTTTTACGACTCACCTTTATTTGATTGGGTTGTAAAACATATTGTTTTGGAATATGGTTATAATTAATTTCTTGCAAGGCAAATGGATATGTCTTTCCATGGGAAGTCACATGTGCCGATATTGTAGCTTCATGATCGTCTGCTGGAGGGGAAATCTTAAATTCAATGGTTTGAGTGGCGCCCTTTTGAGCGATAGCAAAGGATTGATTTTTTGGCGATATTTCCCATCCTGAGGGAGCCTCAAGGGAAACATTCCCATCCATCATTTGGGCATGAGCTTTAAGTTGTAGTCGAATCGTTTTAGGTTTGTTTTCAGTGAAGAGCATCACTTGGTTTTCCCAAGACAATGTAAGCTTTGGGAGGAGATGAAAGGGAGCAATCACTTCACCTGCCACCGGACTGGTGCTTCTATATTCTAATGGTGATTCAAGTACAAATGTTTTGCCTTGAAGTGAAAAGGTAAAGACTGCTTTAACTGGGGCAGGTGTTTCGGGCAATCCAATTTGTTTTGGATTACTTACGGCATAGTTTCCAAGGCTTCCTTTTTCTAAAAGCCAATAGGGTGTTGAAAAATGTTCCGGGAGGGATAGGCCAACATCTGCTCTGTAAGGGGTGTTTTGCCGTAGCTTATCACCTTTTATTGTTTTATCAATAATCTGAATTTGCTGCAAAGTCAATTCGATGGGACTGGAATGATGCACCATTAGAGCAATGTTGGTTGCTGCACCGGGTGTACCTAAGGCCGCATCTGCATTGACTTGTACTTCGAGTCCTAAACAACTTTTAATTAACCACGCTAGGGCATCCCGTTTAATAGCGCTCCAAAAGGGATTTTTTAATTGTCCTACTTTTTCATACACCAACAATAAATCGGGTACACTTTTATAGGGATGATTAAAATCAAATGAGTTTATAATCTCGTCCATTAGATGGGCTATTTCATTTCCTCCTTGAACACGTTTCCAACTGGTGTCTATGTTTGAAAATGGATCATCACCTTCAAGGGAGGTGCCTGCAATTCGTTCCAGATATTCAGCAGCATCTCCGAATTGAGGGGCACTACCAAAGCCTTGCGATTTGTGTTGACTTCTACTCTGGGCCGCAACTACGGGATTGGCTTTTCCTGTGAGGGGATCATAAACACCGCTGTTTATTTCAATCATATTAGACTTATCGGCTTTTTCAAAAGCACTTCTACTTCCATAGGCCCACCATGAGGTATTGTAAAAAAGGCGTTTGGGTTGCCACAAATCGACTTCTTGCAGTTGTTCTGGAAAAGCCTTTGGATCATTAGCCAACTGAAATGCCTCATAGCTTAGTAGGGCAGAGCCTGTGTGGTGTCCATGGGTGCTTCCAGGTGTGCGATGGTCAAACCGATTAATGATGATGTCGGGTTTAAATTTTCGAATGCGATAGACCACTTGTGCCAAAAGTGCTTCTTTGTCCCAGATTGAAAAAGCCTCATCGGGATGTTTAGAAAAGCCAAAGTCTTTTGCGGTTGTAAAGTATTGTTGTCCGCCATCAATTTTACGAGCCGCTAAAAGTTCTTGGGTTCGAATCACGCCCAAAAGTGCTTCCAATTCAGTGCCAATAAGATTTTGCCCTCCATCACCTCGAGTGATTGATAAATAGGCAGTTCGAGCCATTTTATGATTGGCAAAATAGGAAATGAGTCGTGTGTTTTCATCATCGGGATGGGCTGCAATGTAAAGGACATTGCCTAAAAAATTGAAGGCTTTAAGGTGTTTGTAAATTTCGCTACTGGATTGAGCAATTCCATTGAAGCTGAGGAATAGAAGTCCCCAAATGAAGACCTTACTTTTCATGAAATGATTCATTAATAATAATAAATTACAATGTAAGGCAAAATGAATGGACAGT
>CAZTYX010000132.1:0-4573 GCA_964617385.1 uncultured Flavobacteriaceae bacterium | reverse complement strand
ATACCTACAACCGAAAAAATGTAAAACACATAACAATGAAAGTGAAGGACTAGGTGGCACAAAAAGAAATTTTTCATGGTATATTGGTGCCTTTAGTCACACCACTCAATGAGCACTACGAAATAGATTTTGCTGCATTAGAGCGAATTCTCAATCATGTTATTAAGGGTGGTGTTCACGGTGTTTTTATTTTAGGCACCACAGGTGAAGCTACTACCCTGCCCTATGAACATCGAAAAAGCCTTATTGAAGAGACCAACAAAATTATTGCCCAACGGATTCCTTTTTGGGTAGGTATTTCAGATACAGTGGTACAAAACTCGCTACAACTAGCAACTCATGCTGCCAAACATGGTGCCGCAGGAGTTGTGGCAGCACCTCCCTATTACAGACCCCTTCAACAAGAAGAATTAAAAAACTACTATTGGAAATTGGCCGATCGGGTTTCTTTGCCTCTCTATCTCTACAATTTTCCTGCTTTGACAAAGGTTGAGATTGCCACAGAAACGGTTTTTACGTTGGCGGAGCACCCTAATATTTGGGGATTAAAAGACAGCTCAGGTGATTTGCCCTATTTAAAAAAACTACTCACCAAGTCACTAGATTCACCGTTTACCTGGCTTGTGGGACCTGAGGCACTTTTGCTAAAATCACTTGCCCTTGGGGCGCATGGTGGAGTGAACGGAGGCGCCAATTTGTTTCCAGAATTGTTTGTTGGCGCATATAATGCTTTTCAAAAAAAAGATCATGACCGGTGTGATGCCACACATAACTTAATTCAACAAGTGGGTAAAGAAATTTATCGGGAAGGCTACCCTAATGGCTCCTTTTTAAAAGGACTTAAATCAGCACTAGCTGCAGCACATTGGTGTGACAATATTTTAATGCCCCCTTTTGAACGTTTTGACGAAGCCCATCAAAATGAAATTGCAAAGCAAGCAGCGCTTATAAAGGAGCAATTAGAAAGACTTTTATGACTACTTTAGACCTTATTGTTTTTGGCCTTTATTTGGTATTACTCCTTTTTTTGGGTGGGGCTTTTTTTAAAAAAAACCGAACAGCAAAAAATTTTATTTTGGGAAGTGGTACTGTACCAACTTGGGTGGTTAGTCTTTCCATTTTTGCCACCTTTGTAAGTAGCATCAGTTATCTTGCCTTGCCCGGAAGTGCATTTCAAAGCAATTGGAACCCTCTTGTGTTTAGTATATCCATTCCATTTGCTGCCTTAATTGCGGTGCGCTATTTCATCCCAGTATATCGAGAAATCAACAGCCCTTCAGCCTACACTTTTTTAGCCTTAAAACTAGGAAAAGGTGCAAAATATTATGTGTCTCTTTGTTATTTAATAACACAACTCATGCGCATTGGCACTATTTTATATTTACTGGCTCTAGCCATAAATGCCATAGTGGGTTGGGACATTTTTTGGGTCATCCTATTGACTGGTATTTTTGTGTCAGTATATTCCATTTTAGGGGGAATAGATGCGGTTTTATGGACCGATGCCATTCAAGCCATAATACTTATAGCGGGGGCCCTTTTTTGCTTTCTTTTTTTACTTTTTAAAATACCAGACGGCACCACTCAATTAATCGCAGTGGCTCAAGAATATGATAAATTCAGCCTAGGTAGTTTTTCATTTGATCTAACTGACACCACCTTTTGGGTCGTTTTGATTTATGGATTATTTGTCAACCTTCAAAATTTTGGAATTGATCAAAACTACATTCAACGCTACATGGTATTACCCTCACTTAAAAAAGCCCAACGCAGTGCCTTTGTTGGTGGTTTTATTTATTTGCCTGTTTCGGCCTTGTTTTTATTATTGGGCACCACCTTGTTTGTTTATTATAATTCTTCTGGTGAACTCCCCCAATCGCTATGGGAAACTACCGATAAAATCTTTCCTTACTTTATTGCAAACGAAGTGCCCCAGGGTTTTGCCGGCCTTTTGATTGCGAGCATTTTTGCCGCTGGAATGAGCACAATTTCAACCAGCTATAACAGCATGTCAACGGTATTTTTAACCGACTATTTTTCTAATGCATCCAAAATAACTGGGCAAAAAAAAGTAACCCTTTTATATAGCTCTACCGCTGTCGCAGGCATACTTAGCATTGTTATTGCTGTGAGTATGATTGATGTAAAAGGCGTTTTAGACGTTTGGTGGAAATATGCCTCCATCTGCAGTGGGGGAATGTTAGGCCTTTTTTTATTGGGAATTATTGCACCACTCAAAAACAAAGTTTGGATCGGAATGGCTGTACTTTTTGGAGTTATAACCATTTTATGGATCAATATCTCTAGCCAAACACTTTTTCACTCTTACTTATCCATTGTTCTGGGAACAATAGTATTATTTGGCGTTGGACTGGCAGGATCTTTACTTTGGAAAAGGTAAATAAGAGATGTGATTCACTATTCTTGAATAATGAATTGGTTTATGATTATAATGCAATATAGTTAATTGCAATAAACAATAAAAATATTTATTTAATAAATTTATCTTAATCCAAAAATTTCTTCGCGTTGATCCAAATAATGGGTCATGGTTTCTTGGATAATTTCTTCATCGCTTTTTCCTTTTGTATCTTCTAACCACTGCTTCGTCAGTGGGTGAAGATCAAACTCTAGGTGCTTTAAAGACCAAATAGACAATTCATGTAAAATTGGATATAGGTCAATGCCTTTGTTTGTAAGATAGTATTGTTTTACTTTTTTGTTTTTTGGGTTTACACGAAAATTAATAATCTTAAAATTCATGAGCTTTGTTAATCGATCTCTTAAAACATTAGTTGCAATTTTTTCAGGAGCACTCAAAAAATCAGAAAAGGTGGTGCGGCCTATAAAAATATCACGTATAATGATTAATGACCAACGATCTCCAACTAGGTCTAGCGTGGTGCTAATTGGACAACCCGATCTGTTATTGTTAATTTTCATTAAATAGCAATGTTGTAAACGAGGGAATTTATTTATGGTATTCCAAATATAAGAAAATTAAATGAGGGATAAAAATTTGTGTTTTCGGACACAACCGCTCAAAAATATTCTTAAAAAATTTTGTAGTTTTAAGAGTTATTTAAGACCACATGTTCAAAAAAGCGCTTTTTAGTTTAAAACGGTTTTGGAGCTTTTTTTTGATCCTTCTCTTAGGGCAATGTTCCAATGAAAAAATTGATTTTAATGCACAAGTAAAACCCATTTTAAACAAACACTGTATCAATTGCCATGGAGGGGTAAAAAAGAATGGTGGTTTTAGTGTGCTTTTTGCCGAAGAAATTTTTAAACCCACAGAAAGTGGCACGCCTGCCATTGTTCCTGGTAATGCTAAAAAAAGTCCATTTATACAACGCCTACACGAAAATGACCCAGAGCTGCGTATGCCGTATAAAAAAGCGCCTCTTTCTGCAGAAGAAATAGATATCCTAACGGAATGGGTTAATCAAGGAGCGCCATGGGGCACTCATTGGGCCTATGAAATACCACAACAAAAGAAACCACCGCAGGCGAAAAAAGAATTTGGAAAAGGCGCAGAAGCTTTTCTACAAAATTCAATAGACCAATTTGTTTTAGCTCAAATGGATCGCCAAAACTTATCCCCTAACCCAAGGGCTGATAAAGTAAACTTGGCACGAAGAGTAGCTTTTGACCTCACGGGCCTTCCTCCCTCCAAAGTACTTGTGGAAGCTTTTGTGCAAGACAAAATATCTTATGAAACTTTGGTAGACACTCTGTTACAAAATAAGGCTTATGGTGAAAAATGGGCCAGTTGGTGGCTCGATTTAGCCCGCTATGCTGACAGCAAAGGATATGAAAAAGATCCCGGTCGATCCATTTGGCAATATAGAGACTGGGTAATTGAAGCACTCAACAGAGACTTGCCCTTTGATCAATTCACCATTCAACAATTGGCGGGCGATTTGCTGCCAAACCCCACACCCGATCAATTTATTGCTACTGGTTTTCATAGAAACACCATGAATAATGATGAAGGCGGCACATCCGATGAAGAATTCCGAACCGCTGCGGTTCTTGACCGTGTGAACACTACTTTTTCGGTATGGCAAAGCACAACCATGGAATGTGTGCAATGCCACAGTCATCCCTACGACCCCTTCAAGCATAAAGAATATTATCAATTGTTGGCCTATTTTAATAATACGCGAGACGAAGACACTCCTGATGAAGCTCCCAACTACAGAACCTACACTACCACCGATACTCAGAAAGCAGAAGAACTCCTTCAATGGATTGCCATTCATGGAGATTCAAAGACCTTGGTTCAGTTTAAAAACTTCCTTTATTTTCAGGAACCTAAATATCAATTGCATCATTGTGAAAATTTCACCAATGGAGCCATGGCCGATGGCAAGTGGCTTGCCCTGTGGAATAATGGTTCTGCCTATTTAAGAAATGTTGATCCACAAGGGGGTCAGTATTTATATTTCAATTTCTTTTCTAGAGAAAATGGAACCACCATAACCCTACGCGAGAACAACGCCAAAGGAGCTGTTTTGGCACAATTAAAAATTGATAAAAACAACGGCCATATTGGAAACGTTCCTTTTAA
>CAZTYX010000131.1:0-4623 GCA_964617385.1 uncultured Flavobacteriaceae bacterium | reverse complement strand
GGTTAATTCAAGAGGGGCCATTAATGCATCAATAGAACCAATAGCATTGGGGTGTTGCTTATTGGATGTAATTTCAGTAAACACAACAACAGAAGGGTCTTCACAAAGGGCAGAAAACCATTCTGATGAGATCACCTCTGGAGCCATAACCCCAATAATGACCCATTTTTTTGAGGCCTTATGCCAAGCTTTTTTAATTTGTTCTGTTATTTGGAATGTGTTTTGAAGTTTTTGTTTTTGGGTATTTATAGATAATGGCATTTCCTCGGAAGTCATGCCATAAAGTGGCTCTTCCATAGGAATATTGAGATGTGCTGGCCCTTTTTGCTGCTCGACTGTTGCCAACACGCGCATTATTTCATTTAGGTTGTGAATGTTGATCTCATTTTGAATCTGCACTATTTGATCTGGTGTTGCCGTTGGAGACAATAGTTGCTGCATGGGGTTTTCAAGAAGTGTTTCTGTGGCATGGGCAATATCGGGTTTTAGAATTGCCGCTGCCTCAAGGTGAGGCTCAAAAACACCATTTTGTCGGATGGTTTGACCATCGCCAATATCAATACGATGAGGCATACGATCGGCTGAAAGAATAACCAAGGGAATGTTGCTGTAATAAGCCTCTGCCACAGCTGGATAAAAATTTAATAAAGCAGATCCCGAAGTACAAACCAAAACCACAGCTTTTTTTGACTGTTGTGCCATTCCCAATGCAAAAAATGCTGCGGCACGCTCGTCCACAACACTAAATGTTTTAAAATTTGGATGGGCCAAAAAACCATTGGTTAAAGGGGCACATCTCGAACCGGCACAAATCACCACCTGCTGCAGATCAAAATGTGCGCAAAGGCGCACCACAATTTGTGCAATGGGAATAGCGGGATATTGAATGGGTGTTGACACCAGTTTCTTTTTCATTTTTTGTGCCTTACAAAGCTACAAAGCTTTCCCCAAAAATTCACAAAGCCGCTAAAAGTGTTTCGGCCTTTCGCTGGGTTTCTTCCCACTCTTGATCCGCTTGACTCTCTGCAGTAATTCCCGCTCCAACAAACAAGGTGAGCGAATTTTTAGAAACCAAAGCCGAACGCAGATTTACAAAAAGGTGGGTCTCTGAAGGGGAAAAAGGACCTAAAAATCCGGTATAATAGTGCCGGTCATAGCCTTCCTCCTTAAGAATAAAATCAAGGGCTTCTTTCTTAGGTATGCCTCCCACAGCGGGTGTGGGGTGTAATGCATCAATAATTTTTCGTAGGGGCAGTTCTTTTCTTTCTGCTTTTATGTCTGTACATAAATGCACCACATTTCCCGCGGGTTTACAATAAGACGGGGAAATTTGAAGTGTTTCGGAATCAATAAAAGTCGAAAGGTCTTCCAGAATTTGTTGGGTCACCAATTGTTGCTCCTTTTTTTCTTTGGCAGACCATTCATACACATTATTTATTTGGAACGACTGGGTGGCCGCCAACGCCATGGTATGAAATGATGGGCCTTGCATGGAACACAAAATTTCAGGTGTGGCTCCAAACCAAGTGCCAATTTTTGGATGGCTCCAGAAATATACCAAAGCATCCGGATAGCTGCATAGCAATCGCTGTAAAACTAACTCAAGTGGAGGACGGTATTCCAATTTTATGGCACGAGACACAACAATTTTTTGTAACCCTTTTTTGTTAAGCGCTTGCTTGGTCTTTTCGACCAAATCTGTAAATTTTACTTGGGCGTTTGCATTGGTTTTTAAACTTAAAGGAGAATTACTTAGAGGTGTATTAGGAATAGAAAAGGAAAGTTTGTGGGCTGCAGGAATATAAGCCAATGAATTTCTTTTTTTAAAAGGGGCAAAAACAAATCCCTCGTTCTTCAAATCTTGAGTGTAGTGAAGAGTATCGTCTTTTTGATAATAAAGCACCAACTCCTGCGCTTCCGGCAATCGAAAAAAAACAAATGGTCGCTGTTGCGTCCACAAAGCATCAAAAGCTGTGGCAATGGTTTTCACCTTTCTAATTGCTTTTAGACTTTGTTAAAGTAGTTAATTTGCCCAATGAGATTAATTGATTTTCTTGATCTACCACTCGTATTTCCCAAAGCTGAATCGTATTTCCCCAATGCATGGGGCGCGCTGTGGCTATAACTTTTCCAGTTGTAACGCTGCGCAGATGATTGGCTGATATTTCTATCCCCCTAACCTTCAAATCGGCTCTTTTGGACAATAAAAATACGGCTGCACTCCCAACACTTTCGGCCAAAGCAGCAGTGGCACCGCCATGAAGCAATCCATCGGGTTGATGTACTTTGGGTGTAACCGGCATTTCGGCCGTCAAAAAGTCGTCTCCAATGTCTGTAAATTCAATTTCCAACGTTTCCATCAATGTGTTTTTACAAAATGCATTGGCTCGTTGGAGCAACTCCTTTTTTTCCATTTTAATAAGAATAAAAAAACCTTTTGTGCGCACACAAAAGGTTTTCTGTTTATTACATAATCATTTTATTTAACCTCTTCAAAATCTACATCTTGAACATCATCTTCTCCTTTGGCTTGCGCAGGCTCTTCTTGGCCTCCCGGGGAAGCATTTGCACCTGCATCGGCCTGAGCCTTATACATCTCTTCCGAAGCGTTTTTCCAAGCCTCATTAATTTTTTCTAACGCTGCATCAATTTGAGCTAAATCTTTGCTTTCATGAGCTTTTTTAAGTTCCTCAAGCGCTTCCTCAATAGGCTTTTTCTTATCGTCCGAAAGTTTATCACCAAATTCTTGAAGTTGTTTTTCCGTTTGGAAAATCATTTGGTCGGCACTATTCACTTTATCGGCCTCTTCTTTCGCTTTTTTGTCAGCATCGGCATTGGCCTCCGCTTCTTTTTTCATTTTCTCGATTTCTTCCTCGGTTAATCCTGAAGAAGCTTCTATGCGAATGTCTTGCGATTTGTTGGTGGCTTTGTCTAGTGCGCTCACTTTGATGATTCCATTTGCATCGATATCAAAAGTTACTTCAATTTGCGGTGTACCACGTTGCGCGGGTGGAATACCATCGAGGTGAAAACGCCCAATGGTTTTATTGTCTGTGGCCATTGATCGTTCCCCTTGAAGCACATGAATTTCTACAGAAGGCTGATTGTCTGCTGCTGTAGAAAACACCTGTGATTTTTTGGTTGGAATGGTGGTGTTAGATTCAATTAATTTGGTCATCACACCGCCCATGGTTTCGATTCCTAAAGACAATGGGGTTACATCAAGCAATAGTACATCTTTCACATCTCCTGAAAGCACCCCTCCTTGAATGGCAGCTCCAACAGCCACAACCTCATCGGGGTTTACACCCTTGGATGGTTTTTTTCCAAAGAATTTTTCTACTTCGGTCTGAATAATTGGAATTCGTGTTGAACCTCCCACCAAAATCACTTCATCTACATCTGAAGTAGATAGACCTGCATCTTCTAGGGCTTGCTTCACAGGACTCATAGAGCGTTTCACTAAAGTGTCAGCCAATTTTTCAAAGTTGGCACGTGTCAAAGTGGTTACCAAGTGTTTTGGCCCACTCTCTGTTGCCGTTACATATGGCAAATTAATTTCGGTTTGTGTAGAGGAAGAAAGTTCAATCTTCGCTTTTTCAGCAGCCTCTTTGAGACGCTGAAGAGCCATAGGATCTTTTCTTAAATCAATGCTCTCGTCTTTTTGGAACATTTCGGCCAAGAAATCAATAATTACTTGGTCAAAATCATCTCCTCCCAAGTGCGTATCTCCATTAGTAGATAATACTTCAAAAACGCCGTCGCCCAATTCTAAAATAGAAATATCAAAGGTTCCTCCTCCTAAATCATAAACAGCAATTTTTTTGTCTGCTCCCCCTTTGTCTAAACCGTAAGCCAAAGCAGCAGCGGTAGGTTCGTTTATAATACGTTGCACTTTCAATCCAGCAATTTCACCAGCTTCTTTGGTGGCTTGTCGTTGAGAGTCATTAAAATAGGCCGGAACTGTAATAACCGCTTCAGACACATCTTGACCTAAATAATCTTCTGCTGTCTTTTTCATTTTTTGCAGGGTCATGGCCGAAAGTTCTTGTGGAGTGTATAAACGTCCGTCTATGTCTACTCTTGGAGTATCATTATCTCCTTTCACTACTTTATAGGCCACGTTTTTAATCTCATTTTGAGATTCTGAAAATTTGTTACCCATAAAACGCTTGATAGAGGCTATGGTTTTGGTAGGGTTTGTTACCGCTTGCCGTTTGGCTGGGTCGCCCACTTTTATTTCACCACCTTCAACAAAAGCAATAACGGAAGGGGTTGTTCTTTTTCCTTCTGAATTCGGAATCACCACAGGCTCGTTTCCTTCCATAACAGAAACACATGAATTGGTTGTTCCTAAGTCAATTCCTATAATTTTACTCATAATTTTTTTATTTGAGTGGTGATAGTCAAGCATCATGCCATCCTAAAAATACTGACAGCTTGGCAGACCGCTGTAATAAGGCCTTTTCTTGAGAATGGGAGCAATATTTTTTTAGGTTTCTTAGAACACATGCGCGAAACCTCTTATTTTTGAAAAAAAAGATGCATGACTTCTTCTAAACAGTATACTCGCATAACCACCAAAACACTTTCTGAAATGAAAGAGAATGGTGAAAAAATTGC
>CAZTYX010000130.1:0-4637 GCA_964617385.1 uncultured Flavobacteriaceae bacterium | reverse complement strand
GGACAACAAGTTTTCGGTAGGTGACATTTTTGTGGCCAAGATCCGAAAACCCGTTCAAGGCCTTAATGCCGCCTTTGTAGATGTGGGGCATGAAAAAGATGGTTTTTTACACTATCATGATCTTGGACCCAAATTTCCTTCACTCGTTAAATACATTAAACAGGTAAGCACAGGTAAAAACAAAGATTTTTTATTAAAGAATTTTCGTTACGAAAAAGATATTGAAAAAGACGGCCTAATAGGCGATGTTCTCAAGGCCAAACAAACGCTTTTGGTGCAAGTGGTTAAAGAACCTATTTCAACCAAAGGCCCTCGATTGAGTTCAGAAATTTCGCTGGCCGGGCGCTTTATGGTGCTCATGCCTTTTTCTGATCGCGTTTCTATTTCGCAAAAAATTGAAGATCGCAACGAAAAAAATCGATTAAAAAAATTAGTCCAAAGCATCCGACCCAAAGGGTTTGGCATCATCATTAGAACCGTGGCCGAAAGTCAAAAAGTGGCCGCCCTTGATGCCGATTTACAGCAACTACTCAAACGGTGGAAAGAACTATCACTCAAATTAATAGAGATTGACACCTTTCCTACCAAAGTGCTGAGTGAGATCAATCGATCCTCTTCAATTATAAGAGACATTTTTGATGATCATTTTACGGGCATTCATGTGGATGACCGCATTATGCATCAAGAAATTAAAGATTATCTCGCCACCATTGCACCCAAAAAACAAGGGATTGTGAAGATTTACGACAACCCGATTCCTATTTTTGAAAAATTTGGAGTAGACAAGCAAATCAAAAGCGCCTTTGGCAAGACCGTTTCTATGCAAAAAGGAGCCTATTTGGTGATTGAACACACAGAAGCCCTCCATGTGATAGATGTAAACAGTGGCAACCGATCAAACCGCTCCAAGAGCCAGGAAGATACGGCCATGGAGGTGAACCTTATTGCCGCTTCCGAAATTGCTAGACAATTGCGTTTGCGCGATATGGGTGGTATTATTGTGGTAGATTTTATTGACCTCAACTCAAATGCCAATCGGAAAAAGCTGTTTGAACACCTTCAGCAAGAAATGCAGGGAGACAGAACAAAGCATAAAATTCTGCCACCCAGCCGGTTTGGACTCATTCAAATTACAAGACAACGGGTGCGCCCCGAAATGAATATTAAAACAAAAGAACCCAATCCTAATGGAAATGGTGAAGTAGAGGCGCCCATTGTTTTAATCGACAAAATCAACACAGAGCTTAGTAAAATTACTAAGAACCCGCGCAGCAAAAAACAGGGCATTTATCTGCACCTGCATCCTTTTGTTGCCGCATATCTCAAGCAAGGACTCCCATCCGTCCGCATGCAGTGGTATTTAAAATACCAAAAGTGGATTCACATTGTACCACGCCACGCTTACCGATATTTGGAGTTTCATTTTTTAAATAAAAAAAGAAAAATGATTCGCTAATCCGTTTAAAACCGCTCTCAAAGAGAGCGGTTTTTTTGTTATATAATGTTAATTTTAAGCATGTTCAAAAAAGGTATAACAGCACTAGAGGCTCTGCAAAAAATGGAACGTTTTTGTGTCTATCAAGAACGATGCCATCAAGAGGTTTGGGAAAAGCTCTATCAATTGGGAGTCAACAAAGCCATTGCCAATGAAGTACTGACCCATCTTATTGAACATGATTTTTTAAATGAAACGCGTTTTGCTTGCCTTTTTGCGCGCAGTAAATTCAGACAAAAACAATGGGGCAAAAACAGAATTTTGCTCGAGCTTAAAAAACGAAAATTAAGCGACTACAATTGCAACAAAGCCCTCAGAGAAATTGAGGAAGAAGCATACATACAAGCCTTTAATACGCTTTTTACCAAAAGAAAAACCGCTGTACAACACCTAAAGCCCATAGTTCAAAAAAGAAAAATTATGGATTATATGCTGTACAGAGGTTGGGAAAAAGAGCGCATTTATGCGGCGCTACAATCCGCTTTCTAAAAACGATACTGAATGCCTGCCAAGGCGTGCGCTCCTGGCATAGGAACTAAATTTGTTTCGGTATAACGGGTATCCAAGAGGTTGTTGAGCATAACATTTAAAGCCCAACTTTTTTGTTTCCAGACCAAATTTAGATCAATTACCGTGTAGCCATCTGTGGCTTCTCTTTGCCCATATTTTATGGCCGTAAAGAAATGCCAATGGGTGTTGAGTTGGGCTTGATAAGTAGCAGTGATGTGGTGCTTTAATGAATTAATACTGTAACGCGATAAAAAGACACGGTTTTGCGCTAAATCATCCTTTAGAAAAGTATAGCCCAAAACCAGTTTTTGGGGTTGATTTTCAAGTAAAAAACCCCACTGCATTTCGGCTTCAAAACCATTGGTGGTGAGCTCTTGAATATTATTGGCCTGCCATTTATCAGCTTCGTTACTTTTAATATAATCAATCAAATTGGTGGCTTGGCGATTGAAATAAGCCACATACACCTGCACCCTAGCTCTGTTATATCGGAGTCCCACTTCTTGTGAAAGGGCCTTTTCGGGTTTTAAGTTGGCGTTGCCTTCAGTGTTTAAATCGCTGTAAAATAAATCAGTATAGGTAGGCACTCTGTAGGTATAGCCCGCATTGGCATATAGTAGTAATTGAGGGTTTAATTGCCAGCCCAAGTCCAAACCGGGATAAGTAAAAGTTCCAAAATCATTATAACGGTTGATGGCTATACCGGGGGTGAATGTGAACCGTTCTTTCGCTAGTGAGAAACGGTGTTCCACAAAAAAGGCGGCTACATTTCTGGAACGATCTCCTAAATTATTACTGCTTATAGACGAGCTAAAAACATCAACACCCAAACCAGTGGTGCCCCATGCTGCGTGATGAGTGGCATTTAAAGAAGCGCCAACTTTGTTTGTTTGATGCAAATTTTCATATATGGCAGGATTTTGCCTCATATATACATAATGATCTTCGCCCCCACGCCAATATACTTGAGGTTGCAGAATCCAGTTATTCTTTTGCCATTGGGTTTGCAAAGCAGCCCATTGGGCTTTGGTTTCTTCGTATTGATCTTTGGCCTGAGGAGAGGCATAAAATCCATTTGCTCCAAATTTTCGATCAGAAAAATGGGTGATAAATTGCAAGGGTAATTCACTTTTCTTTAAAAGCGAGGCTCGCAACAAATAGGATTGATTTTTAAAATCTGTGTTGTAACGATATCCCGAAGAATTATGATTATTAGCCAAAAGCATAAGTGAATTGTTCTCTCCAGAATATCGATAGTTTCCACTCACACCCCATTGTCCGAATGCGCCGCCGTGGAGGCTCAGTCCACCACCTGTTTCGTAGTCTTTTTTGGTGATAATGTTAATTGCACCTGTGAAGGCATTTTGCCCATATACTCGAGCGGCGGGACCTTTCACAATTTCGATACGTTCAATCACTTCTATGGGAGGTAGGAAATTGAGTGTATGATGTCCGGTTTGTGCATCGTCCAATTTGATTCCATCTACCAAAAGGAGGGTTTGGTCAAAGCTGCCCCCTCTAATGTAAAGGTCGGCTTGAGTGCCTGCCAAACCTCTTTGGCGCACGTCAATACCAGCAATTTGTTGGAGGGCCACAGCCACTGAGGGAACACCACTGGCACGCAAAGTTTCACCACTCACAATTTGTAACGTGCGCTCGTTTTTTGAGAAAGGCACAGCAAGACGGTTGGTGGAAACCACCACCTCGTTGAGTTGAGCGACGTAGAGTGTGTCTGTTTGCGCAAAAAGCACAGAGATGCTACAAAATAAAAACAGCAAAGTAAGGACACGAACATTTATCATAATGATATAGATTTTGGGGATTAAATGTTACTTGGGGAGGGTAGAGTAATTATTCTGCCAGAAGAATAATCTTATTGTTTCGCATTTCAATCACTCCGGAGGAGATTGGAAAATAGTAGTGTCCATCACCTTCTTGGGTAAACAATTTTTTTGCATCCTCAGAAAGCTGCAATTGCCCTTGTATTTTAATCGTTCCTTCTGTCAAGGTTGAAACAATGGGTGCGTGTTGGTTTAAAAGCTGAAAAGAGCCAAGCGTTCCAGGCACGGTGATGCTGTCAATTTCGCCACTAAAAAGGGTGGCTTCGGGAGAAACAATATCAATATACATAAGCTTACACTTCTGCTAACATTTTTTCACCAGCTTCAATGGCGTCTTCAATAGTTCCTTTAAGGTTAAAGGCTGCTTCAGGAAGGTGATCCAATTCACCGTCCATAATCATGTTAAATCCTTTGATGGTGTCTTTAATGTCTACCAGCACACCAGGAATACCTGTAAACTGTTCGGCAACATGGAAAGGCTGTGAAAGGAAACGTTGCACACGTCGGGCACGTGCAACAGCCAATTTATCTTCTTCAGACAATTCTTCCATTCCTAAAATGGCAATAATGTCTTGTAATTCTTTATAGCGTTGCAGCAACTCTTTCACACGTTGTGCACAGGCATAGTGTTCTTCACCTAAAATATCCGCAGTCAAAATACGAGAAGTAGAATCAAGAGGGTCCACCGCGGGATAAATTCCCAATTCTGCAATTTTTCTAGAAAGAACAGTGGTGGCATCCAAGTGGGCAAATGTGGTTGCTGGAGCGGGATCGGTAAGGTCATCCGCAGG
>CAZTYX010000129.1:0-4675 GCA_964617385.1 uncultured Flavobacteriaceae bacterium | reverse complement strand
GAGGTTGTGGATTACACGCAAACAATAGCAGTCCTGCTAAGCTCACGCTAATCCAATTTCTAATTGCTTTTAACATAGGATCTGAATTTTAAAGTGTTGGGTTATATCTGCTAAGAAAGCAGTGAAGTGAGATTCAAAAAAGGTGTAATCGTTTTCCAAGGCCACACGTCCTCGAGCCAAATTTGACTCAAATTGGGTGCGTTTTTCCATTTGTGCCAAAATGCGTTCTAAACCATCTAGTGTGGCGTAGGCTTCAAACCAATCATATTGAATTAAAAAGCCTAAAAATCGAGAGCAAGGCTCTGGCACCATAGACTGGTTTTCTAACAGAAAAGCAAAAAATTGAGTTGTAAATTCAGAAAGCTTTTGGGGGTGGTATTTGCTCCAATTTTTAGCTAAAAAATGATCAAAAAACATATCTACCAAGACGCTGCTGTAATGACGATGTGATTGAAAGAGTTTTTTTACACATTGTTTAAAAGCGGGATGTCTGTCGGTGTAGAAATCCATTTTACGATGCAACAAGACTCCTTCTTGAATTTTTGATGGCAGATTTAAATAGGCTTTTCCTTTGATTTGGTCGGCAACTAAATTGCCTAAGGCCAAGTCAAAATCATGACTGGACAAAAACACATGCGCTAAAAAATTCATGGGTCTAAAATAAGACTATTTAAAAAAAGATTTGCCAATATTTGACCTTGCCCTACCTTAGTGGCTGTATTTTAATGATAATGCTATGACATTAATTAAATCTATATCGGGTATTCGGGGTACCATTGGTGGTGCTACTGGAGAGAATCTTACTCCCTTAGATGTGGTGCGCTTCACGGCTGCCTATGGCCAATGGCTCGCTGCAAACAATACAGGAAAGCTCAAAGTGGTTACAGGAAGAGATGCACGTCTTTCTGGTTCCATGGTGCATCAATTGGTTAATCAAACGTTGGTGGGATTGGGTATAGATGTTGTTGATCTAGATTTGTCTACTACGCCCACTGTGGCGCTTGCAGTGGCCTGGGAAAAAGCGTCCGGTGGCATCATTATTACCGCCAGTCATAATCCTAAAGAATGGAATGCTTTAAAATTATTAAACCAAAACGGTGAATTTATTGACGCCCAAGCCGGCGGTGAAGTGCTGCAATATGCCATCAAAGAAAAGTTTTCTTTTGCGCCAGTAGAAAAATTGGGTGATATCACCAGCAATAAAAGCTATTTACAAAAACACATAGAGGCTTGTTTATCCTTGCCTGTGGTACAATCAGAAAGAATTAAGCAAAAACAATTTAAAGTGGTGGTGGATGCTGTAAATTCTTCTGGGGGGATTGCGGTTCCTTTGTTGTTGAAGGCACTTAATTGTTCAATTATTCCTCTGCATTGCGAACCTACAGGAAATTTCTCACACAATCCAGAGCCATTAAAAGCTCATTTGAAAGATTTATCCGCCGCCGTTTTGTCGCATCAAGCAGATTTTGGTATAGCGGTTGATCCAGACGTAGATCGATTGGTTTTTATGGATGAAAACGGCAATTTGTTTGGAGAAGAATATACCCTGGTAGCCTGCGCCGATTATGTGCTGCGAAGTGCCCCAGGTCCAACCGTTTCAAATTTATCTTCCACAAGGGCTTTGGCCGCGGTGAGCGCAAAATACAATCAGCCTTACCACGCTAGTGCTGTGGGTGAAGTGAATGTGGTCACTCAAATGAAAGCTGTAAATGCAGTGATTGGTGGCGAAGGAAACGGGGGTGTTATTTATCCTGACCTCCACTATGGCCGTGATGCGTTGGTGGGTATTGCACTATTTCTTTCCTTACTCGCAGAAGAGGGGTGCAGCGTGGCAACACTTAAAAAACAATATCCCTTGTTTTTTATGCAAAAGAGTAAAGTGGTTTTACCACGAGAAGTAAATGTTGACGCACTTTTAGCTCAACTACAAAGCCACTACAAAACAGAAAAAACAACAACCATTGATGGCCTTAAAATTGATTTTGAAACCGCATGGGTGCATTTAAGAAAATCTAACACGGAGCCCATTGTTCGTGTTTATACCGAAGCACAATCGCAAGAAGAAGCGACTACATTGGCTGAAAAATTTGTGATTGAATTGGAGCAATTAAGTCGTTGAAGCAAACTTAAAGCGATTGTGGGTCCAAAAATAATGACTTGGATTCTCGTGAATTTGGCGCTCTAAATGATTTGTAAAAGCATCGGTAATGCTATAAAGGGGTTCGTTTTTTGGGTTTTCGCTTAAGAGTTTAAATTCAAGTTCATAATAACCTCTTTTGACTTTCTTAACCGCTCCAAAAACGATGGGAATGTTGTGTTCATGTGCCAAGCGTTCTGCTCCAGTAAAAACAGGAACATGAATCCCTAAAAAAGTTCTCCAATAGGCTTTGTCGGTTGATTTTGGTGATTGATCGCTAGCAAAACCATATACCCCCAGGTGTTTTTCATTTTGATGCTTTGCAAGTGTGTTTTTAATGGCATAGCGTGAAATTAAAAAGGCGTTGTGTTTTTTTCTTATGCGTTGTGCCAAGCGATCAAAATAAGGGTTGGATAAGGGGGTGTAAATTCCATAGCCAATGTGTTTTATGTGATAGCCCAAAGACATCATCCATTCCCAACTGGCATAGTGGCCGCACATAATAAAACAACTGCGCTGTTGGGATTCAAATTGCGTTAAAACTTCTATGTTTTTTATTTGAAAGCGTTTTAACATACTTTTTTTGGATAGAGTTAAGCTTTTAATCATTTCCAAAAACAAGTCACTGAGGTGGGTGTAAAAAGTACGTTCAATAGCGATACGTTCTGCTTTGGTTTTTTTAGGAAAAGCCAATGCAAGGTTTTTGCGAACCACCTTTTTTCGATAGCCAATTACCCGATACAAAAACCATGCTACAACATCTGAAAAGACATAAAACAAAGGGAAGGGAAGTTTAGCAATAAGATATAAAAGGGGATAGGCTAAATAGTAAAATATGGCATCCAAAACAGTGTGATTTGTAGCACAAAGATAATTAAATCGAAAGGAATAGGTTTTACCGCCCACATTGTAAAAACAATTTTTACTTTTGAAAAAACAATCTACTTGGGAACACCACTACCTTTTGTTGTCGGATGCCTAATTGCCATCAATAGTCTAGTAAGTTTCATAGGATTTAACAACGAGCAGTTTTTTGATCAATTCAAATTTGACATTCGATTAAAAGGCCCTCAAAATAGATATCGCCTATTAACAGCCGCTTTTTTACATGTGAGCTGGGCGCATTTATTTTTCAACATGTTTACCCTCTATCTTTTTGGTTATGCGGTGGTGGATAGTTTAGGCACAAGTGCTTTTGTAATGCTCTATTTTGGAAGTCTGTTGTTGGGCAATTTGTTTGCTGCCTATTTTCATCGCAATGATTCTTATTATGCTGCGGTGGGTGCCAGTGGCGGTGTGGCAGGTGTCGTTTTTAGTACTATTTTACTTTATCCGGCTTTAGAATTATACCTCTTTTTTATTCCCATACCCATTCCTGGCTATTTGTTTGCGGCTGCTTATGTGGCCTATTCGCTATATGGAATGAAAAAACAACAAGATAACATTGGACATACCGCTCACCTGGGAGGCGCCATATGGGGTATCATTTTACCTTTAATTTATGCTCCTGAATTATTGATGGAAGCCAAACAAACGCTACTTTATATTGTTTTCACAGCAGCAGGAGTTGGCTTTTGGCTATTTAGACAGCGGTAGCTAGGGGAGCAGTGAAGCCAATTGCACCTCAAGTTCTTGAGGATTTAAGTTGGTGGCAACAATTTTTCCAGAGGCATCCAATAACAAAGAAGCTGGAATCGCATCAATTTTATATTGTCTAGCAATGGGGTCGTTCCATTGTTGTAAATGCGACACATGATCCCACACCAATCCATCATCTGCAATGGCCTGAAGCCAACTACTCCTCTTTTTGTCTAGGGAAACACCTATGATCTTAAAGCCTTTAGGGGCTAATTTTTGGTGCAGTGACACCAAACTTGGATTTTGCACCCTACATGGCCTACACCAACTGGCCCAAAACTCAACTAAAGTAGCTTTTCCTAAATGATCTTTTAGCGCTAGTGCATTTCCCTCTGGAGTGGGGCCCTCAAAGTTTGGGGCATATTCACCCACTTTGGGTGCTGCTGCTGGTTGATTTAGAAGGGATTGAATAAATCTGCCGGAAGCAGAGTTTTTGATGCGATCTGTAAAGGCATCATACAATTTTTTGACTCGTTCTATGTCAATTTCTTTGGAAGCGGCAAAGCGCTCTAGAATTAATGTAGAAACGTATGAATTGGGATTACTTTCGATAAAATTCAATTCATACTCTTGAATTTGTTGACGCACCCCTTCATATTCCGTTCTTAAATCCATAACCAACAAGGAATCATTTAAAATGAGTGCCTGCTGCATATCATTTCCAATGGAATTGATTGATTTGATATAGGCTTTAGTCTCATTTTTATATTTCATAAAATCGTTATTAGACACTGTGCCTTCTGCTGTAGAGGATCCAATACTGTCTTTATGTAAGGTCAATTGAATGGTGCCACCCTCCAATATAATTGGAAAATTGCCCTGTATACCTTCCACCTGAATAAAGTTGATGTTGGGTTCTTCAACCGGGCCACTTAGCTTAAAAGAGCCTTCTTTAACCAT
>CAZTYX010000128.1:0-4677 GCA_964617385.1 uncultured Flavobacteriaceae bacterium | reverse complement strand
GTATGTCCTACAGCCAGTTTATGGGCAAAGCAAAAGCGCAAAACATTGCACTAAACAGAAAGGTGCTGGCCGATCTGGCCATGAATCATCCGGAAGCTTTTAAAGCTGTGGTTGAAAAAGTGAAATAAAACCTTAAACCTACTTTCGAGTAGGTTTTTTTTTTGCCATGAAAAAAGACTTCACCATTTATCACAACCCACGGTGTAGAAAATCTAGAGAGGCTTTAGCTTATTTGGAAGAAAAAAACTTGTCACCCAAAATTGTGCGTTATCTTGAGGAACCCTTTAGTGTAGAAACACTCACCAAATTACTTTCCATATTAGGGGTATCTGCTAAAGCCCTTGTGCGCACCGAAGAGGCACTATGGAAAAGCACCTTTAACCATCAAGATTGGGACGAAAAGGGGTTTATTAAACTGATGGTGGAACACCCAAAACTTATTCAAAGACCGATTGTCACATCACACAACAAAGGGGTTGTGGCTCGTCCTCTTGAAAATTTAATTTCTTTTTTAGAAAATCATTAAACCTTCCTCTTTAAAATCCATCTAAAGAGGAATTAAATTAATTCATGAAAAAATACATCTTTTTTGTTTTGTGCTTTGCATTTCTAATTGAAGGGCTCCAAGCACAACGGCCTCAAGGCGGCCCCGGAAACATGCCTCAAATTTCACTAAGCGGTGTTGTTGTTGACATAGAAACGCAAGAACCATTAGAATACACTTCTGTAACTCTTGTAAACGATCGTTTTCCGGATCGTATTCAGGGCGGCATTACCGATGCAAAAGGCCGATTTAATATCGAAATTTTCCCTGGAAACTACACCATTACTATAGAATACATTGGGTTTAAAAAAATCACCTTAGAAAATCAAAACCTTCGAGAAAATAAAGACTTGGGCACCATCACCCTTGAAATTAATGCAGAAGACCTAGATGAAGTGGAGCTGGTTGGAGAACGCACAGAGGTAGAAATTCGTCTCGATAAAAGAATCTATAATGTAGGAAAAGACATTACCGTTCGTGGAGGATCTGTGGCTGATGTATTGGATAACGTTCCTTCGGTATCTGTAGATGTGGAAGGAAATATTGCCCTACGTGGAAATGAGAATGTTCGAATCTTAATCAATGGCAAACCTTCTGGTTTGGTGGGTCTTTCAGGCCCTCAAGGATTGCGTTCCTTGCCGGCTGAATCGATTGAAAAAGTGGAAGTAGTAACTTCCCCCTCGGCTCGCTATGAAGCCTCTGGAACGGCTGGAATACTTAATATTATTCTTAAAAAAGAAGAACTAGAAGGATTCAATGGTTCGTTTATTGCCAACGGTGGGTTTCCAACAACCTATGGTGGAAATGCTACATTAAATTACAGAACGAAAAAGCTTAATATTTTTAGCACCACATCACTTCGGAATTCCGAATCTAGAGGGGGTGGGATTTTTGAAAGTGAAAACTTTGATCCTGTTCGGTTTGTTAATGAAGATAGAGATTATCAACGTTTTAGAAAAAGTGTTTTCTTTAACCTTGGTACTGAATATTTCTTTGATGATCAAACCTCGTTAACCGTTAGTGGATTTATTAGAAAAAGCAATAACGAAAGTAACAATACCACTGAAATAGAAAACCTCAATGCAGCCGGTGTTGTTATTGACCAATTTGGTCGCTACCAATTTGAAGAAGAAGTAGACAATTCTAGACAATTCACCGCCAACTTCACCAAAAAGTTTGATGATAAAGGCCATGAACTAATCATCGAATTTCAAACCGAAGCTAGTGGAGAAGACGAAAGCGATTTGGCTGAAAACACAAGCACATTTAATCAGGAGTCTGAAACATTAGAGGATCAAAAAAGAACACTACTTCAAATGGATTATGTATGGCCTGTGAATGACAACACACAGTTTGAATTAGGTTATCGAGGCAATTTCAGCTTTCAAGAAACAGACTACAACGTGTTTGATTTACTGCAAACGGGCAGAACTCCAAACACCCAATTGACAAACTTTTTAGGGTTCACGCAAAATGTGAATGCAGCCTACACACAGTTTGGTCAAAAAATTGATAAGTTTTCCTATCTCATGGGACTTCGAATGGAAAAAACACATATCGAAATTGACCAAAAAACAACCAATATTTACAAAGAGAAAGATTATACTGATTGGTTTCCAACACTTAATTTATCCTTTGAGTTTAGTGAAAAAGAGAATATTACATTGGGATACAGCCGCCGCATTAGACGCCCTCGATCATGGTCTTTAAATCCCTTCCGTTCACTAACAAGTTTGACCTTTTTTAGAGAAGGTAATCCTGATTTAGACCCTTCTTATTCTAATTTATATGATTTTGGATACCTCAAAAGATGGGATAAATTCACGTTTAATGGTTCTATTTATTATCAAAAAGCAACCCAAGTGATAGAACGTATCACAGAAGCCACTGGAGAACTAGTGGTTGTTAGTGAAAATCCTCTAGTAGAGCTGCCACAATATCGATCAACGTCAATTAATTTATCTGAAAATGCACGTACAGGAACAGAATTTACGCTAACCTACACACCCAAACGTCGTGTAAGAGTGAGTGGAAACTTTAATATATTCAATTCTCAAACCATCGGTTCCTATAAAGGTGTGGCATTGGATAGAGAAATTGTAAGTTGGTTTGCTCGATTAAACAGTAGTTTTCCTATTCCTTTTGGAATCAACACCCAATTCAATGGGTTTTATTTTGGCCCTAGAGCCAATGCGCAAACCGAATCGAAAGGTGTTGTTACCTTTTCTGGTGCACTCAATAAGCCCCTTCTTAACGACAAAGCCACACTTTCATTTAGAGTGAGTGATATTTTCAACACCTCAAAAAGGAAGAGTACAACAGAAACAGCTGACTTTAGGAATTATACCGAATTTCAATGGAGACAACCATCCTATATTTTTACGTTCACCTATAGAATAAATGAAAGAAAAGCCGAACGGAACCGCAGAAGAACACAACGTGGTGGCAACGATGATGGCGGTGGTGAAGAAGAATTTGGTTTTTAATTAAATCAACGCTATAAAAAAGTATAGGGCACCTTTTGAGTGCCCTTTTTTATGCTTTACTCCACCGAAGAGTCTTTAGCCTTTTTTGATTTTAGTCGTTCCATTAAACTACCAAACAACCAGTATGGCACAACAAAAGTGATTAAAAAAATCATGAGCCAAAACCCTATGGTTAGTATACTCAAAAAAGCTAAAAATCCTAAATATTGGTCAAATTCAAACATATCATCAAATTCTGATACAAAAATAAAAAAATTAAAAGGGATAAGAAATCGTTTTAAAAAGAAAATTGTAAACAAATTTCATTGAACTACAACAGAGTTTCGCAGCAAACCTCTTATTTTTAAAAAAAAATTAAATGGATTTTCGAATTGAAAAAGACACCCTAGGAGAAGTAAAGGTACCCCTAGGGGTCTATTGGGGCGCACAAACAGAGCGCTCTCGCAATAATTTTAAGATTGGCCCCGCTGCCAGTATGCCCATAGAAATTATCTATGGTTTTGCTTATCTCAAAAAGGCGGCCGCCTATGCCAACTGCCAGTTAGGGGTTCTTTCAGAAGAAAAAAGAGAGGCCATTGCCACCGTTTGTGATGAAATTTTAACCGGTCAACACAACGACCAATTCCCCTTGGTGATTTGGCAAACCGGCTCTGGAACGCAAAGCAACATGAACGTTAACGAAGTGATTGCCAATAGAGCCCATGTGCTTGCTGGAAAAAAACTGGGTGAAGGAGAAAAAACGCTCGCTCCAAATGATGATGTTAACAAATCACAATCATCTAATGATACTTTTCCCACGGGCATGCATATTGCTGTTTATCTTAAAATAGTTAAAGACACCCTTCCCAAAATAAGCGCCCTAAAAGATGCTCTAGCAGAAAAAGCAGATAATTTTAAAGACGTTGTTAAAATTGGGCGAACGCACTTAATGGATGCCACCCCTCTCACATTGGGTCAAGAATTTTCGGGCTATGTTTCTCAGTTGGAACATGGCATTAAAGCCTTACAAAACACTTTGCCCCACCTCTCCGAATTAGCTTTGGGAGGAACAGCTGTGGGCACGGGCATCAACACACCCAAAAACTATGCTACCACTGTAGCACAATTTATCGCTGAATTTACAGAACAACCTTTTATTACAGCAAAAAATAAATTTGAAGCCCTAGCCGCCCATGATGCCATTGTGGAAACGCATGGGGCCTTAAAACAACTGGCCGTAAGTTTAAATAAAATTGCCAATGACATTCGTCTATTGGCCTCTGGACCTCGTTCAGGCATTGGAGAAATAATTCTACCAGCCAACGAACCAGGAAGTTCCATTATGCCAGGCAAGGTGAATCCTACCCAATGTGAAGCCCTCACCATGGTGTGTGCTCAGGTGATGGGTAACGATGTGGCTGTGACCATTGGCGGCACCCAAGGCCATTTTGAACTCAACGTATTTAAACCTTTGATGGCAGCCAATTGTTTGTCTTCTGCGCAACTTTTGGGCGATGCGGCAGCAAGTTTTACCCAACATTGTGTGGTTGGCATTGAACCCAACCATCCAAAAATTCAGGAATTGCTTTCCAATTCTTTAATGTTAGTTACAGCACTCAATACCAAAATTGGCTACTATAAAGCTGCTGAAATTGCTAATAAAGCACA
>CAZTYX010000127.1:0-4695 GCA_964617385.1 uncultured Flavobacteriaceae bacterium | reverse complement strand
ACACTGCTTTAGCATTTTTTTATCGAGGTTGCAATCAGTCAAATCCTTCCTCGTTAGTGGTACAAAAGTACATTTTTTTTCAATATTTAAAAATTAATCTATTTTTTATTCTATTGTCTAAAAATTATTAATTAAAACATTATTGATTTATCTAACAAAAACTTATTTTGCACTGCTATTCTATTGTTAGATGCATATTGCAATTGCAGGAAATATTGGTGCTGGAAAGACCAGCTTAACAGAATTGTTAGCCAAACACTTTAAGTGGGAGGCACACTATGAAGATGTTATCGACAATCCCTATTTGGATGACTTCTATGACCAAATGGAACGATGGTCGTTCAATTTACAGATCTATTTTTTACGCCGTCGTTTTCAACAGCTTTTGCAATTCAAACAAAATAAAGGGGTGGTAATTCAAGATCGAACCATTTATGAAGACGCCCATATTTTTGCCCCCAACCTCAACGCTATGGGGTTGCTCAACCAACGTGATTTTGATAATTATATTGGTCTTTTTGAGTTGATGGAATCTTTAATTAAAGGGCCCGATTTACTAATTTATTTGCGGAGTTCTATTCCTAATTTGGTTCACAAAATTCATAAACGAGGGCGTCATTATGAAAATTCTATAAGCATCGATTATCTGAGTCGTCTCAATGAACGCTATGAAGCTTGGATTAGCAATTATCCTGGCGATTTACTCATCATAGATGTAGATGATCTCGATTTTGTTGAAAAAAAAGAAGACCTTGGTGCTGTAATTGAAAAAGTTGATGCCAAAGTGAACGGCCTTTTTCAATAACTATTTTCTGCTATCCTAAATTATTTGTAAGCTACTGTTTTTGAATCCGCAAGAGGCTCAACTTGTTTTTCTTGGGTAACAATTACGGGCTCTTTTTCATGAGTTCTTTCAATATCGGCCATCGCTTCTTCACCGTGGTTGCCTAAGATGGGCGCCACTACTAAACCAACCAAACAGGTAAGTTTAATCAAAATATTCATTGAAGGTCCAGAGGTATCTTTAAACGGATCGCCCACTGTATCACCTGTGACGGCAGCCTTATGAGATTCTGATCCTTTGTAGGTCATTTCACCATTAATTTCTACTCCAGCTTCAAAAGATTTTTTGGCATTGTCCCATGCGCCACCAGCGTTGTTTTGGAAAATGGCCCAAAGCACCCCAGAAACAGTAACACCAGCCATATAGCTTCCAAGCGCTTCAGCGCCCATAATAAAGCCAATTAATACAGGGGTTACAATGGTTAACAATCCAGGAAGTAACATTTCACGAAGCGCTGCTTTAGTAGAAATATCAACACATTTCCCATATTCAGGTGTGCCTTTTCCTTCCATAATACCTGGAATTTCTCTAAACTGTCGGCGTACTTCTTCCACCATTTCCATGGCGGCACGACCCACAGCTTTCATTGCGAGAGCAGAGAAAACGACTGGAATCATACCTCCAATAAAGAGGGCTGCCAGTACATCAGCCTTAAAAATATTGATTCCATCAATGCCTGTAAACGTTACATATGCAGCAAACAAAGCTAGTGCTGTTAAAGCAGCTGAGGCAATTGCAAATCCCTTTCCAACGGCAGCGGTGGTATTTCCCACTGAGTCTAAAATATCTGTTCTTTCTCGAACCTCACTAGGGAGTTCACTCATTTCTGCCACACCCCCAGCATTGTCTGCAATAGGACCAAAAGCGTCAATGGCCAACTGCATGGCAGTGGTGGCCATCATGGCTGAAGCGGCAATGGCCACGCCATAAAATCCAGCTAAAAAATAAGAGCCCCAAATGGCCAATGCAAATAAGATAATAGAACTAAATGTGGAAATCATTCCAGTAGCTAAGCCTGCAATAATATTCGTTGCTGCACCTGTTGAAGAATTTTGAACAATTTCCAAAACGGGTTTTTTCCCAAGCGCTGTGTAATATTCAGTAAAAAAAGAAATCAGATAACCCACACCCAATCCTACTAGGGTGGCATAAAATACATTTAAACTGGGAATATTTTGTGATCCTTCTCCGAAAAACTGAATTCCATTCATGGTTTCGGGAAGCATAAAATCTACCAAGAAAAAGGTGGCAACAGCCGTGATGCCAATGGCAGAAAGGTTTCCTATATTTAGGGCACGTTGTACTTGTGCTTCTTTTGCATCGTTACTTCTAATGCGGATAAAAAAGGTTCCTATAATGGAAGCTACAATGCCAACACCGGCAATCATGAGTGGTAATAGAATTGGACCCATTCCATTAAAGGCATCTTCAAAAACACCTCCGCTGGCTTGCGCCATATCTTTTATTATATAATTTCCTAAAACCATTGAGGCTAGTACGGTGGCTACATAACTTCCAAAAAGGTCTGCTCCCATTCCGGCCACGTCGCCCACGTTGTCTCCCACGTTATCTGCAATGGTGGCAGGGTTTCGAGGATCGTCTTCTGGAATACCCGCTTCTACTTTTCCCACCAGGTCAGCTCCTACATCTGCAGCTTTAGTGTAAATTCCACCTCCCACACGAGCAAAAAGTGCAATGGATTCTGCTCCAAGAGAAAAACCTGCAAGGGCTTCCAAAACAATGGTCATTTCCTGATAAAAAGAAGCATTACCCACCAAAAAATGGTTCACAAAATACCAGAAGAAAAGGGAAAGTCCTAGCACGGCTAAGCCGGCTACTCCAAGCCCCATAACAGTACCTCCACCAAAAGAAATTTGAAGGGCTTTTGGTAAACTTTCACGTGCTGCTTGCGTGGTTCTTGCATTAGATTCTGTGGCAATACGCATCCCAATATTTCCAGCCAAACCAGAAAAAATGGCACCCATTATAAAGGCAGGAATAATTAAAATACTTGTGGTTTCAACCGCCCTTGAAATAAAGAATAAGGCAACTGAGGCAGCCAATACAAAAACAGCTAAAATTCTGTATTCTGCGTTCAGGAAAGCCAGTGCACCTTCTTTAATGTTTTTGGAAATGGTTTGCATTTTTTCATTTCCGGCGTTTTGTTTTCGAACCCATCGGGCCTTTAACACCATAAATATCAAACCTGTTACAGATAGGGCAATAGGGAGGTATATCGTATTCACTTTACAAAATATTTTTCATTCTTAAATTGGGTCGCAAATGTAAGGATTCAAGTCCGATTAGAAAAATCAAAACGGTTCCGTTTAGTTTTCTTTATACAAAACTTTCTTTACTGCTGCAATCACATCATCGGCATTGGGGAGCCATTCTTGCAATAAAACAGGAGAATAAGGGGCCGGTGTGTCGGCAGTATTGATTTTGACAACGGGTGCATCGAGATAATCAAATAGTTGATTTTGTATTTGATAAGTAATTTCTGTCGCCACATTGCCAAAGGGCCATGCTTCTTCAAGAATCACCAAGCGGTTGGTTTTTTTAACCGATTCAAAAATGGTTTGGTAATCTAAGGGCCGTACCGTTCTTAAATCAATAATTTCACAAGAAACTCCCTCTTTTTTTAAGGTTTCTGAGGCTTTAAAAGCTTCCTTGATAATTTTTCCAAAAGAAACAATGGTAACGTCGCTCCCTTTTTCTTTGACATCGGCAACACCTAAGGGCAAAATATATTCACCTTCTGGCACTTCTCCTTTGTCGCCATACATTTGTTCAGATTCCATGAAAATTACTGGATCTTCATCACGTATAGCAGCCTTTAGGAGTCCCTTAGCATCATAGGGATTAGAGGGCACCACCACTTTAAGACCAGGACAGTTGGCATACCAACTTTCAAAGGCCTGGGAATGGGTGGCAGCTAGTTGTCCTGCCGAACCCGTGGGGCCTCTAAACACAATTGGACAAGGAAATTGTCCACCAGACATTTGTCTGATTTTAGCGGCGTTATTAATTATTTGGTCAATACCTACCAAGGCGAAATTAAAAGTCATAAATTCAATTATGGGGCGGTTTCCTGTCATGGTGGAGCCCACGCCCACACCCGCAAAACCAAGTTCTGAAATGGGAGTGTCTATTACACGTTCGGGTCCAAATTCATCTAACATTCCTTTAGAAGCTTTATAGGCTCCATTATATTCTGCAACTTCTTCTCCCATCAAATAAATGCTTTCATCGCGTCGCATTTCTTCAGTCATGGCTTGCTGTATAGCCTCTCTAAATTGAATTGTTTTCATTTGGTTTTTTATCAAGCGCAAATTTAGTTAATAATTATAAATTAAGGCCCACTCAATAAAAGAAGAATTTTGACGTTATTAAAGTCCAAACAGCATCATAAAACTTAAGAAGGGTTTTAAAACGCTTATGAAATTAATAAAATTACAAGTTAAAGGAATTTCCTACAGCGAAACGCAAACCGGCGCCTATGCCCTTTTATTGGGCGAAATTGAGGGAGACCGAAAATTACCCATTATTATTGGCGGCTTTGAAGCTCAGGCCATTGCTGTGGCACTGGAACAAGAAATTAAACCAGCCCGACCCCTCACCCACGATCTTTTTAAAAGTTTTGCAGATCGCTTTAATGTTCAAGTAAAACAGGTGATTATCCACAAACTGGTGGATGGTGTTTTTTTTGCTAGTCTGATTTGTGAACGCGATAAAATTGAGGAAATTTTTGATGCTCGCACATCTGATGCTATTGCCCTTGCCTTGCGATTTGGAGCACCCATTTACACCTATGACTCTATTTTAAAGAAAGCCGGTTTTACAGCGGCGCT
>CAZTYX010000126.1:0-4699 GCA_964617385.1 uncultured Flavobacteriaceae bacterium | reverse complement strand
AAGTTTTACCCAACATTGTGTAGTTGGCATTGAGCCCAACCATCCAAAAATTCAGGAATTGCTTTCCAATTCTTTAATGTTGGTCACAGCTCTCAATACCAAAATCGGCTACTATAAAGCCGCTGAAATTGCTAATAAAGCACATCAAGAGGGCACCACACTAAAAGAAGCCAGTTTAGCTTTAGGTTATTTGACTGAAGCCGAATTTGATGCTTGGGTAAAACCCGAAGATATGATCGGTAACAGGGAATAACCCAATGTATGGGTGTTTGGAAGTATAACTTTTAAAATACTTTAGGTAGTTAAAAAATTAATCTCGGGTTAATTTTTTATACTTAATGCGTTCTGGCACAAGTTCTTTCCCCAGCCGTTTTCTTTTATGCTCTTCATAATCGGTAAAGGAGCCTTCATAAAAATAAACTTCAGAATTTCCCTCAAAAGCCAAAATATGTGTGCAGATACGATCTAAAAACCAGCGGTCGTGTGAAATTACCACAGCACAACCGGCAAAATTTTCTAATCCTTCTTCTAAAGCGCGAAGGGTGTTAACATCTAAATCATTTGTGGGTTCATCCAACAACAAAACATTGCCCTCCTCCTTTAAAGTCATGGCCAAATGCAATCGATTTCGTTCACCTCCCGATAGGGTGGCCACCTTTTTATTTTGCTCACTACCACTAAAATTAAATCGGCTTAAATAAGCACGAGAGTTGATTTGTTGTCCCCCCATAGTGATAAGCTCTTGGCCACCACAAAAGTTTTCCCAAATGGTTTTTTGTGGATCAATATTACTGTGGTTTTGATCTACATAAGCGGTTTTGACAGTGGCTCCCACTTCAAAAGAACCGGCAAGAGGCTTTAGTTCATTTAACAACAGTCGAAAAAGGGTTGTTTTTCCAGCGCCATTAGGCCCTATGATGCCCACAATGCCTGCTTGAGGCAATCGAAAATTAAGGTTTTCATACAGCAAAGTGTCCCCAAACCCCATTGCCACACCCTTGGCTTCTATGACTTCAGTACCCAAACGTGGACCGTTTGGCACATACAACTCAAGTTTTTCGTCCACTGATTTTTGATCTTGCTGTAAAAGTTTATCATAACTATTTAAGCGTGCCTTTTGCTTGGCTTGTCTCCCTTTGGGTGCCATACGCACCCATTCCAATTCACGCTCCAGTGTTTTTTGGCGTTTGGAAGCTTGTTTTTGCTCTTGTGCTAAACGCTTTGCTTTTTGATCTAACCAAGAAGAATAATTGCCTTTCCATGGAATGCCTTCTCCTCGATCCAATTCTAATATCCATCCCGCCACATTGTCTAAGAAATAGCGGTCATGTGTCACAGCAATCACAGTGCCTTTATATTGGGCCAAATGTTGTTCGAGCCAGTGCACCGATTCGGCATCTAAATGGTTGGTGGGTTCATCCAAAAGGAGAATATCAGGTTGCTGTAACAACAATCGACAAAGAGCCACACGTCTTTTTTCACCCCCCGATAGCAAACCAACTTCTTGATCTGCCGGCGGTGTTCTTAGTGCATCCATCGCCAATTCCAACTGATTGTCTAACTCCCAAGCGTTAGCGGCATCAATAGCATCTTGCAATGTGGCTTGACGCTGCATTAAACGTTCCATTTTATCGGCATCTTCATAAACCTCTGGTAAGGCAAATTGCTCATTAATGTGTTGATATTCATCCAAAATGGCAGTGGTGGCAGCCACCCCCTCTTTCACAACCTCAAGAACTGTTTTGGAAGCCTCCATTTCAGGTTCTTGAGCCAAATAGCCCACTTTATATTCTTGAGAAAAAACAACATGACCCTGGTAGCTTTTTTCTAAACCGGCAATTATTTTTAGCAGGGTAGATTTTCCAGAGCCATTCAACCCAAGAATCCCAATTTTAGCTCCATAAAAAAAACTGAGTGAGATATTTTTTAAGACAGGCTTTGGTGCACCCTGATAGGTTTTAGAAACCCCCGACATAGAAAAAATAATCTTTTTATCTTCTGCCATAAACTATATTCTTCCGCGAAGGGCATTAAAGGCCCAGGCTACAATACAAAATCCAACCCCCATCAAACTCACCAAATAGTTCCAATCTTTGCCGCAATAAAACCCTAGAACGATGAGACTCGCGCCCAGTAAAAAAAGAAGCAAAGCACTGAAACCTAAAATCTTATTTTTGTTTAAAGCCATATTTTCTTAAATCTTAGAAACAAATATCTAATATTTATTTTAATCTGCCCGTGTAGAAATAAGTACTTTAGCAAAACAAATTAATTGGATGAATTTAGAGCAAAGAAAAAATGAAGATTTTTTAAAACTGGCTTATTCCGAAATTCAATACCTAGAACGGCAAGCCAAGTTAGGGGGTGGAAAGGCACGCCTTGAAAAAATCAAACAGGAAGGAAAACTAACCGCTCGGGAACGAGTGGCCTACCTCTTGGATGATGAAAGAGAATCTTTTGAAATTGGCGCTTTAGCTGGAACCGATTGCTATGAAGAATATGGCGGTTGTCCTGCCGGAGGCGTGGTGGTGATGGTAGGTAAAATTTCTGGCCAATGGTGTGTGATAGTGGCCAATGACGCCACAGTAAAGGCCGGAGCTTGGTTTCCTATAACCACAAAAAAGAACTTAAGAGCTCAAGAAATTGCCCTAGAGAATAAAATTCCAATTATTTACTTGGTTGACAGTGCAGGAATTTTCCTCCCCCTACAAAACGAACTTTTTGCTGATAAAGATTTTTTTGGCCGCATCTTTAGAAACAACGCCCAAATGAGTGCCGAGGGCATCGTTCAAATTGCAGCAGTAATGGGTAGTTGTGTGGCCGGTGGAGCTTATTTGCCTGTGATGTCTGACGAAGTAATTATGGTGGACAAAACCAGCAGTATCTTTTTGGCGGGCAGCTATTTAGTTAAAGCAGCCATTGGAGAACAAATTGACAATGAAACCCTTGGAGGTGCCACCACACACACTGAAATTAGTGGTGTTGCTGATTATAAAGCCAAAAATGATGAAGAAGCATTGGATCGTATTAAAGCACTTGTACAAAAAATTGGAGCACCACGAAAAGCCGGTTTCAATCGGATTGGCCCACTTGCGCCTGCAAAAGCGGCTGGAGACATTTGTGGAGTCGTACCAAAAGAGCGCCATGAACCGTATGATATGCATGACCTCCTTGCCCATTTAGTTGATGCAGATTCGTTAGAAGAATACAAGCCAGAATATGGAAAAACTATTGTCACGGCCTATGCCCGAATAGATGGGTGGGCTGTAGGTGTTGTGGCCAATCAACGTAAAATTATCAAAAACAAAAAAGGACAAATTCAATTTGGTGGTGTTATTTACAGCGACAGTGCAGACAAGGCAACTCGATTTATCGCCAATTGCAATCAAAGAAAAATTCCTTTGGTTTTTTTACATGACGTAACAGGTTTTATGGTGGGAAGTGATGCCGAACATGGAGGCATTATTAAAGATGGTGCCAAAATGGTTAATGCCGTGGCCAATTCTGTTGTGCCCAAATTTACAGTGGTAATAGGAAATTCCTATGGTGCTGGAAATTATGCCATGTGCGGTAAAGCCTTTGATCCTCGATTTATGATGTCTTGGCCCACCGCAAAAATTGCTGTTATGGGTGGAGAACAAGCGGGTAATGTTTTATTACAAATTCAAAAATCGGCCGCTAAGAAAAAAGGGCAAAAACTTGAGTCGGCAAAAGAAAAAGAACTTTTAGAGGCCATTAAAGATCGCTATGACGCGCAAACCACTCCAGTTTATGCCGCTGCGCGACTTTGGGTTGATGCCGTTATTGATCCTGTCAAAACGAGAGAATGGATTAGTATGGGCGTGGCTGTAGCAGACCATGCGCCCGTTGACAAAAACTTCTCGATGGGTTTGTTACAAGTCTAAACGTTCTGCATAGGCCGTTGCCAACACTTTTTTACGTTTAATTTTGCCACTAAAAGTGCGCTGAAAACGATCGTAAATCAATATCGCTTTTGGACGTTCAATCTTTCCTAATTCGGGGTGATTTTTAATGACTTTTATGAGTTGTTGCCTGTCAAAATCTTGATTTTTTTCTATTGCCAGTACCAATTCTTCACCCAAAACTTCATGCGGTAAACCTCCCACAAAAAAGTGTAACGGCATTTGCCCAGACAATTTGATTTCTATTTGTTCAGGTTGTAATTTCACCCCACCAGTATTAACAAGATTATCGATACGGCCTAACAAACGAAATTGTGTTTTGTTCAAAATTTCAACGGTATCATTGGTCACTAAATTTTTAATTAATAAGTGAGGTGCATTAATTACCATACAGCCCCTATCGTCTTTTGAAATAGAAAATTTGGGTAGCAACGTAAACAGAGAAACTGGATCATCAATTTTTCGAATGGCAATGTGGGATAAAGTTTCAGTCATGCCATAGGTTTCAAAAACATTGGCGTTCACTTTTTGAAGCGCTTCACGTAAGGGCTTTGAAATTTGGCCTCCGCCCACAATGAGCGTTTTAATTTGATCCATTTTAGACAACGAATTCCACGCTTGCATGGGTGTCATTGCCACAAAATCATATTTCTTTTTTAATTGTTTCATCGGTTTACTTGAGGGCGAAACCAAATCTAATGAAAGGCCTAAAAACAAAGCACGAATAAGCATCATTTTGCCTGCAATAAAATTTGCTGGGAGACAATGCAAAGCAC
>CAZTYX010000125.1:255-4699 GCA_964617385.1 uncultured Flavobacteriaceae bacterium | reverse complement strand
AAACACAAACTTCCGTCACAAAATTTAGTGATCATAAAGAAGTTGATGGAATTGTAATCCCTCAAACGGTAAGTTTCAAAATGGGCCCTCAAGAAATCCGTTTTTCGATAGACAAGGTGACCTTTAATGAACCAATAGATTCTGCTATTTTTGAATAATCATATCGGTTTCACCTATCTTTGCTACAAATTGAAACCCATGCGTTATTTATTTTTGATTGCATTGTTGTTGGTTGGAGCCTGTCAAAATCCTAAGCCGGCTAAAATCATTACAGTTAGTCAACCCGTTGCTAAAAAGGCCATTTCTTTGGCCAACGCAAAGGCGGTGGAGATATCTATTGACGGCATGATGTGTGCTGTAGGCTGTGCCGCAACCATTGAAAAAAACTTAACAAAAACAGACGGTGTTGTTTTAGCAGCTGTAGATTTTGAAGCCAAAACAGGCTGGGTCGTTTTTGATCCTAATACTGCTTTAACAAAGGATAAACTTATTGCAGTGGTACAGCAAAGTGGCGACGGAAAAACCTATACTGTACAAGCGTTAAAAGATATTGACCCATCAAAAGTGCCTGCCAAAAACTAATCCCATTGGAGGCTTTCTATCAAATGCGTTAAGTCTTTTTGAAGATAATCAATAGCCGGATACAGGGAATCGTAGTTGGGCTGGGCATAAAAGTATAGGGAGCCCATCAGAAAATGACGAATGCTATCAGTTACAAAAAACTGAAACTGTGATGCGGCATTGCCCTCAACGGTGAACAAGGTGCCAAAAACCCTCGCCTTTGGGTTCACAAATAATTTTTCAGGAATGGCAGTAGCTTTCACCACATGTTTATACGGCAATTGATAAGCATCATTAAGCAAAACGTCTAAATTTTTTTCAATGGGTTTATAATTCAAATAAACCGTTGCTTTCATTTCTGGATACACCATTTTTATGCCGCGCTGGTCTTCCACTAAAGCAGCAAATTTATTGTGCTCAAAAGCAAAAGGATAAGCAGATGAAAAAGAAGTGTAGGCGGGTTCTGGATAATTTAAACGCAAATACCCTTTGGGAAGGGGTTGCCGATCTTGTTGACAAGAAAAAAGAAAAAGCGTTACGAATACGATAAAGTAGCGCATCAATGAGTTTTAATGTGTTTAGGCACCCGCACTTTCACTTGCACAATACGTTTTCGATCAACCTCTTCAATGGTGAAATGAAACCCTTTAAAGCCCATTTTTTGCCCCTTTCGTGGGAGCCGTTTCGCCAATTCAAGCAACAGGCCTGCTAAGGTTTCTGCCTCTCCCTTCACAGTGTCAAAAAAATCTTCAGCTGGCCATTCAATCACCTTTATAAAGTCTTTAAGGTTTATTTTACCTTCAAAAACAAAGGTATGCTCATCAATTCTAGAATAACGCAAGGCTTCTTCGTCAAATTCATCACTAATTTCACCCACAATTTCTTCTAAGATATCTTCTAAGGTGATGAGTCCTGAAGTACCTCCATATTCATCTACTACAATAGCCATGTGCATTTTCTTGCCTTGAAAATCATGGAGGAGGTCGTCTAGTTTTTTGTTTTCGGGCACATAATAGGGTTCTTTAAGCAATTTTTGCCAAGCAAAGTTTTTTTTCTCAAGGTGTGGAAGGAGGTCCTTTACATAAAGAATGCCTGTAATTTCATCCAAATTATCTTTAAAAATGGGAATTCTAGAGTAGCCGTTTTCTGTTATCAATGTTAGCACTTCTTTGAAAGAAGTGGTTTCGGCTAAAGCAAAAATATCGATACGGGGGCACATCACTTGCTTGGTGTCTGTGCTGCCAAAGTTTACGATACCCTCTAATATTTTCTGTTCTTCTTGAGTGGTTTCATGGTTGGCGGTGAGTTCAAGTGCTTTAGACAGATTGTCTACTGAAATACCTTGTGACTTTTGTGACAATCGCAGCTCTAAAAATCGAGTTGTTTTACTCATGGGAACGGTGAGCCAAAACAGAAAATAATGGTCTAAAATACTCACGGGATAGGCCATCAATTGAGCAAATTTTAGCGCATTCCGATTCGCATAAATTTTGGGTAATATCTCCCCAAAAATTAAGATAATAGCGGTAATTAAACCAATATCAATCACCAACTGTAAGGTCTCATTTTCAATACCCATCATATAATATTGTCTTAAAGAAGAAAACAATAAAACAATGGCAATATTGATAAAATTATTGGCAATTAAAATGGTTGCCAAAAGTCTTTTGGGGCGGTCTAAGAGACCCTCAATACGCTTGGCAACAGCTGTTTTTCGAAAAGCATCTTTCCAAAGTTTTGGACTTAGAGAAAAAAAGGCCACTTCGGCTCCTGAAATCAAGGCCGAAAGCAACAGTAAAAACAGCACTAATAAAGATTGAATCAGTACCGAAATACTTTCGCTCCAAAAAAGAGAAATAATAAATGTTATGGGTTCAGGATCCAATCAATAAAAAATTAAAACGGAAGATCGTCTTCTTCGGGAGGGGCCTCCTGAACAGCCGGTGGTTTTGTTGCATTGTGTGTAGTTTGTGCGCCTGCATCATCTGCTGCTTTATTACTAAGAAAAGTAAACTCATCCACATTGATTTCGGTGGTGTAACGATCAGCGCCATCTTCTCCGGCCCATTTTCGTGTTTTAATTCTACCTTCAACATAAATTTTGTCTCCTTTGCTCAAATATTTTTCACAAATTTCAGCGGCCTTATTGCGCACCACAATATTGTGCCAATCCGTGTTCGTAACCCGTTCACCTGTTGTTTTATTGGTGTAGGTTTCATTGGTTGCTAATGGAAAACGCCCGATGGCGCCACCATTATCAAAATAATGCATCTTGACTTCATCACCAAGATGGCCAATCAACATAACTTTGTTAAGTGTTCCACTCATGATTTCTTAATTTTTGGGTTTAATGGATTAGTAAATGTAAAAAATCAAGCCGACAATTCGAAAAATTCAGTGATAAAGTTTTGGATCACAACAGGCACTGGATAAGCCTCCATTTGATCTGGAGATATTCCATTTCTTAAAGGGATTTTCGTGTTGGCTACCCAAAAAGTGAGGTGCAATTCTTGGTGGCTCAATTTGTGCTTAATGGGGGTTTGGTTCCAACGCCGCCAAGACCCATTGATTTCTTGTGCTACATTGTTTTTAGCCAATGCTGGCAAGTGCTTAATGCTTCTTTTAGATTCCCAAAGGGGAAACTCATAAAGTTGTTGCCAGATATCTTTTGCTTCGCGCCTTTGCAATATAAATTGAGGGTTTGAATCCAAAAGCACCATGTAATTAAAGTACCGTTTCTGCACCTTGGCTTTTGCCTTTTTGACGGGCAAAAAATCCACTTTATTGAACTGAAAAGCATAGCACGTTGTATGAAACACACAAATTGCACAAGCAGGATTTTTTGGCACACATTGCAGTGCACCAAACTCCATCAACGCCTGGTTAAAATTACCCGCTTGATGAACGTCCATTAATTGCTGTGCCTTTTCTTTATAAAGGCTGAAACTTCCTGCCGCATTAATGGGGTCAAAAATTCCAAAATGACGTGCTAATACGCGATATACATTGCCATCTACCACAGCATGTGGCAAATCAAAACAAATGGAGGCAATGGCACTGGCCGTGTAGTCGCCAACCCCTTTGAGTCGAAGCAAAGCAGAAAAATCGGAGGGAAATTGCCCATCTAATTCGTTAGTTATTGCTTTTGCGGTGGTCCATAAGTTACGCGCTCGGCTGTAGTAACCCAGTCCTTGCCATAATTTTAGCACCTCATTTTCCGAAGCGGCAGCCAAGTGGCGCACTGTTGGAAAGGCAGCCACAAACTTCTCATAATAAGGCAAGCCTTGCTGCGTGCGGGTTTGTTGCAAAATGATTTCAGAAAGCCACACTTTGTATGGATCACGTGTGTTTCGCCACGGGAAGGGGCGTTTGTGAACGGCATACCAATTCATTAAAACCTGGGTCCAAGACAATTTTTTGGCACTAAAATGTTAAAGGAGCAAGTATAATATAAAAAGTTTAAACAGAGGGGTTTATCATTTTTATTTATATATTTGCGAGCCTCAAAGTTAGGATAAGAATTATCAAAATATTTATAAATAATGACAAAAGCAGATATCGTTTCCAACATTTCGGATGATTTGGGTATTGACAAAGCAGATGCTCAAGCTGCCGTAGAAAAATTTATGAAAGAGGTAAAAGGCGCTCTTGAACGAGGTGAAAACGTTTACCTTAGAGGGTTTGGCAGTTTTATTATTAAAACACGAGCCGCCAAAACGGGTAGAAATATTTCAAAAAATGTGGCTGTTCAAATTCCTGCTCACAATATTCCTTCGTTTAAACCCGCAAAAACTTTTTTACAGGGCGTGAAATCTAAAGTTCCTGTTGCTTAAAAAGTATTAACTAACATTAAAATATAGTATCCCTATGCCAAGTGGTAAGA
>CAZTYX010000125.1:0-245 GCA_964617385.1 uncultured Flavobacteriaceae bacterium | reverse complement strand
ACGCACAAGCGAAAAAAACGTCGTAGAGCGAACCGCCATAAGAAAAAATAGTGTTTGGTAAGACACTTAAAACATTCACCAACGTTCATTGAAAATGACTTTAAGCAAGCCTTAAAGTCTCAGGAAAAATCCTGAAAAATATGTTTAATCCGTTTGAGGCCCTAAGGCTTTAAACACAAAATTTATCAGAGTGAATAAAGAATTAATTATACGTTCGAAATCCTCTGTAGTTGATTTTGCAATGC
>CAZTYX010000124.1:0-4764 GCA_964617385.1 uncultured Flavobacteriaceae bacterium | reverse complement strand
AAAAATCATGTCAACACGAGTGCCGGTCCATTTAAGTGCGCCTGTCTTATAGTCGCGTCCTTCAAATACATCTTCATGTTCGGATGTAGCCTTCCACTCCACTCCATTATCAAGGAGGTTTGTGAAAAAGTCATTTGAAAGCATTTCAGGGCGATCTGTAAACACTCCATGTTGAGCACCATCATAATTGGTATTTAAAACGCGCATGCCGCCAATCAACAAAGTCATTTCAGGTGCGGTAAGCGTCATCAGTTGTGCTTTATCAAGCAACATTTCTTCTGCACTAACGGTGTATTGTGTTTTTAAATAATTTCTAAATCCGTCAGCAGCAGGCTCCAGCACGTCGAAAGAAGCTGCGTCGGTTTGCTCTTCAAGGGCATCCCCTCGACCCGGATTAAAGGGCACTTCAACATCATGTCCGGCATCTTTGGCTGCTTTTTCAATGGCAGCAGCACCCCCCAAAACAATTAGATCAGCTATAGAAATTTGCTTTTTACTTTGTGCACCATTAAATTCATCTTGAACTTTTTCTAGTGCCGCTAAGACTTTTTGCAATTGCTGTGGATTGTTTACTTTCCACTGGTTTTGAGGAGCAAATCGAATGCGCGCTCCGTTGGCACCTCCTCTTTTGTCAGATCCTCTAAACGTTGAGGCAGACGCCCATGCTGTACTTACCAATGCAGAAACTGAAAGTCCGCTATCAAGAATCAATGATTTGAGATAAGCCACATCTTTTGCATCAACCAAGTCATGGTTAGGTGCTGGAATTGGATCTTGCCAAATCAAATCCTCTTGGGGCACTTCAGGCCCAAGATAAAGTGATTTGGGCCCCATGTCACGGTGTGTAAGTTTAAACCATGCACGAGCAAATGCATCTGCAAATGCATCAGGATTTTCTAAAAATCGTCTTGAAATAGCTTCATATGCCGGATCTTCACGCAAAGCAATATCACTTGTCAACATGGTGGGTGCATGGCTTTTTGAGGAATCATGAGCATCGGGCACTAAACCATTGCCTGCACCATCTTTTGGTTTCCATTGAAAAGCACCTGCCGGGCTTTTGGTGAGTTCCCAGTCATAACCTAAAAGATTTTCAAAGTAGTTGTTACTCCATTGCGTGGGTGTAGTGGTCCAAGCACCTTCCAACCCACTCGTAATGGTATCTCCTGCATTTCCAGTACCAAAACTATTTTTCCAGCCCAAACTTTGCTCGGCAATGCCGGCTGCTGCAGGCTCAACATCCACATATTTATCGGGTGGTGCAGCCCCGTGTGTTTTTCCAAAGCTGTGTCCACCGGCAATCAAAGCCACTGTTTCTTCATCATTCATGGCCATACGTCCAAACGTTTCTCGAATGTCTTTGGCAGATGCCAAAGGATCAGGTTTTCCGTTAGGTCCTTCTGGGTTCACATATATGAGACCCATTTGTACTGCAGCCAACGGATTTTCTAATTCACGATCGCCTGAGTATCTTTTATCTCCAAGCCATTCGCCTTCTGTGCCCCAATAAATATCTTCTTCGGGTTCCCAAACATCAATACGACCACCGCCAAAACCAAAGGTTTTAAAGCCCATAGATTCCAACGCGCAATTGCCAGTTAAAACCATAAGGTCGGCCCAAGAAAGTTGGCTGCCATATTTTTGTTTGATGGGCCAGAGTAATTTTCTCGCCTTGTCTAAATTGGCATTATCAGGCCAACTGTTGAGAGGGGCAAAACGTAAAGTTCCTGCGCCAGCACCACCTCTTCCATCGGCAATTCGATAGGTTCCAGCACTGTGCCATGCCATACGGATAAAGAAGGGGCCATAATGCCCATAATCGGCCGGCCACCAATCTTGCGAGTCGGTCATTAGGTCATAAAGATCTTGTTTCACTGCATCATAGTCGAGTGAATTAAATGCTTTTGCATAGTCATACTGAGGCCCCATGGGGTTTGAAGCTGTTGCATGCTGCCTTAGAATACTTAAATTAAGTTGGTTTGGCCACCAATCGCGGTTGGTAGTTCCAGTACCGGCGGCTTGTTTCATACTGCCATTTAGAAAGGGGCATTTTCCTTGTTCGTTTGAATTTTTTGCGTGATCCATTGTAGATTAATTAATTTGGAATAAATGTAGCCAATATTCTTTGTTCCTTAAGTCTGTCTTAATTAGAATTGTTTATAATTCTATTGGCTTTCCTAATACTTTTCTATTAGAGTTGTTAAATGCCCTACACAACAAAAGCAGAAGACTTTAACTCACTAATACAGAAATCAGAAAGAAGTTTAAAAGGGATTAATTTTTTAAATCTCTAGCCCTATAAATCCAAAAAATTAGTATGTTCGTGAAACCGATACAGTCTCGTTAAAATCAATAAAAAATAAATTTATGAAACAGCATTATATATTGTTTTTTGCCTCTCTTTTGTATTTACAACTCAGTTGTGCTCAAGACGAAAACCCCCCTAAAATTGAAACACCAAGCAAAATTAAATACACCTATGAAGTCGTCGTTGATGGTATTGACATTCCGTGGGGAATGGACTTCATTAGTGCCAATGAACTGCTGGTGACCGAAAAATCAGGCACATTATATCGGGTGAAGAATGGATCTAAACAAAGCGTGGCAGGCTTGCCAGAAATCTATGTGAGAGGTCAAGGCGGATTGCTTGATGTGGCACTTCATCCCGACTTCAAAAACAATCAAATAATCTATTTAACCCTTGGAGCTACCCTAGACGGAGAGGCTGGAGGAAACACAGCACTCTATTGCGCCAAACTAACCGACCTTCAATTGGATGATTTAAAATTGCTTTACAAAGCCACACCAAACACCAAAAAGGGGCAACATTGGGGCTCACGAATTGTGTTTGACAATAACGGACACCTCTATTTTACCGTGGGCGACCGAGGCAATAGAGATGTAAACCCACAAGATATTACACGTGATGGCGGAAAAGTATATCGATTAAATTTGGATGGGAGCATTCCAGAAGACAATCCGTTTGTGGGGCAAGATGGTGCAAAAACAGCTATTTATTCTTATGGGCATCGAAACCCACAAGGGATGACTACACATCCTGAAACGGGTGTGATCTGGGAAAATGAACACGGGCCCCGTGGCGGCGATGAAATCAATATTATTGAAAAAGGAAAGAATTATGGCTGGCCAGAAATTACCTATGGCATTAACTACAGCGGCACCATCATTACAGACAACACAGCCCTTCCCAACATGGAGCAACCCAATTATTATTGGCTGCCTTCAATTGGTCCAAGCGGCATGGCTTTTTCCACTTCTGGTGTTTATAAAAAATGGAACGGAAACCTTTTTGTAGGCTCTTTAAAATTCGAATACTTAGAACGCTTGGTTTTAAAAAATGACAAAGTCGTGAAAAGAGAAAAAGTGCTCGATAAAATTGGACGCGTACGCAACGTGAAACAAGGCCCCGATGGATATCTATATGTGGGTGTGGAAGGCAAAGGAATTTTAAAAATCATACCCAATTAATGAAACTTTTTTTAGGTTTATATTCTTTTTTCCTCATCACATTTGCTTCTTTAACTCCACAAAAAAGTCGAGAAGAAAGCATTGCCGATGGTGCGGAAATATACAGTGATTTTTGTGTACAATGCCATCTAAACACCGGAGAGGGTGTGGCGGGAGTTTTCCCTCCAATCAATCAATCCGACTATTTATTTAAAGATATCAATCGCTCCATTGCGGGCATAAAATATGGATTGAGTGGTCGCATTGAGGTAAATGGAGATGTGTATAACGGCGTGATGGCCAATCAAGGTTTAGACGCAGAAGAAATTGCGGATGTAATGAATTATATTTTAAACTCATGGGACAACCAATGGGAAGAAACAATTACACCCGCCCAAGTGAATGAAATTCAAAAACCCTAGTAGTGGATCAAATTAAAACTTTGCTAGGTCGTCTGCAGTCGAAAAGAGCACTCTATACCTACCTAACCTTAACTGTTTTTTTTCTGTTATGGATGTTTTTTTTAGACACACATTCCTGGCGTATTCATTCTGAGTTAAACGAACAAATAGAAACGCTTGAGAAGGAAAAAAAGGCATTGAAAGTAATGATTGCCGACGATAAAAAAACCCTGGAAATGCTTGAAAATACTGATAGCTTAGAACGTTTTGCGCGGGAGTCATACGGCCATAAAAAAGAAAACGAAACCGTTTTTATCATAACAACAGAAGAAAAGGAAGAAAAAAATTAAGGATGCCAAAAAAGGATTTAAATTTTAAGTTTCTCCTCTTTTTTGAGAAGTCAATTAATCGTATTTTTACCGTTCGTTGATTATGGGTAAAATAATAGCAATAGCAAATCAAAAGGGTGGTGTAGGCAAAACAACCACAGCTGTAAATTTGGCAGCTGCGTTGGGTGCTTTAGAGCAAAAAGTGCTATTGGTTGACGCCGATCCACAGGCCAATGCCACCTCTGGATTGGGACGAAACACCCAATCAGGGCAAGGTGGAACCTATGAACTATTAGAACACACCGTTACGGCCAGCCAATGCATCCAAAAAACCGATACAGAAAATGTAGACCTTATTGCGTCACACATCGATTTGGTGGCTATTGAAATTGAACTCATTGATCGGGAAAAAAGAGAGCTTATGCTTAAAAACGCCCTGCTCGAGGTCTTGGATGCCTACGATTATATTCTAATTGATTGTGCACCTTCTTTGGGTTTAATAACACTTAATGCCCTCTCCGCAGCCCATGGGGTTATCATTCCGGTGCAATGCGAATATTTTGCCT
>CAZTYX010000123.1:0-4834 GCA_964617385.1 uncultured Flavobacteriaceae bacterium | reverse complement strand
GAAAAGACACATTGAATTAGATGGTCATGCACATGGTTCTTTATCACTCCAAATTAACTCTTCTGTATTCGTTAAAATTGCAGCAAATTCAAATTTATCTTGCTTTAATGCTTCTTCAAGCAATGCTCTTTTCTCAGGATCCATTTGGCTTTTCACAATTTCTTGTGCAGCTGCATAGTTTTTACCTAAATTTTCATAGTTCTCCCAAGAGCCTATTCCAATTCGAGTATTTACATTCGGTTCTGTTGCAAGCATGCCCCCGTTTCTAACTTGAATGGCCCAGGCAGTTATTTGTCCCTTTTCTTTTAATACAGCTGCTACTTTACTCCAGTAAAAGGCTTCATTTTGCATAAACGTTTTTAGCTCATTAGCCGGTACTTTTCGAAATGAATTTAAAGCTAGACGGTTCTGAGCAATTCCAAGCTTGGCAAAAGAAATACAAATAAATACTAATAAAAGTCTTTTCATTTTTAAATTGATTTATGATTAATGATTTTCTAATATACAAATTGAATTGATGCTTAGCACTGATATAAAAAAAATCCTCCAAAAAGGAGGATTTCTTTTACGATTTAAATATTATTCTTTTCCTGCACGATCAAATTTACCATCTTTTAAATGTCCCATGTGTACATATATTTGATCTTTATGATCGCCTTCAACCATGTTCCAAAAAGTTGTTCTGGCTTCTGCATTTGCAGATCCTTGATTGCTAATAGCTGTTGCAAAATCAATAATGGTAGAATAAGATGCCATAAATTGTGCGTCCGATCCTGTTCCTTTATAATGGGCGCTAGCGCCTCCAGATAACATAGCCCCTTCTTTCACTCCAGGAATAATCTGCCATTCCATATAGGCTTTTGCAAATTGAGCTACGCTTCCGTTGGTATTATAATCACCAACAATAAATACATATGGAGTATCCCAATCCACGTCTTCTTTTGAAGTAAAATAATTCTCATAGTTAATGACTCTCATTTCATCCCAATGACCTTTAAAAAAAGACCACCATTCTTTATACACAGCATTTATTTCTGTTTTTTCATCCTCAGATAATTTCTCAATGTTAGCTAGAAAAACTTGGCGCAGATTATCTTTCACAGCATCCTCAGCTGAATCGTATTGATCATACATTACAATCGAAGCGCCTGAGCCATACCAATGTCTAAATAGCCAATGCCCTTTAATCGTTCTACTTTCGTCCATTGAGAGGTCTGTAACTTGCTTATGAAGTTCAATAAAGCGATTGATTTTTGTGGCTGGAACATCCAAATAGGTAATCTCAATCACTGATTGAGCCGTGACTTGACCTAAAGCCAAAAACACAGCAGATAGAAATAAAATTTTTAGTTTCATTTGAATTGATTTATGGTTAATAACACCACAATATACAAATCATATTTTTTCTTTAGAAGAATTCTTGTGCGTTTTTGCAATTCATGTCATTCATAAATAAGTCTTAATCTATGATTCCTTTAACTCTAAATATTTTTGAAATACGTTTAAAAAAAATCCCTAAACATACGGTATTATATGCATAGGGATTTAAACTGCGGAGAGACAGGGATTCGAACCCTGGCAACGGTTTCCCGTTGACAGATTAGCAATCTGCTCCATTACCACTCTGGCACCTCTCCTATTGGAAAAGCAAAAGTAAATTTTCCCGTTAAAAAAACAATATTTTATTCGGGATATTCTACTCTTAATTGATAGATATTGATTAGTTTCTTGAACAACACCCGTTTCACCGTTTCAATTTCTGCTAGGGTAATATTGGATTCATGAAATTGTTCTTGTTCCATTTGCGTGGTAATAATGCGTTCCACAAAATCTTGAATTTGATCTGCAGAAGGGTTTCTTAGGCTTTTTGAGGCAGCTTCCACAGCATCAGACATCATCAATAAGGCGGTTTCTTTTGAAAAAGGTTTTGGACCCGGGTAGGTATAATCTAAAGCTTCGGGGGTGTTCTTGTATGTTTGTTCTGCTTTTTTTAAGAAATAATACACCGTAGTAGTACCGTGGTGGGTTCGGATAAAATCAATTACCCGTTCTGGCAATTTTGCCTTTTTAGCCAATTCCACTCCGTGGGACACGTGTTCGATAATAATTTGTGCACTTTTTTTAGGGCTTAGGGAATCGTGTGGCGATTGTTTAGCCGTTTGGTTTTCGGTGAAATAATGCGGTGCTTTCATCTTTCCGATATCGTGATAGAGCGCCCCCACCCGAACCAAAAGAGCATTTGCTCCAATTTCATTAGCTGCTGCTTCTGCGAGGTTGGCCACTTGCAAGGCATGGTGAAATGTGCCGGGTGCTTGTTCAGCCAATTGCTTTAATAACGGAGTGTTGGTGTCGGTGAGCTCCAATAAGGAAACATCGGAAACCAATCCAAAAAGTTTCTCAAAAATATAAATCAGGGGTTGCACAAAAAGTGTTAATAAACCATTAAGCAACAAGAGCCCAATAACAGCCAGATCAATATCCCAAAAGCTCCCGTCTTGCACCAACGTGAACGCTACAAAAGCAATAACATAAACCATTACAATTTGACCTACAGAAAAAAACAAATTAGCCCTTCTGTGCAAATGATTTGTGGTTTGAATGGTAACAATACCTGCCACAATTTGGAGAAAAACAAATTCAAAGGCATTAGGAATGATAAATCCCACCAATAAAGTCATTAAAACATGGGTAAAGAGCCCTAATCGTGCATCAAAAAACGATTTAATAATTAGGGGTAAAATACAAAAGGGAACCGCAAAAATATAGGCTACGTTAAAATCAATCAGCAGCGTGGTGAGGGCAATAATAAACAACATATTGAATAAAATAAATCCAAGTTGTTTATGACTTGCAAATACAGCAGGTCGATATTGCTTTAAAAACATAAGTAGCAAGGCGAAAATAATGAAAATCAATATCCCATAGCCAATCACAATCCAAAGAAAAGCATTGCTTTGATCCGTTTGCGCTGCATAGGCATACCGCAATGAATCTAAAACATCCATTTGGGCTTGATCAATCACTTGCCCCTCTGCAATAATCAATTCACCTTCAAGTTTAAGATCATACACTTTAGAAATTTCACTTAATGCCTGTTTTTCCGCTTCGGCAGTAAATCGTTCATCCAGTGTGATATTAGGACTTATTAATTCGAAAAATAAATCTTGAAAAGGTTTTAAATAGACACTTAATCCCTTTTCTTTTAAATTTCTTTCCATGTAAGGAAACAACCCCTTTGAATCAAACAAAGCGGCGTAAGGGAGGGTAAGTGCATCATTATTGTTCTGAATTAAAACAACAGAATCTAAAACCCCATTGGCGTTTGGAGGTAAAACACCATAGCGATAGATTTCCAACAATAGCGATTGGCCTTGCTGAAACATTGCATCTTTATCAAATAAACTGTCTGTGATAGAAAAATATTTTGGGAAAAGGGCTTCGTATTGCGTCAAAACGTTTTCACGTATTTTAGTGTCTGCGCGATAATAAGGCTTTAAGGTCTGCCGCACACGGTTTTGCTCGATCTCCAAGGCAGCTTCACTTTTTAAAATGGAAAAATCAAAGGGAGCATAGAGTGTGGGGTGAAGCCACACCCGCCCTTTTTGATATTCGTATCTAAATTGTCCACTTTTGGGAAAAAGGTAGAGTATAGCAAGGGATGTCATGAACACCAAAAAACCGCTATAAAGCGTTGTTTTATGATTGCGAATAAAGTTGAGGAGCAGTTGCACAATTAACCTTTTGGGTAAAAATAAGCATTATGACTTTGGGGTGCGCAGCCTTGTGGGGCAAAATATTCTTAATTGTTTATTTTTGTGATATATTCTTAACGATTCAGCTTGAAATACGGTTACTGCCACTTGAGTCTTGTCCCCCTTCGCAAAGAAAACAACCATCGAAGTGAGATGATTTCTCAATTTCTTTACGGTGATTGCTTTAAAGTGATTAAACAAAAAGGCGATTGGCTTTTGGTATCGGGTCTTTTGGATCAATACGAAGGGTGGATTGACGCGAAACAACAACAAGAAATTACGGAAAAAGAGGCCGTGGCTTACACTAAGAAACCCAAATTTACCATGGATTTGGTGCACTTTGTATCCAACAAAAATAACCTAACACCTATTTTATTGGGCAGTAATCTAGCCGTTGCTGATGCACTAGAAAATCAGTACGAAGGTCAACTTGTTCCCTCAAAAAAAGAAAAAACAATACTCGCTGAATTTGCCATGCTTTACCTCCACGCTCCCTATTTATGGGGCGGAAAATCACCTTTTGGCATTGACTGTTCTGGCTTTGTGCAAATGGTATATCGTTTGTATGGTGTTTTTCTTCCTCGAGACGCCTATCAACAGGCAGAGGTTGGCACAACACTCAGTTTTATTGAAGAAAGCGAACCCGGCGATTTGGCTTTTTTTGACGATGACCAAGGGGCTATAGTACATGTGGGTATATTATTGCATAACCACCATATTATTCACGCCCACGGCACCGTGCGTATAGACCGCATTGATCAGACAGGGATCTATAACAACGTCCTCAACATACACTCACACAAACTTCGCCTAATAAAAAGAATTGCATAAAAAAAACCCCGCTAAAGCGAGGTTTTTTTTGGTTGAAAAAGTACTATTCCAATAGTGCTTTCATTTCTTTAAAACCTTCATTGTCACCCAATGTTCCATAAATATTCATTAGCGTTTTAATGGCATCCTCATTTTGGTTTAGGGAAACCAAATCTTTTAATATGGGCACACATTCTTTATATAATGCTTCGCGCTGTTCTTTTAAAACATCATAACGAGCATTATCGGCTTTTGAGTTCCCCAAAGAATTC
>CAZTYX010000122.1:0-4872 GCA_964617385.1 uncultured Flavobacteriaceae bacterium | reverse complement strand
CTTTTTACCCCTTGGGCGCTATCGTTCTTTTTAGCGATTCATCTCAATACAACGGCGCAACAATTAACACCAGCGGACGCCCATACGGTAGGTTTTTCTTCAGAGCGATTAGAAAACCTCACGCATGCGTTTCAAGAATATGTGAATGATAAAAAACTTCCTGGGGCTGTAACCTTGGTAGCGCGTAATGGAAAAATTGCCTATTGGGAAACCGTGGGTCATCAAGACGTGGAAAAAAAGATAGCCATGCAAAAAAACACCTTGTTTAGAATTGCTTCTCAAACCAAAGCTTTGGTGAGTGTGGGCATCATGATGTTACAGGAGGAAGGGAAATTATTGATTACGGATCCTTTAGGAAATTACATCTCCGAATTTGAAAACACCACAGTGGCAGAACCTAATGATGATGGATATAAAGTAGTGCCAGCGAAACGAAAAATTACCTTGCGAGATTTACTCACCCACACTGCAGGAATTGACTATGGTTGGGGTACAGCTAATGCGGCTTGGAAAGCTGCTGGCATTCAGGGGTGGTATTTTGCTCATCGTGAAGAACCTATCTTAGAAACTATAAAGCGTTTGGCTGCATTACCACAACAAGAACATCCGGGAACAGCCTTTGTTTATGGTTATAACACCGATATTTTGGGCGCTGTAATTGAAGTGGTTTCAGGTCAAAGCTTAGCCGATTTTTTACACCAACGTATTTTTCTTCCTTTAGGCATGAAGGACACTCATTTTTATTTACCAAAATCAAAAATAGATCGCTTGGCAGTGGTTTATTCACTCACCGAAAACAGCATTCAACGCGCTCCCAATGCAGGCACAATGGAAAGTCAAGGAGCCTATGTTAACGGGCCACGCAAAAGCTATTCGGGAGGAGCGGGCTTGCTGAGTACGGCAGAAGATTATGCCATATTTCTTCAAATGATGCTCAATAAAGGCGTTTATAATGGCCACCGAATTCTTTCCCGAAAATCGGTGGCGTTGATGACTCAAAATCATTTGGGAGACATTGCTTTTCCTTGGACACCTGGTATGGGCTTTGGTTTGGGCTTCTCCACCGTTGAAGACGTTGGACGCAGAGGTCAATTGGGTTCACATGGCGAATTTGGGTGGGGTGGTGCCTATCATTCAACCTATTGGGTAGACCCCGTCGAAAATATGGTGGTGGTATATTTTACTCAAGTAATTCCCGCCAATAATATTAATGATCATGAAAAACTCAGAGCGTTGATATACCAGGCTTTGGAGGATTAATTCGAGCTGATAACAAATTACTTTTGAGGGGCAGCATAATCCAATTGCAAACCCACCGAGGTGCGGGGTAAAAAACCTTCCCAAGGGTCTTGGGTTTTTAACACGGCTGCGTTTAAATATGGAAGATAGTCTTCGTTTTTTTTCAGTTTAACACCTAAAAAGGCCGTAACAAAATGTTGATTAATGTTGTTAATTCGACGCATATCCCAAACCGAATCGGCATAACGTAAATATTCGTTTATATCTAAACCTTTTTGCAGTGCCTCTTTAGGTGGAGGATTGGGTGCCACGTTGTGTCGTGCTTGTTCATAGGTTAGCAAATAGCGCTCTGTATTGAGTGCGCCTTCATAAATAGCTTTAATTCCTTTTTCATAACCCGAGATATCATCTTTACTTCCGGCTACAAAAAACGTAGGAATTTGAAGCCCTTGTAATCCTTCGGCATTCCAAACTCCTCGTTCCATACCCCAAGGTGCAAAAGCCACAATGGCTTTAATGCGGTCATCAAAAGAGTCTTCAAAAGCAGGATGTCCCATCATGCGTTGTTCTAAGGCCTTGCTGCCACCGGTCATGCGTTCAAAAAAAGCGACGGCTTCTGGGCTATATCCAGCACCTCCCACATTGATGGCTCCATACCCCCCCATAGAATATCCCACTAAACCGGTATTGTTTGCGTCAACTAATCCATATAAAAAATGATCTTTATCTCCACTCATTTGATGCACTTGCTCCAACACAAACAAATCATCTAACGATCGATTGAGCAAGGTGCTGGGAAAGGCGTTGGCATCTCGGAAGGTTGATTCTGTATGGTCTATAGCCACCACCACATAGCCTTTGGAGGCTAAATTTTCGGTGAGATAGGTCATTAAATACCGCGATCCGGTAAAACCATGTGATACAATAATTAAAGGAAATGGCTTTGTGGTTTGCAGTGGTTGTGCTTCACGAATAGCTCTCCCCAAAAAAGTGAAGGGTATCAATGGCCTTTTGGGGTCATTTTGATTGCCCATCACTTCTTGATACTTTTCTATGGCATGTTCCCCTTCAGAGGATGTCGTTGGATACCACACTTCAAGTGTGAGAGGACGATCATAAAAAACAGTATTTTCAGAATTGCTGTTTAAAACATCCAGTTGGTTTTTATGTACAATGCTTAGGGTACGCACCGCCACCGCATAATTCCCTCGAGCAGCCAATGAAGGGGCATCTGGTAGTGCATCGCCATAAACAAAGGGCGTTTCTTGGGCATTAATAACTCCAAAAAACAGCAGTAAGAAAAAAGTGACTCGTAACATGAAATAAATATTTTTCATTAAAGATATTCAATTCAATAGCTAAAACCCCCAATTTAGTCTTATTTAATAACTCCCAAAAAGGAGAAGCTGCTTTGGTAAACAGTGAGGTTAATTTTTTTTGTAAATTTCGATAGATCTTAAGTAGATGAAGAATTGTAAAAAAGGGTTGTTTTATGTTGGTCTTTGGTTTTTAGGCGCTTGTTCGGTGTCGCTTCCTGAAACCGTTGAAGTAGCTTTTAATAATTTGCCGGAGGAAGTTGATTTTAACTATCATATCAAACCCATCCTTTCCGACCGCTGCTATCAATGCCACGGCCCCGATGAAAACACCCGAAAAGCAAACCTGCGTTTAGATATAGAAGAAGAGGCTTTTAAAAAACTTAAGAGCGGTCATCGCGCTTTTGTTTCTGGTAATGTTAGAAAATCGGAGAGTATTCATCGCATTCTAAGCGAAGATGCAGAAATTGTTATGCCCCCGCCCGAATCTAAATTGACCTTAACGGATCGAGAAAAAGCTTTGTTAATTAAATGGATTGAACAAGGCGCCGAATGGAAACCACATTGGGCTTTTATTGCCCCACAAAAAAAAGAAATGCCTCAAAAGGGAATCGCCGATCAAGAAAATCCTATAGACTTTTTTATAGCACAAACATTAAATCAACAAAAACTCACTTTTTCTGAACCAGCGGATAAGGCCACTTTGCTAAGAAGGGTAAGTTTTGATCTTACGGGTTTGCCTCCTACGCTTGAGGCCTTGGATCGTTTTTTAGCCGACACCACGGCAACGGCTTTTGAAAAGGAAGTAGATCGCTTATTGCAATCGGATGCTTTTGCTGAACGTTTGGCACTCGACTGGCTCGATTTGGCTCGTTATGCCGATTCACACGGTTTGCATGCTGATGGTGATCGCACCATGTGGCCTTGGCGCGACTGGGTCATTAAAGCGTTTAAACAAAACATGCCCTATGATCAATTTGTGACTTGGCAGCTGGCGGGTGATTTATTACCCAACGCCACAAGAGAGCAGAAATTAGCCACGGCCTTCAATCGAAATTCACCCATGACTGCCGAAGGCGGCGTGATTGACGAAGAATGGCGATTGCATTATGTTTTTGACCGAACAGAAACGCTCAGTACCGCATTTATGGGCTTAACGATGGCATGTGCCAAATGCCATGATCATAAATTTGACCCGATTTCTCAAAAAGAATATTATCAATTATCAGCTTTTTTCAATAACATTAGAGAGTTAGGTATGACGGGTGATGACGGAAATTTTGGTCCATTGTTGCTTTTACCAGAAGTGCAAAAAGAAAAAGAATTAGCCCAATTGGAGGTGCGCATCAAAGAAGCTGAAGCCCAACAACAACTCACTCAAAAAGAATTAGAAACCTTTTATGCCTATACTGAAAATTTGCCTGGAAAGAATGTTTTAAAAGAGGGGTTATTGGCTCATTATCCCCTAGAAAAACTCAAACCGCAGAAAGAAAATAAGGGGTTTTGGGTAGATGGCAATAAAAATGTGACCATGCGCATTGCACCCAAACTTGTGGAGGGAGTTTCTGGTCAGGCTTTCGAATTTCATGACGATTATGATAAAATCTATGTCAAAAATGAAATTCCACAATTTGAATGGACAGATCCTTTTTCGGCTATGGCGTGGATCAATACCGATCAACAAGATCCTAAATTTAGACAATTTATAGCTGGAACATCAGGCGGAAAAAATAGCTGGTGGCGCGGTTGGGATTTTTATTTGGATGGTCAAAACCGACTCAATTTACGGTTCATCAATATGGCGCCAGGCAACATGATTCATATACAAAGTGAGGTTGCGATACCAAAACAACAATGGAAGCACGTTGCTTTTCGCTATGATGGCAGTGGCAAAGCAAAGGGCGCAAGCCTTTTTGTGGATGGACAAGCCGTGGCAACTAATATCCTTATTGACAACTTATACAAAAGTATTTTACCTGTGAGCACGAGTGGGATAAAGTTGGAGGTACGCCCCATATTAATTGGTAAAAGCTATTCAGCATTTTCGGGGGATAACGGCACATTTTCAGGACGGATGGATGAGATCAAATTTTTTAATAAAGCGTTGTCATCTTTAACCATGCAGTGGCATTATGAAGAATTTAGTTCCATACAAATTCCAGTTCCAGCCAAAAAGATACAGGAACATTGGGTAGCTCAAGACAAGCAATTAATTAAGCAACAAGAGAAATTATACGATTTGCGCACCGCATGGCTCAAGGCTATAGATCCAGTGATGGAAATTATGGTCATGGAAGAAATGAAGCACAACCGTCCG
>CAZTYX010000121.1:0-4935 GCA_964617385.1 uncultured Flavobacteriaceae bacterium | reverse complement strand
GAGTAATCATCTTTTTGGAGTATAAAATACTTAGGAAATGATGAGTAATCATACCCTTTCCATATGGTTTCACTTTGCTGGTTGGCAAATTTTAATTGCTCGAACAGTTTTTCGCCAATGGCTTCCGATTCACCCACAGGGGTTGTTTCTTCCATTTGTTTTGTGTTTTCAGCGGCCATTGGTGGGTTTTCTTTGTCTTTGGTACAAGACCAAAAAACAGAAAATAAACACGATAGAAATAGTGCTTTTTTAGAGGTAGTATGAATAGATAACATAAGCTTTGTTTTAGTTAAGATTGATTTATATAGTAAGATTTGGGTTAGTATTCTAAATTGAAAAATGGCTTCATTTAAGTCGGTTGCTCCATGATTAGCATTTCCCTTATTAGAAATAAGGATATTTAAGCAATTTATAAAGTGCTTTTTTAAGAACGAATACTGAACAAACCCTCTTCAGAGAAGTATAGAGATCGTTTTCTTCAACGTGTTTTAAGCAATTGGAAATTGTCATAAGTAGTTATTATCGTCGATTTAAAGGGCGTGTTTTGTTTCACTGGAGCAAATGTATATATAAAAAGAAGTGATCAAATTGCTTTTAACAATTCATTATAAATGATTTAACAGTTCATTAATAAATACTGAATTGCTTTAAAGGCACTATTGATGCGTTGTAAATAATCTATTTGAGAAAGCAGAAAATCACCCTAACAGCTGGCTAACAGATGAAGGAATAGGAATTGGTTTAAGGTTTTTGGCATCTAAATAGCACCACTGGGTGCGGCAATGGGCCAATAATGTTCGGGACTCTTTTTTGTAAATTTCAACAACTCGTTCAGAAAGCGTTCCTCGCGTTTGTGTCACAAAGGTTTCCAACAGCAGTGCATCGCCCAAAAGAGCCGGCTGTTTATAGGTGATGTGATGACTGCGTACCACCCAACGTCCAAAAGTTTGGGTTTTCTTCTCGATTAAATGTTCCCAATGGGCTAGTGCGGCTTCTTGCACCCATTTTAAATAGACCACATTGTTGACATGATCCAATGCATCCAAATCGGACTGAACCACTTTTATTTCTATGCAAAAGGGGGTAGGTTTCATTTTTTAGCAATCAGTTCTACTTCAAAAAGAGTATCCCAATTTTTGCCAGTCACAAAAAACGTTTTGCGTTGGGGGTGATAAGCAATGCCGTTTAGAACATTTAATTGGGGGTGTTGCGTCACTTTTTCAATGAGTCCGCTAAAATCAATCACACCGTCTACTTTTCCGGTGTTAGGATCAATAATCAACCCTACTTCTTTGTCAAACTGATAGGTATTGGCGTAAATTTTTCCATCTACCCATTCCAATTCGTTGAGTTTGTTAAGCGCTGAGCGATGGGTCATTACTTCAATATAGCTTATTTCGGCACCACTTTGCGGGTCTAGTTTCCAAATGCGGTTGCTGCCATCCGATTTGTATAAATAGCGCCCATCATTACATAAACCCCAGCCCTCAATACTTTTTTGGAAGTCAAATGCACGTTCCATGCTGAGTGTGCCTTGGTCATAAATAAAGCCTTTTTTAGACTGCCATGTGAGCTGATAGACTTTGTTATTTAAAAGCGTGAGTCCTTCGCCAAAATACTGATCGTCTAAGGGTTTTTTTTCCAATAGGGTTCCACTTTCAAACGCCACTTTCCGAAGGGATGATTTTCCTCTTAATCCTGTGCTTTCAAAAAGAGTATCGCCTATAAACTCAAGGCCTTGGGTATAGGCTTCTTGGTCGTGTGGAAAGGTGTTTAAAATATTGTAGGTATAAAGCACTGGGGGCGTATCGGCCACTAAACTTATTTTTTGACGCAGCGTATCAACCCCGTTTTGGTGTGCCACCACCGCCTCCAGTGTATGGGTGCCAAGGCGTTGGATGTCAATAGTCAAGGGCATGGATGCCGGTGCATCATCCCAAAACCAATCTACTTGGGCGTAGGAAGCATCTTTTTTGGCTTTAATGCTCGGCGCGAGAGTATCTCCGAATTGTAAAGGTTTTTTTGTAGCCTCAAGACGGAAATTAGATTTTGGTGCGCCACTGGAGTTGCATTTCAACAGCAGCAAGGCAAAGATGGACAAGAACAGGGATTTCATACAGTAATTTTGGTTAAAATTAAGGAAATAAAATTATTGGGAGATTGGGGGGAACTCCTATCTTTGTGGCGGGCAAGTTCTGCACAACCAGCTCCTGCCGAATCCCCCAGGGCGGGAACGCAGCAAGGGTAGGCGGTTGTAGCGGTGTGATGTAGGTCGCTTGCCCATTTTTTTTACCATATGGCAAAAGTTGTTTTGATTACGGGTGCTTCTTCAGGCTTGGGTAAAGCCACAGCGCTTCATTTGGCAAACAAAGGCTATATCGTTTATGGTACTTGTCGCGATCCTAAAAAGTATGAGTCACCAAAAGAATATAGTTTACTGCCCTTGGATTTAAATGATAAAGCATCAATTTCAAAGGCTGTGGCTGATATCATAAAAAAAGAAAAGCGCCTCGATATTTTGATTAACAATGCTGGCGCTGGCATCATTGGTCCAATGGAAGAGTTAGACGGTATCGCATTGCGAAACCACTTTGAAACCAATTGTTTTGGACCTTTACACCTCATGCAATGTGCTTTGCCACAAATGCGGCTTCAACAGAACGGTTTTATACTAAACATCACCTCCATTGGCGCTTCTATGGGATTGCCCTTTCGAGGCGCCTATTCTGCTTCTAAAGGGGCCTTGGCGTTGCTTACAGAAGCCCTGCGGATGGAAGTGAACCCTTTTGGTGTAAAAATGTGTACACTAGCCCCCGGAGATTTTGTTTCAGACATTGCCTCGCGTCGCTATTATGCTCCACAAAAAAAACAATCGCCTTATGAGGCTATCTATAAACAAAGCTTAGAAACCATAGATGAACACGTTTCATCTGGCATCGCTCCAGAAATAATTGCCCAAAAAATAGAACGGATCATCTCCTTAAAAAAACCAAAAGTACACTATCGTGTGGGGGCTCCTTTGCAAAAATTTTCAGTAGTTTTAAAGGGTCTTTTACCCAACCGATGGTTTGAAAAATTAATACAGCAATTCTATAATCTTTAAACGTATTTTATGAAATTTTTTATCGATACCGCCAACTTAGATCAAATCAAAGAAGCTCAAGCTTTGGGCGTATTAGACGGTGTAACCACCAATCCCTCCTTAATGGCCAAAGAAGGCATCACAGGAGTAGAAAATATTACAAACCATTATCTAGCTATTTGTGAAGCAGTGGACGGCGATGTTTCTGCCGAAGTGATTGCTGTGGATTATGAAGGGATGATTGCTGAAGGAGAAGCTTTAGCAGCGCTGCATCCTCAAATTGTGGTTAAAATTCCTATGATAGAAGCAGGTGTGAAAGCCCTACGCTATTTTTCGAACAAAGGCATCAAAACCAATTGCACGCTTGTGTTTTCAGCCGGACAGGCCCTGTTGGCCGCCAAAGCGGGAGCCACTTATGTATCTCCGTTTATTGGTCGTTTAGATGATATTTCGTCTGATGGCATGAATTTGATTGCCGAAATTCGTGAGATTTATGACAATTATGCATATCCCACCGAAATTTTGGCCGCTTCTGTGCGCCACACCATGCATATCATTCACTGTGCCAAAGTGGGCTCTGATGTAATGACAGGACCCCTTTCAGCCATCAAAGGATTGTTGAAGCACCCACTCACCGATAGTGGATTGGCTCAGTTTTTAGCCGATCATAAAAAAGGGAATTAAGCAGAACGGGTAGTAATTTTCAAATCTGAAATTGAAAATTGCGCCTAACGAAAAGTTTATTGCACCAACACCTTTTCAAATTGGGGGTCTAAAAAATTTCCAAAACCCTCATGAATGAGCCCGTTGGGTTTTAAAATAATGGCTTTATTGAGTAAGGTGAGCATCCAAGCTTGTGAGGCGGTTTCATAGTCTAAGAGCGCAAATTGATCTTCAGGAACAATTTCCATTAATTGCTGCACTTGATCTACCACTTCATTAAAGGGTTGCAGGCAGATGCCCACAAAGCGATACCCTTTAAACTTTTTTTGTAGTTGTTCCAATTTTTTAAGGGTGCTTTTGTAGTGGTTCATCCTGTTTTGTGACCAAAAATAAATCACCGTGGGGCGGGCATCCCATAGCGCGTCGCTTATGAGGGTTTCTCCAGCTCTGTTTTGCAATGTCACAGAGGGCAGCTTTTGCCCTTGTTGCATGCGAGTGATGTCATTGTGAAACACCAGTATTTCAGATAAATAGTCGGGAGAACTATTAACCGTTGCATAAAATTGTAAGAACAAATCATGCTCTTTATGATTCTCAAAACGCAATATCTCTTCGTAGGCTATAGCCCGGGCCACATTGTTGCGTAACAAACTCCCTTTAATAGTGTCATCCACAACCTCCAAACGCTTCATATTAAAGGGGGTCGTTTCTTTTTCTTGCATATAATTTTTTCCCGGAGTCAAGGCTTCGTTATTGATATAATTAAGCAGATAGTTTATATAAGGGTCAAAATAGGCTAGATCAGTATCGCCCAGATTTAAAAATTTTCGAAAATCAAAAAACATTTCTCGTTCTTCAGGGCTCCACTGGACACCTCTAAAGAGGGCATATCGCTCACGAATAGTGGCATAGGAATAAATATAAGCCGCTTGGGTGAATTTTTGTGCAATAGGGGAGAGTATGGTTAGGGAATCCATGATGATCCACCGGTTTTTTTTCTCAATGAGTAGCGAATCAATTAAACGATTAAAGGCTGCGCTAGAAAGGGAATATTTAGAAGACAAAAACTGGTTTTCTTTTTCTTGTTCCAGTTGCACGGACATCAAAAAATTATTTTTGGCGGCCCCTTTCCCAGAATACACCAGGGAGGCAGCCATATCCGTGGCATTAAAACGTACCCATAGACTATC
>CAZTYX010000120.1:0-4976 GCA_964617385.1 uncultured Flavobacteriaceae bacterium | reverse complement strand
TTTTTTAAAAGCTTCTCCCTTTCTTTATTGGATGGAATAGTGTAATTTCGCAGACGTTTAAAATATATGCATTATGGCTATTTTAGGAAATATTAGACAACGATCTGTTTTTTTGATACTCGTAATTGGACTTGCTCTTTTTGCCTTTGTCATCTCAGGTGTTTTTGGAAATGGAAATCAAGGGGGTGGTGCAACAGACCCAGTTGCCGTCATCAACGATGATGAAATTGACATAGAGCAATTTCGTATGATGGTAGATCAGACCGAACGAAATTATAATTTTTCTACCCTTCAAGCGGTTAATGTGGTTTGGGATCAGGCCGTTAGAAATAAAATTTTTGAACAAGAATTAGACGCTCTAGGAATTGATGCCGGTAGAGAGCAAATTGAACAACTTGTTTCTTCCAATCAATCCTTTGTGCAAGATCCACGCTTTCAAAATGAAGCTGGCTTTTTTGACTTTGGTATTTTCACAGACTTTATTGCCCAACTCAAAACCCAAAACCCCACCGCCTACGAATCTTGGAAAGCGCAAGAAAGAAGCATCATTGCCATTGCTAAACAAAATATTTATTACGATTTAATCAAAGCCAGCAGCGGATTGACAGAGGCGGAAGCCAAAGCAGCATATCATCTAGAAAACGATAATCTTAATCTCAAATTTGTTCGCATTCCTTTTGATTATATTCCCGATAGTTTAGTGTCTGTTACTGCAAGTGAAATTAAAGCCTACCGCGATGCGAACGCCAATCAATATCAACGCGACGCATACAGAAATATGCAATATGTCCGATTTGACAATGCTGCTACTGCAGAAGATAAAAGCGCTATTCGTTTGCGTTTGGAAGGGCTTTTAGAACAGCGTATTGCATATAATGACGTGTCCAAATTAACCGACACCCTAGAGGGGTTGAAAACCACCAATAAAATCGCCGATTTCGTGGATGAATATTCGGAGCAAGCATTTGACTCGGTCTACAAGCCCAAAGGGCAGCTCAATAACGATTATGCCGATATATTATTCGAATTGTCCCCAGGAGAAGTTTTTGGCCCGTATCAAGACGGAGATGTGTTTAAAATTTCTCGAATGCTCGACAAAAAGAAAAACGCCTCCATACGTGCCAGTCATATACTAATCACTTACGAAGGCGCTTCACGTGCACCAAAAGATATTACTAGAACACAAGAAGAGGCCAAAAAGGAAGCCCAACGTATTTATGCGCTAGCGCGTCGTCGTTCTGCCGATTTTGAAGCCCTAGCAGGAGAATATTCTGAAGGCCCTACCAAAACGCGAGGTGGCGATCTAGGCTTTTTTCAAGAAGGAGAAATGGCCGCACCTTTCTTTGAGTTTTGTGACAACGCTCGAGTGAATCAAGTGGGCTTAGTAGAGACAGAATTTGGATTTCATATCATCAAGGTGACCGACAAAGATGATTTGGCCTTGCTTGCTGATGTTACCGCTGGCATTGTGCCATCGGATCAGACGGCCAATGAAATTTTCCGAAACGCCACCCAGTTTGAAATGGATGCCCTTGAAACAGAAGATTTCTTAGGCACAGCAGAAAAAGAGAATTACAGTGTTCAACCTGTAAATAATATTACCGAATTAGAAGAAAACATGCCGGGTTTATACCAACAGCGCAATATTGTTAAATGGATTTTTGATAATGCTACCACGCCAGGCGATATTCGTCGATTCACGCTTGCTGATGGAAGTTATGCTGTAGTGCAACTAACAGCAATTCAAAAAGAAGGTTTGGCACCCATAGAAGACGTGGAAAGGGAAATCAAAGAAATTCTTATTCAAGAAAAAAAGAGTGAAAAAATAAAAGCACAGTTTAGCCAAGTTAACAGTCTTGAAGCTTTGGCAGAACAAGCCGAATTGGAGGTTGAAACGGCTTCGGCCATTAACCAAAAAAATGCAACTCTTGTAGGTGCAGGTGATGAACCCTATATTTTAGGGGCTGCTTTTTCTTTGCCAATCAACCAACCTTCAAGCTTATTGCAAGGACAAGAAGGGGTTTATATGATTGAAGTCACAGAAAAGACAATTGCGCAAGACATTGGTAATTATGATAACTACGCCAAAAACTTACGTGACGAGGCCAATCAACAAATGGGAGATATCATTTTTGAAGCATTAAAATCAGCCGCTTCCATTCAAGATAATAGAGCTTTATACTACTAACAAACCCCAATAGAATAGCGTTCCTAAAAGGTTTGGCACAGTTTTTGTTTTGCTGACTCCCCAAGAAGCTCAACAATGCAAGAACTCACATCTTCTATCACCTCCATTAAAAATAGCGGCTCTCTTAAGGGCACGCAGTGGCGGTGTACCACCCACATTGAAGAAGGCATTGAATTTCACGAAATGCGTTTTGTTTCTCCCTCCCAGGTGGAGGGTTGGTCTAAAGACCGCTCTCAAGAAAAAGCCGATCACATGTTTACGGCCTCCTATACCCTTCGAGGCGAAACCCTTAGCATTCAACAAGAACAAGAAAGCTTTCAAGCGGCAAGAATTCAACAAAAAATTATTGCTTTTGTGGATGGCAAAACCATGATTTTTCATCAAGTGCTTTAAACCCGCTGCAACACCATGTCTTCAAAATGGTGTATGGTGTTATAGCCCCTCCTATTAAAATAGTTTATCGTTTGTTCATCTCCCGAAACAAGCATAAAATCACCGCCCCAGGCACCCAAGCTTTTGATTTGCCCATTGAAATCATTAAATAGGCTTTGTTGAATTGGGGTTCTTTTAACATATTGGCCAATCCGACTTTCGTGTTCGGCCAACAAAACATTAAATTCATTCTGATCTTGACAATTTGTAATGGCTTCAGTGAGAGCGTTAATTTTTTCCATTTCAATGAAGGGAATTTGACGCGTTCGGTCAATTTCGGTACGGCTATTTTGTTTTGTGTTTTGATAGACAAAAAACAATCGAGAAGCAAAAGGAGGATTAAAATTAACGGGTGTGACTTTAGGAGAAAAATTGTTTCGAACATAATGTATGGGGCCGTTGGCGGAGGCACAAGAAAGATCATAGCCACTGCCTCCAAAGCTTTGTTCTGATAATTCAAAAGGGTTGATTTGTGCCCACTGAGCCATATTGGCCAATAGGGTGGATGAACTTCCTAATCCCCAATTTCGGTCAAATTCAAGTTGGGTATTTACTATCCCGCCTCCTTGGTTTAAAAACAATGGATTGAGTTTTAGAGTGGCTTGCAAGAGCAAGGAGAGCTGTTTCCCTACAGCTGTTTTTATTGCCGTTTTTTCTTCAAAAGTTTCTAATTCAAATTGCCCCTGATACCACAATTGCCCTTGGTTGTCAAAGCTGTTCCATGTCAAATGTTTTTGCCCTGTGGATTCAAAAGTTAGTGATTGTCCCAGCGGGCAGGGCACAGCCAACGCTTTAGCTCCGGCCAAAACATAATATTCTGCTGTGATGAGTAATTTTCCATGACCGTAATACGACTTTTTCAAAGCGTAGATTTTACATTCGCTAAAATAACATTTTTGAATCGGGAGATCCGTTTTCTAGGGTTGCAGTTTTAAGCTTAATTTATATCTTAGGGTTTTTTAACAAAACGATTATGTTACAAAAATTATTTACATATGTTCTTTTCATGTTTTGTTCTGTCTTGATAGGACAAGCACCCAAACTTGAAATTAAGGACGTTGTTAGCAATGATTTTCAGCCCGAACGTTTGGAATCGATTCACTCCTTGCAAAATGGATTTCAATACACCACCCTTTCGGTTGATTATAAAGAACAAAAGGCCACCATTTTCTTGCATCATTATTCAGGTAAACCAGAGAAAACCGTTTTAGTTCAATCTGATGAATCAAAAGGTATTCCTTTTTTTTCGGGCTATGCTTTTTCTAAAAACGAGTCAAAACTACTTTTAGAAACAGCGGTGGATCCCATTTATCGCCGTTCCAAACAAGCCATCTATTGGATTTATGATCGGGAAACGCAGGCGGTGTCAAAACTATTCCCCCAAAAAATACAAGAACCGCTTTTATCTCCCAACGGACAATTTGCTGCTTTTGTGTATCAGCGAAATTTGTATATAAAAGACCTCTCAGCAGGAAGCGAAAAACAAATAACCAACGATGGTAGTTATAAAATTATTAACGGTATTACTGATTGGGTATATGAAGAAGAATTTGGATTTGTGCGTGCTTTTGATTGGAGTCCAGACAGCAGTCATTTGGTTTATATGCGTTTTGATGAATCGGATGTCCCTCTATTTTCAATGGACATTTATGGTCAATACACCTACCCTTTTCCCTATGGCTTTCGCTATCCAAAAGCGGGTGAAAACAATTCCAAAATACAATTGTTTGTTTATGATTTATATAACGAATCAAACAAAGAAATTACTTTAGGAAATGAACAGCCCTATTACATCCCTCGCCTAAAATATGTGGGTGGAAAGCATGGTTTGTTGGTTCAAACCCTTAATCGCCACCAAAATCATTTAAAATTATGGCGGGTCAATCCAATTCAAAATGAGGCAAAAATAATTTTAGAAGAAAAAGATGATGCCTATGTCAGCATACAAGATCAATATAAGTTTTTATCTGATGGTAGCTTTTTATGGTTGAGTGAGCGAGATGGATACAATCATATTTATCACTATGATAACAATGGAAAATTATTAGATCAAATCACTAAGGGCGATTGGGAAGTGACGGCTGTGTATGGAATGAATGAAAAAAAACGAGAAGTTTACTATCAATCGGTTGAAAACGGAAGTATTGGCAGAGGCATTTTTGCGCTAAAAATTAAAGGTAAAAAGAAACGCAATTTGGGCAAAGACCAAGGTTTTAACGGAGCCACCTTTAGTGCAAATAAATCCTATTTTATTCATTCTTATTCAGATGAAAAAACACCCCCACAATTTGCGGTTATTCAAACTCAAAATGGCAAAAAAGTTAAAGCGTTGTTAGACAATGAGGCGCTACAAAAG
>CAZTYX010000119.1:0-5022 GCA_964617385.1 uncultured Flavobacteriaceae bacterium | reverse complement strand
TGGGATTGTGTAAGTTTGTTGATAGTAATATTGTGACCAATTACTATGTATGCCAAGCGAAATTCAATGGTACTATTAGAGCAAAAAATTATTGAATTACTCAATAAACTAAAAGCACAACACTTGACTATTTCGCAGCTCACCTCCGAAAATGAACAGCTTAAAAGCGAGCATCAAAAGGTTGTAGCAACTCTTTCGGAATACAAAGAGCATAACAAATCCTTAACCATTGCAAACAATTTACTGGGCAGTAATGAGGGTAAAAACATTGCAAAAAACAAACTAAATCGTTTAATAAAGGAAGTTGACGCTTGTATAGACCAGCTTTCTGAAGTCGTATAAAAATAAATGCATAACGAGTTAAAAATAAAATTGACCATAGCAAATCGGGTCTATCCACTAACCATCAAAGACCATCAAGAAGCCTCTTTGCGAAATTCGGCTAAGCGGATAGAAGCCACCATTAAAAAGTTGGAAGAAAGCTATGCAGTACAAGATAAACAAGATGTTTTAGCAATGTGTGCCCTTCAATATGCTGCGCAAATTGAACAACAAGAATCGGCTGCGCTGCGCCCATCTGATCAAGATGAAACGCAAGAAAAAGCGGCGGCGTTAATCGATTTAATTGAGGTTCATATGGCAGCCTATTAACGTTCTTTATTTATATTATAATACAATACTGCCTGTATTAGTTTTTTTTGATAAACTCAACGAGTTTTTATTTAAAAGTGGTGAGTTTCGATTGTAAAAGCAAGCTGTTTTAGACAGATCCTTGATCAGTTGGGTAGCCACAAACCTGTTTTTTAGGAGTTTATACAAAAAACCTTTGCTAATACAGGCATTTTTAATTTTAAAAAAATGGAAAATAGTTTATATATCATTTTGTCTCTTGGAGGTGTTTTATTAGGCTTCGGTTTAAGCTTAATTTTTCGTAATCAAAAAGCAAAAAAACTTATGGAAAAGGCTTTGTCAGATGCCAAACAAATTCGTAAAAAAGCCCATGCAGATGCAGAAAGTCTTAAGAAAGAAAAAATGCTTCAAGCCAAAGAACGTTTCATTGAATTAAAGTCTGAGCATGAAAAAGTGATTCTGGAACGTGAAAAGAAAATTGTTGCGGTAGAAAACAAAGTTCGTGAAAAAGAAAAAGTGGTAAATCACGAAATGAAAAAAGCCAGTGAGCAATCCCGAAAATATGAGCAGAAAAGCAAAACCTTAGACCAAAAGATTGAACAGATAAATCGCAAAACAGAAGCCCTAGAAGCTCAGCATCAAATTCAGGTGGAGCGTCTGGAAACACTCTCCAATTTATCGGCAGAAGAAGCCAAAGAGGCCCTAGTAGAATCGCTCAAAGAAAAGGCTAAGGTTGAGGCAATGGCTTTTGTACAAAACAGCTTGGAAGAAGCTAAACTCACCGTTCAACAAGAGGCTCAGAAAATTATTATTAATACCATCCAGCGCATTGGTACTGAAGAGGCGGTCGAAAACTGCGTCTCAGTTTTTAACTTAGAATCTGACGATGTTAAGGGTAGAATTATTGGAAGAGAAGGCCGAAACATTCGAGCGTTAGAGGCAGAGACAGGGGTTGAGGTAATTGTTGATGACACTCCAGAGGTCATCATTTTATCTTGTTTTGATCCTGTGCGTAGAGAAATTGCACGACTGTCATTGCATCGTTTGGTGAGTGATGGGCGCATTCACCCTGCACGAATTGAAGAAGTGGTAAAGAAAACCCAAAAGCAAATTCAAAATGAAATTATTGAAGTCGGAAAAAGAACTATTATAGACCTCGGAATTCATGGCCTTCATCCAGAACTTGTCAAAGTGGTTGGTCGTATGAAATATCGTTCTTCCTATGGGCAAAACTTATTGCAACACTCTAGGGAGGTGGCCAAGTTGTGTGGTGTGATGGCCTCAGAACTCGGGTTGAATGCCAAGATGGCCAAGCGTGCTGGTTTGCTTCACGACATTGGCAAAGTGCCTGAAGAAGAGACAGAAACTCCACATGCTTTATTGGGTATGGAATGGGCCGAAAAATATGGCGAAAAAGCAGAAGTGTGTAACGCCATTGGGGCGCATCATGATGAAATTGAAATGACTTCTCTTTTATCTCCCATCATACAAGTTTGTGATGCCATTTCGGGCGCTCGTCCTGGAGCTCGACGTCAAGTTTTAGAAAGTTATGTTCAACGTCTAAAAGACCTTGAAAACATTGCACAAAATTTTGATGGAGTCAATAAAGCCTATGCTATTCAGGCGGGAAGAGAGTTGCGTGTGTTTGTTGAAAGTGATAAGGTGAGTGATGATCATGCCGCTCAATTATCCTTTGAGATTTCGCAAAAAATACAAACTGATATGACGTATCCCGGTCAAGTAAAAGTTACTGTTATTCGGGAAACACGTTCAGTGAACGTGGCCAAATAACGTCGTTTTAATTTAAGCAAAGAAAAACACCTGCTGCTAGGGCAGCGCCAACTAGTGGTCCCACAATGGGCACCCAACTGTAGCTCCAGTCGGCGTTTTTGTTTTTTCTTGGTAGAAGTTGGTACATCAATCGAGGACCAAAGTCACGTGCGGGATTAATGGCATACCCAGTGGCGCCTCCCAAGCTCATACCGATTACCCAAACCAAAATACCAACCGGTAGGGCATCCAAAGCCCCTAATCCAAAATTCTCAACGTCCATACCTGCTATAGCAATGTTTGGACTTGCAATGTTGAGTGCACCAAAAACCAATACAAAAGTACCAACCGCTTCACTGAGCAAGTTATTTTTGAAGTTTCTAATGGCCGGTGCAGTACAAAAAGTACCTCTAACCGTTCCTTCATCGGTGGTTTCTCTATAGTGATCGCGATATGTTAAATACGCCAACCAACTACCCAACATGGCACCACCAATCTGTGCCACAACATAACCAGGCACCAAGTGCCATGAAAATTTTTGAACCAACGCCAAACCAATAGTAACCGCTGGATTTAAGTGAGCGCCACTCGATTGAGAAGATATATAAACCCCAACAAAAACAGCAAATCCCCAGGCTGCGGTAATTAACACCAGGGCACTCTGATTTTCGCCATACGTCTTTTTTAAACTCACATTGGCCACCACACCAGCCCCTAAAAGGAGCAAAACGGCTGTGCCAATAAATTCAGATAAATAAGGATGCATTTCAATCATAATATATAATTTTTAGCAATTTGTTTAAATTCTTTTAGTTGTTTGGTTTTCCAAGCTGCAGAAGTGCCCAGCCTTTCTTGCATGATGGTAGCCACTTCGGGGCTAATGCGCAATGCTTCTTTAGCATCGAGAAACAAAGCCCGCGTGCGGCGTGCTAAAACATCTTCTATTGTTAGGGCCATTTCCTTTTCAATGGCCCATATAATTTGGTTTTTAGAGATATAAAACAAATCAGAAAGCGATTCATTTCCTTTAGAGTTTAGTGCTTTTATGTTTTTTATGTCGGTGCCATAAACGTGCATGGGATCTTTCCAATCAGCGTTTAAATCATATCCGTTTATGGGCAGTTCAACGGTGTTGCATTTTCGTTCTGGTAAACCGCCCACAACGGTGGCGGTGTTCACAGCGTCTTCTGCAATTTTTCTATAGGTGGTCCACTTGCCGCCTAAAACACTAATTAAGCCACTGGTGCTTACCTTGATTTTGTGATGCCTCGAAACTTCTTTTGTACTTTCTTTATCACTAGAAGCTGCCAATGGACGCAGGCCAGCAAAAATACTTTTCACATCCTTTCGGGTGGGTTTTTTGGTCATATAAGCACTGGCATTGGTTAAGATAAACTCGATTTCTTCTTCAAGAGCAACGGGTTCTTCTTTGGCAATATCCATGGGAGTGTCTGTGGTGCCCACCACCACATAGTCATTCCAAGGCACCGCAAAAAGCACTCGTCCATCAGTGGTTTGTGGAACCATGATGGCATAGGATCCTTTTAAAAAGGATTTTTCTAATACCAAATGTACTCCTTGGCTTGGACGAATCATAGGTTTGCTGTTGGGGAGGTCCATTTGCATTATCTTGTCTGAAAATACACCAGTGGCATTGATGACTACTTTTGCATCAACTTGAAATGTTTCGCCATTCATTTGATCTTCGGCCACTAATCCTACAACAATATCATCTTCTTTAATTAATTCTTTTAAAGCAACATAGTTGAGCAGTGTGGCACCTTGATTTTCAGCAGTTAATGCTAAGCTTATCGCCATTCTGGCATCGTCAAATTGACCGTCGTGATAAATAACGCCCCCTCTAAGTCCATCGGTATTCACATTAGGTATATGGTCAATGGTTTCTTCTCTGCCTAAAATAGTAGAAGGGCCCAACCCCAATTTCCCAGCCATCATATCATATACTTTTAAGCCCAACCCATAAAATGGGCTACTCCACCAATCGTAGGAGGGAATAACAAAACTGAGGTCTTGCACCAAGTGGGGCGCATTTTTGCGCATGATGCCACGTTCTTTAAGTGCTTCAAGAACTAAAGAGATGTCTCCATTTTGAAGGTATCGCACTCCGCCATGGACAAGTTTTGTGCTGCGAGAGGAAGTGCCTTTGGCAAAATCGTACTTTTCAATGAGCAGTGTTTTGTAGCCCCTACTGGCGGCATCTAGAGCAATTCCTAATCCAGAAGCACCACCACCAACAACCACTATATCCCAGGCCTTTTCTCTAGTCTTAACATAGGTAAGGTTTTCAGCTCTATTCATTTGCGGTTTTTAAAGCTTTGGGTACACGAGCAGCCCACTGTGATAGAATTTTTTTTGTTTGTGGATCTGATTTAGGAATAAAACTGCTGTCTTTTTTCCAGATGTCTTTTAGACGCTCTATATTTTGCCAATAACCTATCGCCAGTCCCGCAAAGAAGGCGGCCCCCAAGGCCGTTGTTTCTGTTGTTTCTGGGCGAATAACTTCAGTTTGCAATAAATCAGCTTGGATTTGCATTAATAAATTATTGTTTGAAGCACCACCATCTACCTTCAAAGAGGTGAAAGTTGTATCAGCATCTTTTT
>CAZTYX010000118.1:0-5081 GCA_964617385.1 uncultured Flavobacteriaceae bacterium | reverse complement strand
ATTTTGGTGTCTGGAAGACTGTTGTATTGATTTCTAAACGCAATGGCGTTATCCATATCAAATTCAACACCTAGATAATAATGCGGTGCTGAAAACTTAGACGCCGACAGTCTTTTGGCAATGGTTTTACGCATTTGGGAGTTTGCAATTTCAGTAACCGATTCTGTGCCTTTTGGCACAAAGGGTTGCGCAGCTATTCCCGCACCGGGTTGATAAAGGTCTATATCTCTTTTAATGATTCTACCATTTTCTCCAGAGCCCTGAATTTGATTTAAATTTATTCCTTTTTCAGCCGCCAATTTTTTTGCCAAAGGAGAAGCTACTACTCTTCCATTACTTTGTGTTGTTGCTGTCGCTGTAGGAGTAGCAACGGGTTTGGGAGCAGCCACAGTTTTCTCCGCCACAGGGGCAGGTGTAGCCTGCATAGGAGCTTTTTCTTCTTTGCGTGGGGCTTGTGGGCTGGTGGATTGAAAAGCGGCCAATACTTGGTCGACATCCGTATCGGGTTTTCCAATTACGGCCAAAACGCTATCTACGGGAGCCGAAGCTCCTTCTTCCATACCGATATGCAATAAGGTTCCGGCATAAAAAGATTCAAATTCCATAGTGGCTTTATCCGTTTCGATTTCAGCCAAAATATCGCCTTCTTTAACCGTATCTCCTTTTTTCTTCAACCATGTTGCCACAGTACCTTCTTCCATGGTGTCGCTCAAACGAGGCATTGTAATTACTTGTGCGCCTTCAGGCATGGCCACAGGAGCTGCGGCAGGTGCAACTGATTCTTGAGTAGGGGTCTCTTCTTCAGTGGCTGGAGCAGGGGTTTCTGGTGCTGTATCAGTTGTGCTTAAAAGCGCTGAAATGTCTTCTCCTTTTTCACCAATAATGGCCAATAACGAATCAACAGGCGCTGTGCCACCTGCCTCAATACCGATATGCAAAAGCACTCCTTCGTTAAACGATTCAAATTCCATTGTAGCTTTATCGGTTTCAATTTCGGCTAAAATATCACCTTCGTTAACGGTGTCTCCAATTTTTTTAAACCATTGTGCTACGGTTCCTTCTTCCATAGTGTCGCTTAAACGCGGCATGTTCACTTTTACGGCCATCTGTTATAATTTATGGGTTAAGAAAGGATAATCCTTTTGTTCATAAACAGCATCATACATCACATTTTTCTCTGGATAGGGAGATTCTTCTGCAAATTTTTCACAAGCTGCCACGCGTTCTTTCACTTGCTGATCGATGGCATCTAGCTGCTTTTGGGTAGCATATTTTTTGCTTAAAAGAACTTCTTTCACCTTTGTGATGGGATCTATTTTTTTATATTCTTCCACTTCTTCTTTGGTTCGATAGTGTTGTGCATCCGACATGGAGTGGCCTCTGTAACGATAGGTTTTTAATTCTAAAAAAGAAGGCCCACCGCCGGTGCGTGCTCTTTTAATGGCTTTATCAAAGGCTTTAGCCACGGCCACCGGGTCCATTCCATCCACGGGTTCGCAGGGCATATCATATCCTAATCCTAATTTCCATATTTCGGTATGTGAGGCTGTGCGCGCCACAGAGGTTCCCATGGCATAGCCATTATTTTCAACAGCAAATACTACAGGTAATTGCCAAAGCATGGCGAGGTTTAGGGTTTCGTGAAGAGATCCTTGACGTACGGCACCATCGCCCATAAAACATAGGGTAACATTATCTCGTTTAAAATATTTATCGCCAAAGGCCATGCCTGCTCCTAGGGGAATTTGTCCACCCACAATTCCATGACCACCATGAAATTTATGTTCTTTAGAAAAAATGTGCATCGACCCCCCTAAGCCCATGGAAGTACCGGTTGCTTTACCATAAAGTTCGGCCATTACTCGTTTGGGATCAACCCCCATGCCAATGGGCTGCACGTGGTTTCTGTAGGCTGTAATCATTCTATCTTTACCCAATTCCATGGCGTGTAGGGCTCCCGCCAACACAGCTTCTTGCCCATTATATAGGTGAAGAAAACCGCGTACTTTTTGTTGAATGTAAACAGCGGCTAATTTATCTTCAAATTTGCGCCAAAAGAGCATGTTTTCATACCAATTGAGATACGTTTCTTTGGTGATCTTTTTCATCAAATCTTTTGTATTGGTTTCTTTTCGTTGAAGCACAAAATTACTGATTAAAAAGAAATGGGTAAAATATTCCTTAAAATTTAATTCTGTGTTGTTAAAGCAAGAGGGGCTTCTTCGGTATTGACTGGCATATTGCCTAGGTCGAGGGTAAGAGAAAAACGGAGGGTATTTTCTAACGGACTCCGCACATTTGAGGTGGAAAACAAATAAGAAACATCAACTTTAAAGGCGCTGAGATTAAAACCTGTTCCCATAGTAATGTATCGACGAGAGCCTTTTTCCACACTTTCATGAAAATAGCCAGAACGCAGTGCAAAAACCCCTTCAAAACGATATTCCAATCCCAATGCATAGGTAATTTCTTGTAATTCTTCCGTCATACCACCTGTGGCGTCATTAAACGAGGTAAAAATGCCTCGTAAAAAGTCAATGTCGGGTTGTTTGTAGCCCAAATAGTTACCTGAAGCATCATAGGTAGCCACAGGGCTTGGCACAAGCAGTTTATTAAATTCGGTATAAAAACCCAAAGTGTTGGCTTCGTCAAATAAAAAGTCAAATCCGAATCCCGTTTTTAAATTGGTTGGGATAAAGTTTTTTTCTCCCCCAATATCATAATTCAATCGAGGGCCAATGTTGGAAATATTAAATCCGGTACGAAAAAGGAGGTCTTGATTTCCCCATTCAAAGGAATCACTTCTGTAAAAACCAGAAATATCTATACCAAGGGAATTGGCTGCATTAGCGTCGCCTTCATTTCTAATTTTTAAATCAGACCGAATGTATCGCCCAGCCACCGACATGGCAAATTTTTCACTCAGTTTGAGTGCATAAGAAACATCAAGGGTCAATTCGTTAGGGCGTTCCATTCCTTGATCGATAATATTGCCTCCAATAAATTCGTTAAATTGAATGTCGCCTAAACTAAAGTATTTTAGACTGCCAGCCCAAGCACTGCGCTCGTTGTTTCGCTTATAGTAAGTGAGATTACCTAAAAAAATATCGTTAACCAACTTGCTTAAATAGGGCGTATAACTAAAACCCAAGCTTGAGGTGCCTTCTGTAAAAACATATTTGGCTGGGTTCCATTGTTGAGAATAGGCATCAGCCGATGTGGCCACGCCCAAATCGCCCATTCCTGCAGCCCTTGCGTCTGGTGTAATCATCAAAAAAGGGACTCCCGTGGTGATGACCCGACTGCTGTTTTGAGCCAAGCAGAAAGACGTCCAGAGCCCCACAATAAGGGCTCCATAACAGGGCTTTTTTATAAAATTCGGTAGGTTCACAAGCATATAACGTAAAAATTATAAAAATGTTATGTGTATGAAATTTTTACTGGTAAACAATTCTTGTACAATAAACCCAATTAAATTGCGTTAGTGTAGTATTGTAAAGCAAGATTAATAGAAGCATGATGTCAATTTTTTTTAAAGAAAATGTGTATCTTGCACTACTAGAACATAAATTAACTAGATGAAAGTGAATGTTTTAAGTCAATGGATGCTATTTTCAGCTGCCACACTACTGTTGGTGGGCTGTGGTGGAAACAATGTTTCTCGAGGCACCGGTTGGGATATTAACTCTAAAAAAGGAGGATTTCAATACAATGTTGATTTTGAAGATCAAGAAACAGGACCCGGTCTTGTTTTTGTTGAGGGCGGTACGTTTACGAAAGGCCAAGTGCAAGACGATGTGATGCATGATTGGAACAATACTCCCACACAACAGCATGTAATGTCTTTTTATATTGACGAAACTGAGGTGACCAACGTCATGTATATGGAATATTTAGATTGGTTAGAAACCGTTTTTCCAACCAGTGAATCCCGCTACAGACAAATTTATGAGGGAGCACTTCCAGACACTTTGGTTTGGCGCAATCAATTAGGATATGTTGAGGAATTGACCACAAACTATTTACGACACCCCGCTTATGCTGAATACCCAGTGGTGGGTGTAAACTGGTTACAGGCTGTTCAATATGCCGAATGGAGAACCGATCGCGTAAACGAATATTATTTAGAACGAGAAGCTTACATCCAGAAAGATGTACGATATACTGAAATTGAAGCCAACAGTACGTTTAGTACAGACGCTTACCTCAAGCGACCTGAAACCGCCTATGGCAATAAAATGGATAGTCTTATCGGTAAAAAAGGGCAAATTAAAGTGGGTGATTCCATTGTAAACAATTATGCCAGCACTGAAAAAGGGGTCTTATTGCCTTCCTATCGTCTTCCGACCGAAACCGAATGGGAATATGCTGCTTTAGCGCTGGTAGGCGATCGAGAATACAACACCTACAGAGGAAAGAAAAAATATCCTTGGTCTGGAGAATATACCCGCTCTAGTGAACGCCGCACTGAAGGCGATCAATTGGCTAACTTTAAATTAGGTAAAGGAGATTATGGTGGAATCGCTGGTTGGTCCGATGATGGTGCCGATATCACCATTCAAGTACGACAATATCCACCCAACGATTTTGGACTCTATGATATGGCTGGAAACGTTGCCGAATGGGTTGCTGATGTGTATCGCCCTATAGTTGATGATGAAGCAAATGATTTTAATTATTATCGTGGGAATGTATATCTCAAAAGCGTTCTAGGGGAAGATGGAAAAGCCGAGGTGATTTCACCCGACCAGCTTGTTTTTGATACCCTACCGAACGGTAAAGTATTACTAAAAAGACTCCCTGGGCAATTAAAAGAAGCGCCCATAGACGAAGAAGAAACTTTCTTAAGACAAAACTTTTCTGAGAGTGACAATCGAAACTTTAGAGATGGCGATGTTGAATCTTCAAGAAATTTTGGTAATGCTAACAACAGTCAAAGCAACAGCACGCGACCTGAAACTGCAGCGATGTATGATTCTCCTAACACACCCCAAGCCTCTTATGACGAAGAGGGCAACATTGTGTCTAATATTGACAAATCAAACAAAAGAACGAGTTTGGTTTCTGATGAAGTTCGTGTA
>CAZTYX010000117.1:0-5107 GCA_964617385.1 uncultured Flavobacteriaceae bacterium | reverse complement strand
ATTGTTAATCTTTATTTAATAAACTTCTTGCCCAAGGTGCTTTCTTTTTAATGGATTGCTTTTATTTTTGGAAAAAGTATTTTCATGAAGCAATATTTGGATTTGGTTGACCACGTTTTAGAAAACGGAACCACCAAAACAGACCGAACTGGAACGGGCACCACCAGCGTTTTTGGATATCAAATGCGTTTTGACTTAGCCGCTGGTTTTCCATTAGTAACCACCAAAAAAGTTCATGTAAAATCAATCATATACGAACTGCTTTGGTTCTTGAAAGGAGAAACCAACATTGGTTATTTACAAGAAAATGGCGTTCGAATTTGGAATGAATGGGCCGATGAACAAGGCAACTTGGGTCCTGTTTATGGGCATCAATGGCGGAATTGGAATAGTGAAAACATAGATCAAATTCAAGAGGTTATAAACACCATAAAAACCAATCCAGACAGTCGTAGAATGCTCGTTTCTGCATGGAATCCTAGTGTGTTGCCCGATACAAGCGTAAGTTTCAGTGAAAATGTGGCTAATCAGAAAGCTGCCTTGCCTCCCTGTCATGCCTTTTTTCAGTTTTATGTGGCCGATGGAAAACTTTCGTGCCAACTCTACCAACGCAGTGCCGATTTATTTCTCGGAGTACCTTTCAACATTGCCTCTTATGCGCTTCTCACCTTAATGATGGCACAAGTGTGCAACTTAAAACCAGGTGATTTCGTTCATACCTTTGGCGATGTACATATTTATTCCAACCACAAAGAACAGGTGTTAGAACAGTGTTCGCGTAAACCAAAACCCCTTCCCAAAATGCTTCTCAATACAAACGTGAAATCTATATTTGATTTTACTTATGAAGATTTTACTTTAGTGGACTATGACCCCCATCCACACATCAGAGGCAAAGTGGCGGTCTAAACCGCTTCCTTTTTCAAGAAATCAATTAAGGCGTCTATGTCCTTTGCACTGTTGTAGAAGTGAATAGAAACTCGAATTTGTCCACCCCGTTGCGCCACACTGATTTTATTTTGAGTCAATCTTTCAAAGCGATTTTTTTGATCTGGAATCGCAAAAATGCTGCTGTGTTTTTTTCGTTCTAACACCCAAGGCGCCAATAACCCTAACTCTTGAAGGGCTGTTTGAAGAGTTTGCGACAATGCTTCTTTTTGTGCTAACATTTGGGCAAATCCTCTTTCTTCAATCAACGCAATGGCTTTATCCAATGAGGCGGTGGCTAGAAGATTGAAATGTCCCACATAATAGCGATCCTTGAGCTGTGAATATTGCTTATTAATTTTTTGAAAAAAGGGGTCTGAAAGAAAAAGAACCCCATTTCCAAAACCAGCCATCAACCATTTGTAGCCACTGGCAGCCAACACATCAAATGGACTGTTTGAAAATGAAAAAGGGGCAGTACCCAAAAACTGAGTCCCATCGCCCATAATTAAAAGGTCGGGGTGTTTTTGCTTTAGGGAATGTAAAAATTCCTGATCGATTTCAAGACCAGAAATATATTGCACCACACTCAGGGCCAGCACATCAATATGTTGTTTTGCTAAAGCGTCTTCTATGTTCTTTTCGAGTGCTCCAGAAACAGGAATTTGAATCAGTTCAAAACCTTTTTCTTGAATGGCATGAGTTAGGGACGGATAATCTTCCTCAAAGGTTAAAAATCGCATATTGGGAGGCAAATAAGACAATGCAAAACGAATGGCTTCAGAAAAATTAGAAACCAATAGCGTTTGCGAGGCGTCGGCTCCAAAAAAGTTTCCTATACGTGTTGTTTTTGCTTCAAGCGTAGCATAGGCGTCAACTTTGTATTGATCACCCTCCAAAAAGTAACGTTCATCTTCTTTTTGTCTGAATTGAAGCAATGCTTGGGGCATCAATCCCACGTAGGCTGTATTTAAATATGTTGTTTGTTTTAGGGGCGGAAAAATATCAATCATAGTAACTTCAAAGAGAAAGTGTATTTTTGCTGTCAAAAGTACGATTTATAATGAATAGAATGGATGCTGAAATCGGAGAAATTACACTGATTGCAGCGGCTTCTCGCAATCATGTATTGGGCAAGGACAACAAACTGATTTGGCACCTCCCAAAAGACCTCAAGCGCTTTAAGGCACTAACTTCTGGGCATTGTGTAATTATGGGAAGAAAAACTTTTGAGTCACTCCCTAAAGCCTTGCCTAACAGAACCAATATTGTTTTGACTCGAAATACATCCTACCAAGCAAAAGATGCTCTAGTGGCACACTCTGTGTCGGATGCTTTGGCCTTCACAAAAGGAGATGCTCAACCCTATATATTAGGTGGGGGAGAAATTTACAGTCTTTTTATTCCTGTTGCCCATAAAATTGAATTAACCCGAATTCACCATGATTTTGAAGGAGATGCGTATTTTCCAGAAATTGATTCAACTCAATGGACATTGGTTTCAAGAGAAGATCATTTTGTTAAAGAGCAACACCCCTTCGATTTTTCCTTTTTAACATATACAAAAATTAACTGATGAAAGCAGCTGTTTTTCCGGGCCAAGGCGCCCAATTTCCAGGAATGGGAAAAGATCTATATGACACCAATTTAAAGGCCAAAGAGCGTTTTAACCAAGCCAATGAAATTTTAGGTTTTTCCATCAAAGACATCATGTTTGGGGAAGATGCCCAGGCATTGCAACAAACCAAGGTCACACAGCCAGCCATTTTTTTACACTCAGTCATTTTATTTGAAACAGCGGCTAAAAAATTCTTGCCCGACATGGTAGCTGGACATTCATTGGGTGAATTTTCTGCCCTAGTGGCGGCTGGCGTTTTTCCCTTTGAAGCTGGTTTGCAATTGGTCTATCAACGGGCATTGGCCATGCAAGAAGCGTGTGAAAAAGCCTCTGGAACCATGGCAGCCGTATTGGGCTTAGCAGATGATGTGGTGGTGGATGTTTGCGAACAAGTGGAAGATACTGTGGTGCCAGCCAATTTTAATTGCCCAGGACAATTAGTGATTTCTGGAAGTAAAAGCGGCGTTCAAAAGGCCAGTGAGGCCCTTACTGCCGCTGGCGCTAAACGTGTAGTGCCACTAGCTGTTAGTGGTGCTTTTCACTCACCTTTGATGGAATATGCTCAAAATAAGTTAGCAGAAGCCATCGGCAATACACCCTTTGAAACTCCACAATGCCCCGTATATCAAAACGTAACGGCTCAAGCTACTACCAACCCAGAAACCATCAAAAAACAGTTAATTACGCAACTCACCGCACCCGTAAAATGGACGCAAAGTGTGGTGCAAATGCGAAATGATGGGGCACAAGAATTTGTGGAAGTGGGCCCTGGCAAAGTCTTGCAAGGCCTAATCAAAAAAATTGACCGAGAAGCTACAACCCTCGCCTTTGAAACTTTACAATAAAACTAATTTTGGCTGAGAATTAAGTAGCCCCTTAACCAAAAGTTCGATTCTAACAACTACTCTTTTGAAAGAAATTTTAGAATGTGGTCGCAAATAAAATCGATTTGAGACAGTGTTAACTCAGTGTGCATGGGCAATGAAATGACTTCTTCCACCAGTTGATTTGTTACTGGAAAATCTTCCTCTTTAAAACCGTAATGACTATAGGCTTTTTGACGATGTAAGGGAATGGGATAATAAATCCCAAAAGGAATGTTTTGAGAGTTTAGATAGGCAGCCAACCCATCTCTTTGATGGTGTGTAACACGAAGGGTATATTGATGAAAAACGTGTGTATCGCAACCTTGTTCTCTATAGGGTGTGACTAACTTAGGGTGGTCTTTTAAACGCTCAGTATATGCTAGGGCTGCTGCTTTTCTTCGTTCATTATAAAAGTCCAAATATTTTAATTTCACATTTAGTATGGCCGCTTGAAGAGAATCTAATCTAGAATTAACGCCCACCACATCGTGATAATAACGTTCATACATACCATGGTTCACCACACCTCTGAGGGTTTTAGCCAATTGGTCATCTTGGGTAAATAGCGCCCCTCCGTCACCATAGGCGCCCAAATTTTTGGAAGGAAAAAAGGAAGTGGTGCCAATGGTTCCCATTGTTCCTGTTTTAGCTTTCTTTCCATTGGCAAAAGTATAGTTGGCTCCCAGGCCCTGGGCATTATCTTCAACCACAAATAAATTATGTTTTTGAGCCACCTCCAAAAGGGCTTCCATGGACGCGGGCTGTCCAAAAAGATGAATAGGAATTAGAGCTTTTGTTTTTGGAGTGATGGCATTTACTACGGCTTTGGGGTCTAAATTGAAAGTCTGCATATCAACATCTACCAACACGGGTTTTAACCTCAAAAGAGCAATCACCTCAACCGTGGCTGCAAAAGTGAAATCGGCGGTAATGACCTCATCACCAGGCCTTAAACCCAAAGCCATGAGTGCAATTTGTAAAGCATCTGTTCCGTTGGCACATGGAATCACATGTTTCACATCCAAATAGTCTTCTAAAGCTTTTTGAAATTGATGGACTGCTTTTCCGTTGATGAAATCGGTGTTTTCAAAAACATCATATAGCGCATGCGCCACTTCCTTTTGAATAAAAGCGTATTGCCCTTTTAGATCAACCATCTGGATATCATCCATGCATTTAATTTTTGGATAAATTTAAAAAAGCTTTTGGCTTTTCATTCCCAATGTTTAAAACTATTTTTGAATCAAATTGACTGTCTTGTTCTATTTATATCAATTGGCTGTTTTTTTATCGTTACCTATACTTCGTCTCGGGAGTTTTTTTAATCCCAAATTAAAGCTGCGGTGGATAGGACAAAAAAACAGTTTCGCCCAACTGGAAGCCCTAAATCGAAAAGAAAATCAAAAATGCATTTGGTTTCATTGTGCCTCTTTAGGGGAGTTTGAACAAGCCCGTCCATTAATTGAAGCGTTAAAAAAGGAGAAACAACATCATTTTTTAGCCGTTACTTTTTTTTCACCTTCGGGTTATGAAATACAAAAAAACTACCCTTTAGCCAACTGGGTCGGCTATTTACCTTGGGATCAAAGAAAAGAAATGAATCGGTTTTTAACGTTGCTCAAACCCGATGTTGCGCTTTTAGTTAAATATGAATTATGGCCCAATTTATTGACACTCTTAAAGCAACAAAATAGAG
>CAZTYX010000116.1:0-5141 GCA_964617385.1 uncultured Flavobacteriaceae bacterium | reverse complement strand
CAGGATCTAATTGATTGATGTTTTTAACATAATTCTCTCGATCGCCCCTGTCTTTATTGCTGTTGCATGAAAGCGCGGCCAACACAAATTCCTCTTTGTTTTTTGGAGCGGCTCTAACAAGCCCTTCATAGGTTGCTTTTTCTCCATGTAAAATTTTATATGGAATGCTTTTGCTATTGTCCCATTGTTCTATCCGAAAGGTCGTGTTCCAGCCAATGTCATTAATGGTTGCTTTAGCCACTTCTTGCCATTGATCATCGATCTTTAGCGCCAAGCGCACCTCACGATCCTCATCAGGATAAAGTGGAAAAAATTGGGCAGTCAATTTTAATAGATCTTCAGAAACGGTATAAATTCCAAAAGCGATTACCTCTTCTCGTGGCACTTTTAAATTCACAATGGGGTTGTCTGCTCGGTTCCACCAATCGTTGGTGCTGAGGGTGTCTAAATTGGAGAAAGGGGCAATAACTTTAGGCTCCAACGCTTTTTTTGAGGGATTTTTACAATTGAAAAGCAGTAAGGGGAGCAATAAAATGAGGAAACGTTTCATACGAGTTAAATTTAGCAACAAGGTACTAATTCTTAAGTAAATAACGCCTTGCGTAATATAGGATCCATTTTCCATCAAAAATTTTTATTTTCGTTTAAAACGAAGAAACAATGACAAAAAAACTCCTTTTGCACGACATGGATAATCGCCCATATGCTGTGGCGGATGTAGATCGATTTATGGATCACTTAGATGCGTTTCATACCAATGCGCAGGGAGAAGGAGATAACAGTATCCATGAAGAAAATGGATATTATTTTAAAATCACTCCAGATTTTTATCGTGAAATCAAATTAAAAGTAAGTGATTTAACTTCTTGATTTTAAAGCGTAATTAAGGCTTTCATCAACAATTGGTTGGTGTGATATAATTTTTCAAAAGCAGTAACCATTTCATCAAAATCCATTCGATGTGTAATGTACTGGTCTACGGGAAAAGTACCTTCTTTTAGTGTGTTAATCACCCATTCAAAATCTTCTTTTGTTGCATTGCGACTGCACAGTAGCGTAGTTTCTTTAGCGTGAATTTCAGGATGTTTAAAGCAGAGTGTGTCTTTATAAAGTCCTACTAACACATAGGTCCCAGCGTGTTTCATAAAGTGATGCCCACTTTCCATTGCTTGTTTATTACCTGTGGCATCAAAAACCACGTCGGCCAACTTGCCTTGCGTTCTTTTTTTTAATGCTTCCACAGCTGTTGGTCCAGCTTGTATGCCCTCCACTTTGAGGTGCTTTTTAACATAGTCTAAACGCTGTTGATCTCGATCGAGGGCGATGACCTGTAGGTCTTTATTTTTTGCCAGTTGAATTAGACCCACTCCAATTGGGCCACAGCCCATCACCAAAAGGGTTTGATCTGCCTTTGGTGCAGCACGTCTTAGGGCATGAGCACCAATGCTTAGTGGTTCAATGAGTGCAATGGCATCAAGTGACAAGGTGTTTAGTGGAATAAGATGGGTGTGGGGCAAGGCCATTTGTTCTTGCATGCCACCGTCTACGTGCACCCCCAAGACCTGTAACGCTTGGCAGCAATTGGATTTACCCGCTTTACAAGCATCACATTGACCGCAATGCATGTAAGGCAAAATGGCCACTTGGTCTCCTTTATTTAAATTGCTATTTTCTTGAGGTGGTTCCACCACAATACCGGCCAATTCATGACCTAGAATTCGAGGGTAGTTGAAAAAAGCTTGATTGCCTTTAAAAGCATGCAAATCCGTTCCACAGATTCCTATTTTTTTTATTTGAACAATCGCCTCATGGGACTTGGGTTGGGGAGGTTCCTTTTCTCCAGTTGTCCATAGGCCAGGTTTTTGACAGGCAATATATTTCATACAAACAGCAATTAATTCATCATTAAACGTGGAAGGAATAGCGAAAGTTCAGGAAAAACAGAGACTAAAATCAGCACTATTAGACTAACAGCTAAAAACGGAAGTCCAGCGCGACTCACTTTTCCAATTGAGGTTTTTCCAATACTCGATGCCACAAAGAGGCAAACACCCACCGGTGGGGTGGTTAATCCAATGATAAGATTTAACACACAAATGACAGCAAAATGCATGGGTTCAATGGCTACAGCTATAGCCACTTTTAAAAGAATAGGAAACATAATGAGTAATGCTGCAATGGTCTCCATAAAAGTTCCTACTGCAATTAATAATAAGTTAATGAGCAATAGCACCACATATTTGTTGTCGGTGAAAGAAAGAATTTCAGCCGATAGGGTTTGTGGAATTTGTTCGGTGATTAAAATAAAGCCAAAGAGGTTGGCAAAACCTACCAAAATCATCAGAGAGGCGGTTGTTTTCATAGAATCCAAAAAAACGATGATGATGTTTTTGAGGTTTAATTTTTTGTAAATAAAAAGCCCTACAAGTAAAGCATACAGCACTGCCACAATGGAGGCTTCTGTGGGGGTGAATACCCCGCCTATGATGCCGAACAGAATGAGTATTGTCAACCCTAAGGCCCAAAAAGTGTTGGCAAAGCTTACGAGCATTTCATAAAAACTACTGCGTTTGTTTTTAGGGTATTTTTTTTGTTGGGCGATAATATATGCTACTAAAAAAAGTCCGATGCCCAATAACAGTCCTGGAATGGCTCCTGCCAAAAAAAGCTTACCTACTGATAGTCCACTTAGGGTGGCCGCAATAATCATGGGCAGGCTAGGGGGGATGATGGGTCCCACCGTGGACGATGCTGCTGTTATGGCGCAAGAAAAATCACGGTCATAGCCTTCTTTTTTCATGGCTGGAATGAGTACAGAACCCAAACTGGCAGTATCGGAAATTGCTGTGCCTGATATGCCAGCAAAAAGCATGGAAGCACCAATATTTACGAAGGCCAGTCCTCCTCGCACGTGGCCTAAAAGGTGGTTGCAAAAACGGATAATTTTATCGGTTAGCCCCCCTTGGTTCATCAAATTGCCAGCCAAAATAAAACCTGGAATACTTAAAAGTACGAAAACATCTATACCAGCATACATTTTTAGGGGAATGACAGTTAAAGGTGTCCCCTTAACAATAAGATACAGGCAGCAAGAAACGCCCAGGGAAAAGGCAATGGGAAAACGTAAAATGAGCCCTAAAACGAAAATGATAAGTAATAAAAAAATCATTTTTTAAGTTGTTTTATGAGGTTTAAAAGGGCATAAAGGCAAATGGATCCGGTAAGAATTAGAAGGCTAAAAAAGGGAATTGTCATCGGGATTTGAAGGCTGGGCGAAAGTTCTGACTGTCCCATGTTAAGCATTTTTAGGGCATAAACTCCCATGACCCCAAAAAGCAACAAGCTAACGAGAGGTGTAAGTATATTCAGTACTTTTTTAAGCTGTGGAAATTTCTTTTCTTGAAACAAATCCAATCGCACAAAATAATTGCCTTTGTAGGCCAATCCGCTGGCAAAGGCTATAGCATAAATAAATAAAATTCGAGAGGCCTCCTCAGTCCAGGGTGGAACGTTTTCTAGAAAATAACGTGCAAAAATCTGAATTGAAACCGTCACAACAAAGCCGAAACTACTAAGTAATGTGCCCATTTTTAGGAAGCCTCCAAATCCTTTTAAAAGTTTCATTGTGTTAATTCTTTTATGGATTGATAAACGGTTTTCATTTTGGGGGAAAGGCTTTCAAAAATGGCTTTTTCGCTTTTGTCAATAAAGGCTTGTTGGTCCACCGTAACAAAGGTCATGCCTTCGTTTTGAAGATCTTCTTGCACTTTGGCTTCATTGGCCAAAAACAATTGATGTTCATAGTCTTGCATTTCTTTAGCGGCCGTTAAAAAAACTTTTTGCAGGGCTGGGGGTAGTTTTTGAAATTGCGCTTCGCCCACCAAAGGATAACCCCAACTGACCACATGCCCGGTGAGGTTCACATATTTTTGCACTTCGCTAAAACCGGCATTTTTAATCATAGCAAAGGGGTTTTCTTGCGCCTCAATGGTGCCTTGTTGTAGGGCTGTGAACACTTCTGAAAATGACATGGGTGTGGGCTTGGCACCCATAGATTGCCAGGCTGTAACATAGGAGGGAGCGTTGGGTACGCGAATAATTAATCCGTTTAAATCATCGGGGTGTTTGATGGGGCGGTTGCTGGTGAGGTGTCGTTCACCACGTTGAAAATACCCCACGGGACGTAATCCCATTTTTTCAATCATGGCCTTTTCAATTTGAGCCCCAATAGGACTGGCAATAAGCTTGCGCATGGCGGCTGCATCTTTAAGCAAAAAGGGCATGTCTGAAAAAGTCAAAATTTCTTCCCAATTGGCTAAGGTAGCAGCAGAAATAGTCATGTCAATTACGCCCGCCTGAATGAGGCGTATGGCTTCCACTTCTTTGGCAAGTTGTTCAGAAGGGTACACTTCTAATTTAATTTGCCCTTTGGAACGTTCTTCTAAGAGGGTTCCGAAATAGATAAAGCTTTTATACCAGGTGTGATTTTCATTCACCAACATACTGGCCTTAAAGACATATTGTGGTTGGGAAGTATTGGATTGACACCCCACAAAAAGCAGTAGGCACAAGCCTATTAAAAAAATAAATTGCGGTTGCTTTCGCATTATTATGGTTTCTCTGCTAAAGCTACTAAATTTTTATGGGAAGCGGTGTGGTTTAGATTTAAGTTGCTCTGGTGAAAACCAATGCCTAGGCATCAATCCTATACTAACAAGTCACAAAACCAAAACCGATCGGTTGCAGGCTTGTTTTCTGTACTTTGATTGCATGGGCTATCCGCCGAAGAATGGTTGACTTGTTTTGGCGATTTGTATGTTCTCAAAACAATTTTTCCTTTTTTGATGGGAATCGGCTTTTTAAAAATGGGACCATCAAAAACGAACGTATGAAATTCCCCATTTTCTCCACAGGGGTCAACGTTTTCAGGCAAACTATCTATGAAATTTTGGTCAATGACTCGTCCGGCAAAACTTTTATCGAGAAATTTTTCATTCACACAAGTAAGGATTGTCTTAAACCCCAGCGCTAAAAATTCATTTAAAAGTTCTTTGGTGGGCATTTTCCATAGTGGAAAAACACCTTTCAAATTTTCTTTGGCCAAATACCGTTCTCTGTATTCTTTAAGGTCTTCTAAGAAA
>CAZTYX010000115.1:3679-5147 GCA_964617385.1 uncultured Flavobacteriaceae bacterium | reverse complement strand
GTTAAGATTGATTCTGGAGGAAGCCGTTTTTGTAGCGCAGGCTTTTGGGCGAGTATATTGAGGGCATCGGCATCTACCACTAGCGGATGTATTGCTTTGAGCAACACATCAGTGAGAAAAGCTTCTGTTTTGGGTGCAGTGCCCATACTTGGACCCACGGCCCAGTGTCTGATTGTTGTGTTAAAGGAGCCTTCTAAAACGGTTTTACCGTCATTATTTTGAAGTAAAGCTTCGGGCAAGTTTGATTGCAAAAGCGATTGACCGCATTTTGGCGTTACTACAGTCAACTTACCAATTCCTGAATAAAAAGCAGCTCTACCACTCAGAAGGATGGCGCCCATTCCATTTTCTTTGCCTCCTATTAAGAGCAAATGCCCTTGAGTTCCTTTGTGGGCAAAGGTCTTGATGGGTTTAATACGGGCTTTTACATTTTCTTTTGTACTAAAAAAATAGGGGGTTTTAATTTGTTCCATAAAGGAAGAATGTAAACCTATGGGGAGTAAATGAAATTGACCTACGCTATTTCCTTTTTCTGGCAATAAAAACGCAAGCTTCGGGCATTCAAAGCTAAGCGTATGTTGCGCCTTAAAACAGCTATTTGCGCCGTTGAATTCAGCAAACATACCCGAAGGAATGTCAATAGCAATTTTAAACCCCTCAATGCTGTTGAGATATTTAATTAATTCAAGTGCTACGCCATCCAAAGGTCGGTTTAAGCCTGAGCCAAAAAGAGCATCAATCACCACAGCGTTTGAATTTTCTACAGCAGGAAAATCGGTGGTGGTTTTTAACGGAATGGCCGGTGGCACTAAACGGTCAAGATTTTTATCAAACAAGGGGCTGTAGGTGTTGCTTTCTAAATAAAAACATTTCACCACATAGTTTAGCTTGATTAAATGTCTTGCAATCACAAGTCCATCGCCCCCATTGTTGCCCGGTCCACAAAAAATAAAAACAGGCTTTTTGGTGTTAATGTTTTTTTGAAGCCATGTGACACATTGTTTTACTGCACGTTCCATCAAATCGATTGCAGCAATAGGTTCCTTTGTGATCGTATACTGATCTGCAGCTCTAATTTGTTCAGCGGTGAGTATTTTCATGCCCCACTAAGATATAGTTTCTCTTGTTAATGAAGTGTTTAAAATATTCTTTTAAAAAGTTTTTTTCACCCTGCACAATCAACAAGAAACCGCTATTTTTACGCCTTAAATAAATATGTATTTATGCGCGATCTAGAGATTTTTGATTTAATACAAGCAGAGGAACAAAGACAGTTGAATGGGGTTGAATTGATTGCCTCTGAAAATTTTACGAGCCCAGCGGTTATGGAAGCTACAGGCTCAGTTTTAACAAACAAATATGCCGAAGGCTATCCAGGCAAACGCTATTATGGCGGTTGTGAGGTGGTAGATCAAATAGAACAATTGGCCATAGATCGTGCTAAAAAATTATTTGGAGCGGCCTATGC
>CAZTYX010000115.1:0-3579 GCA_964617385.1 uncultured Flavobacteriaceae bacterium | reverse complement strand
GCTTATTCAAGAGATATAGATTTTAAACGCTTTCGTGAAATTGCCGATAAAGTGGGCGCCTTTTTGCTGGCCGACATATCACACCCCTCGGGTCTTATAGCAACGGGCTTGTTGTCTGATCCTATCCCACATTGCCATGTGGTGACCACCACCACGCATAAAACCTTGCGTGGGCCACGGGGAGGATTAATTCTTATGGGAAAAGATTTTGACAATCCTTTTGGTTTAACGCTTAAAAATGGAACGGTAAGAAAAATGTCTCATCTGTTGGATATGGCCGTTTTTCCTGGAAATCAAGGCGGACCTTTAGAGCATGTTGTTGCGGCTAAGGCTATTGCTTTTGGCGAAGCACTACAACCTGAATTTAAAAGCTATATGGAACAAGTGCAGCGCAATGCCCAAGCCATGGCCAAAGCTTTTGTTTCTCGTGATTACCATCTTATTTCAGGAGGTACAGACAACCATTTGATGTTAATTGACTTGCGCAATAAAGACGTTTCTGGAAAGGCTGCGGAACAAGCCTTAGTAAAGGCTGAAATAACAGCCAATAAAAACATGGTGCCTTTTGATGATAAATCCCCCTTTGTAACGTCTGGTATACGAGTGGGCACTGCTGCCATCACCACCCGTGGATTGAAGGAAGCCGACATGGAAACCATTGTAGAACTGATTGATCGTGTGATCCAAAATCATGAAGATGAATCGGTTATCAAGTCTGTGGCACAAGAGGTTCATGGCCTTATGGCAGGACGTCCCTTGTTTGTGGGATAATCTATTTTATTAATTTAATGAAACTAGTTCTGGCTCACTAGTTGTTCGTACTTCAAAACGTAAACGAGCGTCATCTTCCTTATTTTCAAATTTACAATCTAAGGAAATGTTGTTTGTCCCCTTTCGAAGTTTAAAGGCACTTAAATCAAAATCAAAGGCTTTGATTTCTTTCCAGTTTGCATCATATAGACGGAGCTTTTCACCCGGCGTATATTTTAGTTTTTGTCCTTTTTTTAGCCTTGTTGGAAGGCTTATTCTCTTAATTGAATTTAAAACTAATTGAATGTTTGCCACATCCGCTTTTTGGGCTGTGAACAAAAAGCCACCCTTTTGTTCTTCTCCGGGATTATTAAAATCAAACGAAGTTGAAACCGGCTCACCTGGTTGCTTAATTTTATATTCATGGTAAAAAATATCTACATAATTTTCTGTCCATGTCCATTGATTATCTCCAATTTTTTTAATCGAAAATTCTTTTTCTGTATTGCGCATCCGTTTTTTCTGCCCATCTGTAAAGACGTTTGCTAATCGGAGTTTTTCCCAATCTCCTATGAGGGTTAAGATGCTGTCTGATTGCCCATTTTCAGCAATCACCTTATGTTCTGCCACTAATGCATAGCCAGCCTCATAGCCAGCTGATTTGGCCAATAGCCACTCAATATCTTCAATGCTGGTTTCGGGCTTTAATAAAAACCACCCCAACATGCCAGGCATAAAATTTCGCTTAAAATAGGCCTGATTGTTAAATCGATAGGCCGTTTGGCTTTCTCTAAAATTGGCATACCAAGGTTCTCCCCAGTTCATTCGGCTGTATATATGCCAGAAAAAATGAGTAGTTCTACTGGCATCTATAATTAAATGTGTTTTTAGATCGTCTGATAAATTAGTATACCAAGTATAAGGCATCAAAGACTCTCCATAGGTACCCAATCCAGTAGAGCGGTTACCTTCTAAGCCATCAAAGGAAATTTGACGTAGTCCAGTGTCATTGTAGAGTTGCGCAATTTTTTCTGATACTTCAATGGTAAGATCTGCATTGGTTAAAAAAACTTTATAGTTATGATCTATAAGTTTTGAAATGCTTTTTCCTTGAGCATGGCTAGCTGCACGGGTATTAAAGGCTCCTCGTTGGCAATCGAGTAATTTCCATGGAGCTTGTTTAGAAACCTCACCATATTGGATGAGTTCTTCCCCAAGCATAACGGTTTTTAGGGAATTGTTTTTCATTTGATTGAAAAAATCAGGTGAAGCTATTTCTATTTCAGTAGTGCTACTATTAATGGGTTTTGTAATTGTGGAGCTCCCCACTATAGCTAGTCTTTTGTCTGGCACTGGAGTCACATAAGGATCATTGGTGGTAATAAAATTAGATAAAGTATGAGTCCCTACTTTGATTCCCGCTGCGGCTGCTTTTTCCACACATGCTTTAAGTCCTTCCCGTCCGTTTGGAAATTCACCTTTAAACAATTCGAAGTGCCCCCAACTTTCAAAAGTTCTTCCATTATGATATAAATAGTTGAGACCGGCTCTTTTAGTTAAGGATATGGCTTGGTCAATGGTTTCTTCGGTAAATGAAGTAATGATATAGGCTGCATTTGCTTTAGGAGAGGCTTTTGTCCATTGTCCATCGAGCATAGGGTGGGGTAATCCTTCTTCCAACTCAATGGCACCTAACGTTTCTAGTGCTTTCTCAACTGGCACACCGAATAAGGCAATTTTTGAGTTTAATACGCCACCATCTTTATACGGTGGAGCTATCATTTTTTCATGGTCAAATTGCGCTATTAAACGTTCTTTATTTCTGTTTCTGGAATAGGCCTGCAAACTGCTTCCTGTTGTTGTAGGTTTTGCGGCTTCTACACGATAATTTACGCTTCCCTCTGAAATGGGGTGCATGTCTGTAAGGTCATCTTCTTTAAAAATGTCAAACGCAGGCATTGAGTCGCTTTCATTCCATGGAAATCCCCCAAGGGTTTTTAGATTTAATGATTGTATTCCCAATGCAAACGCTTCTCCTCTAACCACACCCACGGTCTCGCCAATAATTTTTGAAATAGTGTTTCTATAAGGCCCCCAAATTACTAAATCAACAATGTCATTTCGTGATATGGATACTAATTCTAAAACCAAATGCGTTTCTTTTTCTTCATATTTAATTTTTGCTTCAACGTCTTGTTCAAATTGAAAGAGTAGGGTGTCATTCTTCACTTGTAACTTTTGTGGCTTTTCCACCTTATTTTGTATGCGTACTGAAAAGAGGGGCGAAATACTATCTTGTGATGCATAGTTTTTACCTGTAGCACTGTCAATCAATCCAACAATGTTTCCTGATGAATCAATTTCAAGTTCAAAATAACTTGTTTTTAACGTCAGAAGTTTCTCGCTTTGTTTTGAACAGGCGCTCAACAAAAGAGCAAAAAATGAACCGAGGAGTATAAGTTTTCGCATTAGATAAAGATTTAAAATATTGGATTACAATTATTTATGGGGATAGGGCAAATTGATTTTAAAAAAAACACTAACTGAAGTTATCAAAAAATATTTTAAATTTATTTTAAGAATGTTATGAGTTGTTGGCCAAACTTATCCCAAGTATAGCTTTGCTTAGCTTCTTTAATAGCTCCTTTCCATTTTTTTAGGTTTTCTTCTTCTAAAAGGGAAATTAGCTTTTTGGCTATTGCATGTGGTACTTTTTGCGTAACCAATCCCGTTTTATCCTTTCGAATTGGATCACTCAATCCAGGAATATCCGTTACCAAGAGTGGTTTTTCATAGTGATAGGCAAGGGGTGTAACGCCACTTTGGGTG
>CAZTYX010000114.1:0-5234 GCA_964617385.1 uncultured Flavobacteriaceae bacterium | reverse complement strand
ACCATCAATAAAATTGGTTATACCAAAGGCGCTTATCAATTTAGTGGAGACTCCTGTGGTGTAATGTCTTTAATTCACGAACAATCACAAGACATAAATCGTGGGGTAGATCGAACTGAAAAAGAGGCACAAGGTGCAGGAGACCAGGGCATAATGTTTGGTTATGCCACTAATGAAACCGATAATTTTATACAGCTAGCCCTTGATATTTCTCATCGTATTTTGATTGAGTTGGCCGCCTTGCGCAGAGAAAATAATGACATTACCTATTTGCGTCCCGATGCCAAATCACAAGTGACCATTGAATATGATGATAATCACAAACCCAAACGTATAGACACCATAGTGGTTTCAACACAACACGATCCATTTGATGCTGATGACGATAAGATGCTCGCTAAAATTAAAGCAGATGTTATTTCCATTCTACTTCCTAGAGTGATTAATCAATTGCCTAAAGCCACCCAGGAACTTTTTGGAGAGGATATTGTTTTTCACGTAAACCCCACCGGTAAATTTGTGATTGGGGGGCCTCATGGAGACACTGGGTTAACGGGTCGTAAAATTATAGTGGACACCTATGGTGGTAAAGGAGCACACGGTGGAGGAGCTTTTAGTGGAAAAGACCCTAGCAAGGTAGATCGAAGTGCAGCATATGCTGCCCGACACATGGCAAAAAACATGGTGGCCGCAGGAGTTGCTGAAGAAGTGCTCGTGCAACTCAGTTATGCTATAGGCGTGGTGGAGCCCACCTCTATTGCAATTAACACCTATGGCACGGCAAAAGTGCCATTGAGTGATGCTGAGATTGCCCTTGAAATGGCACCACTTTTTGATATGCGCCCCTATACTATTGAACAACGTCTAAAATTAAGAAGCCCCATTTATTTTGAAACCGCGGCCTATGGTCACATGGGTCGAACACCTCAAACACTCACCAAAGTATTTGAGTCCCCCTATAATGGGCGTATTGAAAAGCAAGTGGAATTGTTCACTTGGGAAAAATTAGATTATGTATCAAAAATTAAAAGTCAATTGAAATTATGAGTCAACATTTAGCAACCAATGCGCTGCACGCTGGGCATGACGTAAAACAAACACAAGGTGCCCGTGCGGTCCCCATCTATCAGACAACCTCCTATGTATTTAATGATTCAGATCATGCGGCCAATTTATTTTCTTTGGCAGAACCGGGCTATATATATACCCGTTTAAATAATCCCACAAACGATGTGTTGGAACAACGCTTAGCTGCTCTTGAAGGGGGTGTTGCTGCCGTAGCTACAGCCTCTGGAACAGCTGCCATTGCCACCACTCTTATGATGATTTTAAAAACAGGTGATCACATTGTGGCCTCCAACAGTCTTTATGGAGGCACCTTTAATTTGTTGAACAACACCTTGCCTCGTTTTGGAATCACCACCACTTTTGTGGATCCTGATGATCCTAAAAACTTTGCAGCGGCGGTACAAGACAATACACGTGCTTTTTTTGCCGAATCTTTGGGAAATCCAAAATTGGATGTTTTAGACCTTAAAGCAATTTCAACAGAAGCCAAACAAGCCAAAGTGCCCTTTGTGGTGGATAATACGGTGGCCACCCCAGCCTTATTAAACCCAATTGAACACGGAGCCAATATTGTGATTCATTCCCTAACCAAATATATAACCGGAAACGGAACGAGTATGGGTGGAATTATTATTGATGCTGGAACCTTTGATTGGGGCAATGGTTTGTTTCCAGAATTTACGGAGCCCTCTCCTAGTTATCACGGGTTGAATTACCACGAAGCTTTGGGCGCCATAGCGTTTATCGCTAAAGTGCGTATTGAGGGGCTTCGCGATTTAGGTAGCGCATCCAGTCCATACAATAGTTTTCAAGTGCTACAAGGCCTAGAAACACTTCAAGTGCGGATGACACAACACTCTGCCAATGCACAAGCACTAGCCGAATGGTTAGACCAGCGAGAAGAAGTGGCTTGGGTGAACTATCCAGGCTTGAAATCGTCTAAATATAATGCCCTAGCGGAGCGCTATTTGCCGAATGGAAAAAGCGGTATCCTTACATTTGGATTGAAAAAAGGATTTGAAGCCGCCAAAAAAGTGGCTGATAACACCAAATTATTTTCACTTCTTGCGAATATAGGAGACACCAAATCTTTGATAATTCATCCGGCCAGTACCACCCATCAACAACTCACAGCAGAAGAACAAGCCAGCACGGGGGTTACCCAAGACCTGGTTCGTCTTTCTGTGGGTATTGAGGCCCTTGAGGATCTCAAAGCCGATTTGGAGCAGGCTTTCGCAACCCTATAAATCTTTTAATGGCAGAATTACAAACCTTAACGTTAACTGACTTTACAACACACACCGGCAAATTCTATAGTCGCTTTCCTTTGCATTTTATGCATTTTGGGCAGGACTTTAAAACGGCGCCGGTGGTGTTAGTTAACCATTCTCTCACAGGAGATGCCAAGGTTTGTGGTTCTAAGGGTTGGTGGTCAGAAATTGTAGGGCCAGGATTGGCCATAGACACCAACCACTATGCGATTTTGGCCTTCAATATCCCAGGAAATGGCGTTGGGGATAGCCTCTATGAAAACTATACCGATTTTCATACCGGCGATATTGCACAGCTTTTTTATTTGGGTCTAAAAGCACTAGAAGTAAACGCGCTTTTTGCGATTATTGGAGGGTCAATTGGGGGTGGAATTGCTTGGGAAATGGCGGCTCTTTATCCCGACATTACCCAATATCTCATTCCTGTGGCAGCCGATTGGAAATCTTCCGACTGGATTATCGCTAACACTTTTTTGCAAAAACGCATTTTAGACCATTCATCTAAACCGCTAGAAGACGCCCGTATTCATGCCATGCTCACCTACAGAACGCCACACTCTTTAGATTTTCGTTTTTCGAGAAGTGTAAATCAGGAGTTGAAAATTTTTAATGTGGAAAGCTGGTTGTTGCATCATGGCCTAAAATTGGCCAATCGATTTGAGCTAAAAGCCTATGTGATGATGAATCATTTGTTGGCTTCGATTGATATTGCCAGAGATGGAAAATCATTTGAAGAATTGGTTTCAAAAATTGCTGCTGAAATTCACTTAATTGCTGTTGACAGCGATATCTTCTTTACCCCAACAGAAGATCAAAAAACATTTAACCGAATTAAACCCTTTAAATCGAACATTCACTACCATGAAATTCAATCGATTCATGGACACGATGCTTTTTTGATAGAAAATCAAAAAATGGCCCACCTATTGAAACGAATTTTTAATCCCTCAAAATAAAGTTGAGTAATGAAAATTAATCTGGAAAGAACAAACGACAATTACTTGTTTAAAGCCACCAATGACAACGGTCATTCTATTTTGATGGACAATAAGTCCAAAGAAGAAGGTGTTGTGGAAGGTGTTAGTCCTATGGAAACCTTGCTTATGGGATTGGCAGGATGCAGTAGCATAGACATAATTTCCATTTTAAACAAACAAAAATTAAACCCCAAAGTATTAAAAATGGAGGTGGAAGGTTTCCGAAAAGCAGGTGAGGTGCCATCACTTTTTCACACCATTACCATCGTTATTTATATAGAGGGTGATTTGCCGCCTGAAAAGGTGAAGCGTGCTGCCGCGCTCTCTTATGATAAATATTGTTCCGTTTCCAAAACCCTGGAAACGACAGCATCAATTAGCCACAAAATTATTTTAAACGGTACCCCAATATGAAAAAAAAGTTTGAAACTTTAGCCATACGTACTCAAATGGAGCGTTCTGAATTTTTAGAACATTCCACCCCTTTGCATCTTACATCTAGCTTTGTTTTTGAAGATGCTGAAGATATGCGGGCCTCTTTTGCGGAAGAAAAGGAACGTAATATCTATACCCGTTTTACCAATCCAAGCAATGCCGAATTTATTGAGAAAATTTGCTTGATGGAAGGTGCCGAAGATGGTGTGGCATTTGCCACAGGAATGGCAGCCGTTTTTTCTACGTTTGCTGCACTTCTTCAGGCTGGAGATCATATATTATCCTCTCGATCTATTTTTGGATCTACCCACAGCCTCTTCAACAACTATTTTCCCAAATGGAATATCAATACCACGTATTTTGATTGGAATCGAATGGATCAATTGGAGGCAGCCATCACACCTGCAACTAAAATGATCTATGTAGAATCTCCCACCAATCCTGGGGTCGATATTCTAGATTTAGAACAGCTGGGAAAATTGGCTAAAAAACACAATTTGCTTTATGTGGTAGACAATTGTTTTGCCACTCCTTATTTGCAGCAACCTATTTCATTTGGAGCGGATTTAGTGATTCACTCTGCCACCAAATTGATTGATGGACAAGGGCGTGTTTTAGGTGGTATAACGGTAGGCAACGCTTCACTCATTAGACAGGTCTATTTGTTTGCGCGAAACACCGGTCCGGCCCTGTCTCCTTTCAACGCATGGGTTCTGTCTAAAAGCCTCGAAACTCTCGCTGTGCGTGTTGATCGGCATTGTTCCAATGCGTTGCAATTAGCCGAAAAATTAGAAAAACATCCAGCGGTCAACTTTGTAAAATATCCTTTTTTAAAGTCACATCCGCAGTATGAAATTGCAAAAAAGCAAATGAAACAAGGCGGTAATATTATTGCATTTGAAATTAAAGGAGGTGTGGAAAAGGCCACTGCTTTTATAGATGCTATAAAAATGTGTTCAATCACTTCCAATTTGGGTGATTCTCGCAGTATTGTTACTCATCCTGCTTCATCAACTCACAGCAAGCTATCTTCTGAAGAACAACAGCAAGTGGGAATAACTCCAGGTTTAATTCGATTGTCTGTGGGCTTAGAACACCTAGACGATCTTTGGTTTGATTTGGAACAAGCACTAAACGGTTAATGAAAACAATTCGTGACATATTAAAAGACAGAATTCTCGTTTTAGATGGGGCCATGGGCACTATGATCCAAAGTCATAAATTGACCGAAGAAGATTATAGGGGGACTCAATTAAAAGACCACCCCATGCCGCTTTTGGGAAATAACGATTTGCTATCGGTTACCCAACCAGAAATCATCAAAGGGGTTCATGCAGCCTATCTAGAAGCAGGAGCTGATATTATTGAAACCAATACGTTTTCTGCAACCTCCATAGGCATGGCCGATTATGGCCTCGAAGAATGGGTTTATAAAATTAATGTTGAAAGTGCTAAAATTGCCGCAGAAGAGACTAAGCGGTAC
>CAZTYX010000113.1:0-5241 GCA_964617385.1 uncultured Flavobacteriaceae bacterium | reverse complement strand
TGATTGGCAACAATTGCCAAGAGTTTGGTTTGAGTATCGCTAAGATCCAACTGCTGAATTAACTGAGCAGCATCCGCCATTTGTGGAATGGCTTTAGGTGAAACAAAACTCACACAATCTAAGGTGTCAAAACCAACTCTTAACAACGCTTGATAGTAGGCCAACTTGCTTGCAGTAGGAACCCATTTTGGAAAACCTTGAAGGGCATCGCGCGGGCATTCAATAATTTTAACGCTTTGGTTCACGGTCGATATTTAGGATAAAAGTAAGAGTATGGCAATGGATAACAAAAGAATGGCCTGAATTTTATTCCATTTAAAACGCTTGTTTTCAAAAACTATTGAACGGCCTAAAGAAGCCGAAAAATAAGCCACTACAAAAAAGACAAAAAAGGCTTGCAATATGAAAAGGAGTCCCAAAAAAAGAAATTGGTATGAAATGGGCCAATAGTCATGAAATTGAAAGGCAGGAAAAAATCCTAAAAAAAACAAGCTCACTTTGGGGTTGGTAAGGTTCATAATCAAACCGGTGGTATATTGTTTTAGAAAGGGTTTTACATCTCTTTTTGCATTATACAATGGTTCTTTTTGACGCCAACTTTGAAACGCTAAAAAAGTTAAATATAGCGCACCTACAATCTTTAGAAAAATGAATAAAATTGGGAAACGCTCTAGCAAATAACCCACTCCAAAAGCAACTGCCAAGGTGTGAAAAACCAATCCTGAAATCAGGCCTAAGGCCGTTATAACACCTTTTTTCCATCCAGATGCTATACTAAGCGAAACCACATATAAAATGTCTGGCCCCGGAGCCAATGTCAATCCAACAGCCGCAAAAATAAATGCAGAAAGCACCTCAATATGCATAAGCCCAAATGTAATTGAAATGTATTTTATGCCCAACCTGAAAAAATGAAAGCTAATTTTTAAACATTATCTTTTGTTCTTTTTTTATAAATTGTCCAAAAAAAATCATGAGCATTAAAAAAATCAAACACTACTTCTCCATTGTTTTTGCCCTTTCCTTTGTTCCTTATGCTGCTGCTCAAGAGGGTCCCGAAGCCTATGCTGAAAGCATTACAGAAAAAGAGCTAAAAGAATTGCTATACGTCTATGCTTCAGATTATTTTGCTGGACGAGAAACGGGTACTAAAGGTCAAAAAATAGCCGTTGATTTTTTAAGAAGTTATTACGAAACACAAAATATTGCGCCTGTTGAGGGTACCGATAACTATTTTCAACCCTTTGAATTAGAATTAAAAGGAAACTTTATAGCTACCGAAAATGTTATGGCAATTATTCCAGGCACAGAAAAGCCAGATGAATATATAATACTATCTGCCCATTTAGACCATATTGGAACACACGATGGACAAATCAACAATGGTGCCGATGATGATGGCTCTGGAAACGTGGCCCTTTTAGAAATTGCAGAAGCGTTTCAGGCTGCAGCAAAAGCAGGAAATGGGCCAAAACGATCCATTGTGTTTTTGCATGTGAGTGGAGAAGAAAAAGGACTTTTAGGTTCTAAATATTATGTGGAACACCCCCTATTGCCCCTCGAAAACGCTGTAGCTAACCTAAATGTAGATATGGTGGGGCGCTTAGACCCTAAGCGAGAAGATAAAGATCCAAATTATATTTATTTGATTGGCTCTGACAAACTTAGTCAAGAATTGCACGAAGTGTCTGAACAAACCAATGCCAAATACACCCAATTAAAATTAGATTATACTTATAATGACGACAATGATCCTAATCGTTTTTATTATCGCAGCGATCATTACAACTTTGCAAAAAAGAATATCCCAATCATTTTTTATTTTAATGGCACACATGAAGATTATCATAGACCCTCTGACACACCAGACAAAATTAATTATGATATGCTAGAAAAAAGAGCTCAATTGATTTTCTACACCGCCTGGGAGTTAGCCAATCGAAAGGATCGTATATTATTAAAAAACTTAGAACAATAAACACACAACCCCAATATCTATGAAACCTATTTATTTTTCCGTTCTCGTTTTGTTTTCCAGCCTATTATTAGCACAGGGAAACACAATGACCGATTCACTAAACCAAGAATTCCAAATCGAAAAAGTAAAACGCTTCTCCTTGGGTGCCAAGTTGGGTATCCCTAATGTAATTGGGGGTTCTGCTGAAGTTGTTTTACCTGTTTTTCACAATCGATTGGCTCCTTACCTTGATTATAACAATTTTTCTCTCAATACTGAAGACTCTAAAGTTTCGTTTTCCTATAGGGAATTTGGTGCTAACATTTACATAAAAGACCAGGGCAAAGGCTTTTATGTAGGGCTTGGAAGTGCCAAAATGAATGCCGATTTACTTTATACTGATTTAGTTTTTTCTAAAAATGGAGTTACGACCACTGGAAAAGCAGACGTTGATTTCAATCTCGATACGTTCAATGTGAAAATGGGAATCAAAAGCGGAGGCACATTCTATTTTCGCTTTGAACTTGGCTTTGGTATTGGCACCGTTCCAGATGCAATCAATTTTACAGCCACCTCAGCTGGCATCACCCAACAATTTACAGAAAAATTACCCGCTATTCCAGGCATTTCAACCAACGGTCTTTTAATTGGAAATGTTGGGTTTGGATTTTCCTTTTAGAAACAGCAAACATTTACATAATCACAAAATAGGAATGGCACCATAGGTTATATAAACAAAAAATAATCTAGGAGAATGCCTTAATTCACTGACCTTACAAAAAGCAGAATGCTACACCTGTGTGCAGTTTTTTGTAAAGCGTCCTTTTTTTCCACGTCTGATTTCGAGTGCCTTTGCTTTTTCAAATTCTGAACGCGTGTATCGTTTACCATCTATATAAACAGTGGCAACCCCAGCAGGGAAATCAAAATGGATTATACGTCGAGACATTTCACAAATTTATGTTTTTTTCAATAAAATGAAAATCCTTTTTTAAATTTCATTATTTATCAGGTTTAACACCATAAAATGAAAATTAAATTAATTCCAGGCTTATCCCAATGAACTTTCTAAAATGAATGTTATCAATCGAAGGGATTCCTAAGTGTGGAAAAATTTCAGTTCGTAATAATTTTTATCAATATGGCATAAAATATTCTCTAACTTCTATACACGTTTGCACTTTTATAAACCCCACTTTTAAGAATGACTATTAAAATTTCTTATCCGTTTTCAGGGTGGTTAACGGTTTAATCTGTTCGTCAAATAATAGTTTGTTTTATTTATAAAATTTGATTTATCAAAAACCTTTAAGGATATGAGATACAGGGTTGTTATTATGGAATTAATAACATACAAAAAAAGGGACTACATTTCTGCAATCCCTTGTCTTTTTGGGTGGAAGATCGGTCTCGAACCGACGACCTCCTGAACCACAATCAGGCGCTCTAACCAACTGAGCTACAACCACCGTTTGGTGGGCAAATTTAATATTTTTTTAATTTGAATTTCAATTCGTTTTTAAAATTTAATGGAATCAACAAAAAATCTATTCACCTGGGTAGTGAATACCAGCCTTTTGGCGCACCCGATCTAAAAGTGACATTAAATTTACACTGTCTGGATGACTCCATTTTTCACTCTGTAGCGCACCTTCTCTCAAGCAATGATTGGTTTCTTCTATTTCATAATAATAACCCAACCCTTTAAAGTCAACGATAATATCCTCTTTCTTGTCTCCTTGAATCAAAACCAATTTATTGGTTTCATGCCAACGTGAAGGCAGGTAGATTTCGCCCTTTTCCCCGCAAATCTTGGCACCCATGTCTTCATTATGTGTCAAACCAGAATACAAAACAGCTTGAGCATCTTTATAGGTTAAAATCATGCCTGTTTGAAGGTCTATTCCATGTGCTGACAATATAGATTGCGCCTGAATGGAAGTGGGCATACCCAGCAGCTGATACGCTAAAAAAAGAGGGTATATTCCTATGTCTAACAAAGCCCCTCCCCCCTTCTGGGGATCTAAAATCCTTGAATCTGCTGGCCGATCTAATGCGAAAAAACTAAAACTCGCTTGAATGTGTCTAATTTTGCCAATGGCATCTGCTTGGATCATAGTAATCACCTTTTCAAATAAAGGATTAAAACGGGTCCAAAGGGCTTCCATCAAAAACATATTATTCCTTTTTGCTGCAGCAATCATTTGTGCTACGGCTCCCCCATGCATAGCTAAGGGTTTTTCACACAAAACAGCCTTTTTATTTTCCAAGGCCAAAATGCTCCACTTGGCATGTGATGGATGCAAAGTGGCAATGTAAACCACATCCACATTTTGATCTTCTAACAACGCCTCATATGAATCATAATAAGACAATGCTGTATATTGTTCAGCAAAACGTTGTGCTTGACCCAAACGTTGAGAGGCCACGGCTTGCAAAATACAATTGGGCACCTGTCGTAAATCAGAAGTAAATTTTTGGGCAATATTACCCAACCCTAGAATACCCCACCGTATGGTTTGCATAGGCTTAAACGATTAGTGACTCCAAATCAGAAACTGCCAATGGCGTTTGACACGTAAAACCTTCTCCTGCTTCTTTAAAAATGAGTCTACCCATATTACTGGCACGGTAGGAAATACTATTCAAAAAGTTTTTACTGCTTATAGGAGTGTCTGGAGCATCGCTATTTGGATCATAGAATTGAGATTTATAAGCAGCGATGGCTTTCATTTTTTGATCCATAAATCCAGATACATCCACAATCACATTAGGCACCACTTCATTCCACTGAATATATTCTAAAATGAGTTTAGGTCGCCATGGCAAAAGCGGTTTAGTCTGTTGATCTTCTAAAGTAATCTTAGATAAACCACTTAAAAAAGCAGCCTCGTGAACCAGTGCATTTGCACGGCCGTGATCAACATGACGATCTTTTGGTGTATTGCACAAAATTACTTCGGGTTGATAGGTCCTAATTTTTTCAATAAGTTTTAATTGATGGTGTTCGTCATTGATAAAGAAGCCATCTCGAAAACCAAGGTTTTCTCGAATTTGAACATCTAAGATGGAAGCAGCAGCTTGCGCTTCTTTATGCCGCATTTCTGGGGTGCCTCGCGTTCCCAATTCACCTTGGGTAAGGTCTAAAATGCCTACTTTTTTTCCTTGTGCACGTGCTTTTGCCAATGTAGCGGCACAGCCTAATTCAACATCATCGGGGTGGGCGCCAATAGCTAAAATATCGAGTTTCATTTTAATCACTGTTTAATTGCATTCTCTAAATC
>CAZTYX010000112.1:0-5330 GCA_964617385.1 uncultured Flavobacteriaceae bacterium | reverse complement strand
CGCCCATAATTTTAACATCGTTGGCTTTTCGCTCACCCGATCCTTGAAACCAACACGCCAACAAATCGCCGTTGGGCAAGGCCACCAAAGAACTGCTGTGCACATGTTCTTTTTGAAGTGGAAAAATAAAATCCTTATTAACCAAAGGCTTTTGAGCCTGAACAGCTAAAAAAGAAAGCAAAAAAAAGAGAAAAAGAACTCCTTTGCTAGTCAAAGACAATTTTACATTCATCCCCCTAAAATATCACAAATAGTGGATACACAAAAACTGTCCCTTTCATAACAGAAGAAACATCTATTTTTAGTTGATTTTAACGCAATTCTAAATGGCCAATGCGCGTTCTAGATAGCTGTTAGAAAGCACCCCTTGTGGATCCAATTCTTTTTTTAATTGTAAAAAATCGTCAAACTTAGCATACTGCTCGCGCATTTCTGTGGCCGGTTGCGTGAAAATTTTTCCCCAATGCGGACGGGCTGCAAACGGCTTTAAAAGAGCTTCCAATTCGGGCAAAAGTGCCATCACCCCTGGCGTGTTTGGTTTCCACGTAAAATGAATGGCCACACTTTCTCTTTCATAAGCAGTGCTCATCCAAAAAGAATCGGAAGCAATGCATCGAATTTCGGTGACAAACAAAAGAGGAGCAATTTTTTCCTTGATGGTTTCCACAGCCATTATGGCCTCATAAGCATTCTCTCGTGCTACAAAAAATTCTGATTGCAACTCTTCTCCATTACTGGGAGTGAAATCCATCTTAAAGTGAGGCAAACGTTCATGCCAAGGCCCCACCACACCCATTTGTGGGGTGCAATTTATAGGAGAATTCACTTTAATGGGATGTAAATCTGTTGTGGCCGGCGTTGCACCATAAAATTCGGCAGGCATTTCTTGTGGTGTTTCTTGTCGAGATTTTATCCAAACTTGATTGATGTTTTTGTCAAGCCAATGCGTAAAAAAACTAACGCTGTAGCCAGCGCCCATTATGGTATCAAAATGATCCTTTAAGGCGTCCATTGGCAAGTTTTCATAAACGTGTTGAGCCACAGAAAAAGTGGGTTGAATGGCCAACTTAATTTTGGTCATAATGCCTAAAGCCCCCATACTCACTCCAGCTCCATAGAATAAATTAGGGTTGCTTTGCGGATCGGCCCACAACAAGTCGCCTTGAGGTGTGGCCAACTCAAAACCGAGCATGGCCGTGGCTAAATTTCCATTGCCAATTCCTGAACCATGGGTGGCTGTGGCACAAGATCCACCCACAGAAATGTGAGGCAAAGATGCCAAATTGTGCAGTGCCCAACCTTGTTGATGCAGCTGTTTTCCTAAATCTCCATATTTAATTCCACTTTCTACCAACACATATTCTTCTTGTGTATTGAGTTCTAAAATGGTATTCAAATGTTGTGTGCTGAGTTGTATGCCGGCAGTATCTGCAATGTCATTAAAACAATGTTTTGTGCCAAGTGCTTTGCCTTTGGAAAGTTCTTTCAATGTTTTGGCTAATGCCTCAGCTGTTTTAGGAAACTGTGTTTCTTCAGCTTTATAGGTATAATTTCCCGCCCAATTTTTGAGTCCATTTACTTTTTTGGGTGCTTCTTCACAAGAAAGCATGTTGGGCAAAAGTGCTGTGCCAGCAGCAGAAGCTGCCATTGTACTTAAAAATGTTTTTCTTTTCATTTTCTATATAGTGTATGTTATTTTAAGTTGGAGGATAAGCGTTGCCATCCGCCACCATTATAGACCTCATTAAAACCATTTGATTTTAAAAGGGCTTTAGCAGAAGCGCTGCGCATGCCTGAGGCGCAACAGGTAATAATAATTTTATCTTTAGGTAAGCTTTTCGATTTGGAAGCTAAAGTGTCTAGTGGAATATTTTTTGCCTGATCTAAATGTCCAGAAGCAAACTCGCCTGGGGTTCTTACGTCTATAATTATCGCCCCTGCAGCCACCATAGATTTATAATCTGTTGAAGGGCCTAAACCCAATAACTTCAAAAGTTGTTTAATCATTTAAAAAAAATATTGAGTTTAAATCTAATAAACTTCTGATGGATAAAAAATAAATGTTCTGTTTTTTATCTTCAGCATTATTGTTGAAATCTAAATGAGAGCAGTTCTTTAAGTACTTTTTCAAACCGATTCTGATTCCATTTTTTAATGGGAAAACCAGCACACCCAAGCCCTTTTTTTACGATTTGTCGGTTCCAAAAAAATTGATCGGCAATATGAGGAATGATGGCCTGAGGTTTTTTATGCGTCAATGCAGCATGGGTGGTTCCAGCACCACCGTGGTGAACCACCACAGCCATTCTAGGAAACAAATAATCATAGGGCACATCAGACACCACAAAGGCCCATTCAGGGAGCGTATCGGGTGGCGCTAACCCGCCCCACGATGTATTTAAAATCACTGGTGTGTGCAGCCGTTCACAAACAGCTAGAACATCCGTGGCAATGGCTTTGGGCTGGGCATTAACCATGCTTCCAAAACCTACATATACGGGATTAGGATGTGTTTCTAAAAAGTGCTTCAACGCTTTTGACGGTTTAAATTCTTTAGTGGTTGAACGCAAAAGAAAGGGACTGCAAACCGCTTGCGGCGGCCAAGAAGATGGGCGCTCAAAAAGCTGGGGAGAAACGGTATAGGTAACGGGCAGTTGCTGGAGATAAAAGTTTTTCAATTGTGAAGCCGTTAATTTTATTTGATGAGCTTTCAAATATGATTTGCCATAACCCAAAATAGATTTATTGGTTAAAGCATATAAAGCCAATGCATAGGTCAATCGGTTCCACAACCGAAATCTAGGGGATCCAAATCCAACATGAGGAATGGTATCTATCGGATGCAATAAGGCAGGAATGGGACTCAACATCGATACCTTTTTCCCGAAATGATGGAACCAAATTACTGGATATATGCATTTAATATGAAAAATAATTTCGTCGGGCTGAAAAGTATTTACGGCAGCCTCTTGATCTAAAATCATTTGCTCTTGCACCGTTTTGGTTTTTTTCATCAACCCTATAAGGGTTCGCAAACGAGACCATTTGCTACCCACTTGTCCAATAATTTTTCGAATTTCTGGGCCCTCTACCAATTCTAGAAAACTTTTGTCTTGAGGGTAAAAGTCTGAGGCCACCGTTTGTGCTAACAATTCAAACTGCTGAGGCATACAAAATGCCACAGAATGCCCAGCTTCGGCATAGGTTTGACCCAAAGCTAGAAAGGGTTCCATATCGCCTCTACTACCTAAACTCATCAATAAAATTCGTTTCATTTTAGAGGGTTTATAGGAGGCCAAATGATGTGCTTAACAGCTCTTTAAATAATGCTATTGTTCAACATAATCTATCACACGGTATACTTTACCATTACTTTTGGTAAACACATACAGTGCTCCAGCACTGTCTTGTCCAAAGCGCAGATCTACACGTTCATTGGGTCGGATGTCTTGAAAGGTGGTAGCGTTTCCATTTACGGTCAGGTTCACTTTTTGGAGTGCTGCCGTTTGCCCTTGTTTTATGTCGGATTCGTTGGCCACAAACAAGGTCCCCCGAGCAATATCACCAAAAATATATTTGCCTTTTAGCGCATTGATAGCATTGTCTAAATAAAAATAGCCACCCGATACAGCATTCCCTTCATCGTGGTCATATTGAATAACTGGATCTAAAAAAGAACCGGGTTCTTCTTGCTCCAAAGGATAAACCATTTCAGGATTGGCAAGCACATCAAACACGAAACTCCCTTCTCGCTTGGGCCACCCAAAATCACCTCCTTTTTGAATCAGATTTACCTCTTCAACACTATGTTGACCAATGTTAGAGACTAACATTTTATCGCCCGATGCATTCCAAGCCATACGGTGTGGATTTCTAAATCCACGACACCATATTTCAGCAACTTTACCTGCAACATTTGCATAAGGATTGTCTTTTGGAATACCATAATTTCCATTTTGACTATTATTTCCGGCGGGGTCAATTCGAATGACACTGCCCCAAATGGCGCTTTCGTCTTGACAAATTTCAGGGTGTCCCGCCAAGGCAGCGCCACCATCGCCTATACCTAAGTATAACAAACCAAAATCGGCATTGCCCGGTTGGGCTTTAGTATTAAAAGTTAAATCTTGAAACCCATGAATGCCCGTAACCATATCAACACGCAAGAGTTCACGGCGCGTGCCAGAAAAAGTTGCGGCAGCAGGATTTTGGGTTTGCCATTCTGAAAGCACCCATTGCAATGTACTCTTAGCCCCTTCAGGAACAGCATGATCGGCGGTTGCCGTATTTGCGGGCTCAGTGTGCGTGGTGTAAAGTAAGCCGTTGGTGGCAAACTCTGGATGAAAGGCAAAACTGCCCAAACCAGATCCTAAGCCGGGTCGATCAATAAAGTTTTTTATTTCCTTACTCACATCTAAATAGGCCTGTGGTTTGCCCTCCACAATCTCAAATAAAACCCCGCGCAAATCTCCCACAAATAAATGGTCTTTGCCTTCAAAAGACAATGCCCTAAAGGTGTTAATTCTCGTGTCTGGTGCGGTGGGTGAACTGGGGGGCAATGTCACAAAATCTTCCACCACCAGGTGATGCGTTGCGGCAGCAATTTTTTCGGGTATTGGATCCACCAAGCCGCCTTTTCGATTGCTTTGATTACGCTTTTCTCCCTCTGAAAATTTATGAATAAACCCTAGTAGATTTTCTAACTGATCATCATTAAATTGGCTGAAAGAGGGCATATATACATTAAACTTTTTAAACTGAGCCACGGCACGTTCATCACCCTGTGCAATCATTTGCTGTGGATTTTTAATAAAAGCTTTCAACCATTCTTTACTCATTTGAGCGGTGATACCACTTAAATTAGGCCCAATCTCATTGGAAGAAAAGTTATGACAGCTTGCACAATTTTGATTAAATAACACCATTCCTTCTTGAACGGGCAATTCACCTCGACGATAATTATTTTGTGCTTCTTGCTTTTTTTTAGAAGGGGACTCACAAGAAATTAAGCCTCCCAACAATAATAGTAAGGTGGTTGATTTAAAATAGTTCATTAAAAAGTTTTTCAATTTGGTTTGATAATACGTCTTGCTACTGAGGATTTGAAGCACCTAAATATAGGTATTCTTGGATTATTTTTTACATTTAAACTTCTATTAACACTTAAAATTAGGTTTCAAAATTGATTTTATACAACACCAAGAATGGGGCTGTCGTTGAGCAAAACGGAGTTTATTACAACTATACATCAACTGATTTTAAATCCCTTTTGATGGAGGAGGAACTGGCTAAAAAATACAATTAGAATTACCCTCATTAAAAAGAAATTC
>CAZTYX010000111.1:0-5373 GCA_964617385.1 uncultured Flavobacteriaceae bacterium | reverse complement strand
TTCCTTCCGTACAACTCACGGCAAAAAAATCATCTTGGTCAATCACTCTAAAAACGGTGCCTAATACTTCCACCCAACCTTGGGCAGCAACAACCTTAAAAGGACTGCCTTTCGCAACCTCAAAACGCACCTCTCCAGTCATTTCTACGTGGCGCTCAAACCAACCATAGGTCTTAGGATATGTTAGGGTTGCACCCGGCGCTAAATAAGCTTTAGATTCGTCGGGTAATGCTACCCACATATAGTCATTTTGTGCTTCTATAGAATTGGGTATACTAAAAAAAGCACCCAATCCAATAAGCAAAATTAGGCTGGCTGCTAGGGCATAACGCCAAGAAAACGAAATGAGTTTTCCTGCTTTTTTAGGGGTTCTTTTTTTAGCAAAAGTTTCCCAAGCCAGACTTTCGGGAAGGGGCAAATGCATCTTGTTTGTTAACGACAAAATGGTTTTATATTCTTTAACAGCAGCTTCTCCTTCAAGTGCTTCTAGTTCCTGATCACTGAGCTTCCCCTTGGCCCATAAAGCGAGGTAGTATTTATGTTCCATCTTATTTTCGTTTGAGGTTTAGGGATGTGCGTTCTTTTAATTTTTGTAGTGCTTTATGCATCCTTTTTTCTACTGCTTTTTGGCTGAGGTTTAGCCGTGCAGCAATTTCCTTATATGCGAGATCATCCATCCGGCTCATTAAAAAAACCGTGCGTTCGTTGGGGTCTAATTCCTGAATGGCTTGCATCAATTTGTGGTGTAGTTCTTTTTCTTCTAATAAGCGGTCTGGAGCAGCAGAAAGAGCCTCCTCTTTGGTGTTTAATTCAAGTTGGGCATTTTGCTTTTTTATGCTGTTTAGCCCAGTATTTTTCCCCATAGTGAAAAGCAAACTTTTAATATTTTTCAAATGAAAGTCAGCGCATTGTTCCCAAATCTTTAGAAACACATTTTGTGTAATGTCTTCGGCATCTACGGCGCCATTAAAATGATAATTTAAAAAACGGTATAGATCAGCCGCATACTGTTCATAGGTCTCTTTATAAACCTTTTCATCACATAAAGTTGCTGACTGAGCCATTAGGGTATATCAAAGGTTAAACGATATGTAAAGCGTAATTCATCATCCATTTTAACCATCATGAATGAGGGCAGCGCAACTCCAAAATGGGTTGGTTGAATACGAAAGTCACCAGACAAGGTCCATTGTTTTTTATCTTGTTTTAAATGAGCTTTTACAGATAAGGGTTTAGAAACACCATGAAACAGTAGTGTTCCATCAATTTGTAACGAATCATTTATCGGTATAAAAGTATCTGCATAAAATCGAACATCAGGGTAGGAAAGAGCTTCTAACACCTCTAAAGCATGAGCATCTCTTCCTGTATTTTTACTGTCATAATCGCGAACCAAAGTGAGTATAGCTAATTCTGTAATCTTCATTTGATCGGTGTCCATTTTTAGGACGGCCTTAACCTTTTTGTTCACCCCCTCCCAAGGATGCAGCAAGTGTTTTGCTGCATAGGAAATTTGACTATTTTCAGTGTTGAGGGGCCATTGCTCTTGCTGTGCATATACCTGACTAAATGCAAAACAGATCAGGCTTAAAAAGAATCCTTTTTTCATTCGGTTGAGATTAAAATTTAAACACCAATACGGCTGTTGCATAACTACCGAACAGTGCATAGGAGGCGGCGCGGTGATATTTTTTATTGCCCTCGGCCAACAGATTGGTGGCAATCATGGCTGAAAAATGAACGGTGGCCAACCACTTGTGGGCTTTCAAAGACGTTAACCCCTTATCTTTTCTACTAATTAATGGGGGTGGGGCAAAAAGAGAGAGACCAGCACCTGTAAAATAGGAAACGGTGGTGGCATTTCCAATCCATTCATGGGCGTCTTTGTATTGGTGGCCGCCACGATAGAGTTTTGTACCCAAAACGCCTTGTGCCACCATACCCGCCAGTGTGGCATAGCCAATCACTTGATGCGCCAAAAGCATTTTACGTCTAATATTAAGTTCTTTTTCACGGGTTTCAACGTCTAGAGGCATGAGGTTTGTTTTTCGCATTAAGCCCTTTTCTCCCCAAAGTAAACGCTGGGTGAAAATCATGGAAGGGGGAAGCAATTCTGGAGTTTCCGTGGGTTCTTCCAAGGCATTGAATAGCGACTCGTTTACTTGGGCCGATAGCCCAATGGTAACCAAAAAAAGTAAGGGAGTAAAGATTCGTTTCATATTAATCATCTATTCGGACAAAAGTACCGTTTAAGTCAAAAATCAGCTCTTTTCCATTGTTAAGTTTCACCTCAATTTTTTGTTGTTCCACCTCAACTTTAACCACACTTTGACCAGCATAATTGGCAGAAAGGTACACCTTAATTTTTTCTTGAACGGCTGTGCTCAAGGAGCTGTTTTCTAAACTGGTATATTCCTGTTCGTTTTGTTCACTGTCATCGTCGTTGTTGTCGTCATAATCTCCATTATTGTCGTCATCATCATTGTCTCCGTCATCGTTGTTGTCGTCATAATCTCCATCATCGTCGTCATCATTGTCACCATCATTATCGTTGTCGTCATCAGAATCGGTCTCATTTGCATCATCATGATCATCCTCCTGATTTGATTGGTTTTCAACCGCTAAGAAGTCGCCGTCGAGATTAAATTGCAATTCAATGGTTTCAGACAAATGAATTTCAATCCTTTCATTTTCAATTTCCACTTCGGTAATGGTTTCATTCGGATGATTGGCAGCAATGTAGTCGGTAATCTTTTGTTGTGTAGCCGCACTTAAAGAAGTATCTGAAAGATTCTGATATTCATCTTCTTCATTTTGAATGCCGTCACCATCAATGTCATCATCATATTCGTCGTTAATACCATCATCGTCAATGTCGGTTCCATTGTCATTTACGCCGTCATCATCGGTATCTACATCGGCCGCATCATTAATGCCATCGCCGTCGTCGTCGGTTCCGTTGTCTAGAATGCCATCACCATCCACATCGGCATCTGCCGCATCAGGAATACCGTCGTTGTCACTGTCTTTATTGGTTATACCATCTTCTTTATCGGAAACGGTAGTTTCTTGGGTTTCGGTTTGGGTAATTTCTTCTAGGGCATTGACCTCTTCTTCAAGGGGCGTTGCTGTGCAGGACATTATTAAAATTCCAGTACTCAGTATGATTAATTTTTTCATTGTTGTAGTTTTTTATTTTTGTTATCGCTTATATAACAATCCAAATTTCTTTTACCCTACCAAAAAAGTTATTTATTTTAAAAAAATAGTTAATAAAAAATCGGTTTTTGTTTCAGCAAATTTACTTTATACAAAAAGAATGGGCGAAATAAATCACAATTGATCAATGATTTGCAGGAAAATTTCCTTCCAATAATTGGGTTGGTAGAGAATGTCTCTATCACCAAATCGAACGATTAAGATATTTTTTTCTGGATACATGTATAAGTATTGTCCATACAAACCAACAGCAAAATAACTTCCATATTTTAAAGGGCCTAATTCCCAATGATTATTATATTTATACTTAGTATTTCCAATTCCATTTGGAGTTGTAGAAACGCGAACCCAATCTTTTGAGATAATTTGTTTGCCATTCCAATTCCCCTCGTTTAAATAAAGTCTTCCAAATTTTGCAAAATCTATTGCCTTTGCTTGAAGACAACAAAAAACTTTCTCCATAGATTGTTTCTTATTTTTAGTGTCTAAACTCCAATAAGCGTTTGCTTCCATGCCTAATAGTTTCCAAATTTTTTCTTGCAGATAGGCACTCACCGTTCCCTGAGTAACTTCTTCAATGATTCGTCCAAGCAATAGTGTGTTTATACTGCTGTAAACAAATTTGCTGTCTGGCGGGAGGTCTAGCTCAACATTTAAGAGGTATTTTCGAAGCGATTTTCCCCAATAATATTTCATATTGTCTGATGTGGGTATAAATTTTATGCCTGAAGTATGGTGTAATAAATGTCGAATTTTAATAGCGTCCCATCCCAACCTATTTTTATATTCTGGCAAGTAGGTCACAATAGGATCTTCAACACTGTTTATTTTTCCTTCATCAATGGCAATGCCTATGAGTGTTGACACCATGGGTTTAACCATTGAGAAACTAGAAAACAGGGAATCTTTATTGAAGGGGTATTTATAATATTCGAAGAGTATGCTGTCATTTCTTATGATTAAAAAGGAATGCGTATTATACAATTGAACAAAATAATTTAGACTCACATTTGTAGCGTTTAATTCCCTACGGGTTATACTAATTGTTTTGCCTAATGCCGTTTTCTTTGACGGTGTGAAATGAAAAGGGGCTTCACCCTTCAATATTTTTCGCTGTGCAAAATATTTTTCATCCTTTTGACTCGGCAAAACACCGTGAATAATTGTTCTAAAGGTTGTGCAAGATCCTAGGGCAATAACCAACAAATAAATTAAGTATTTAGACACAGTATATTTAGGCAAAAAGCGATTGGGGTTTGTAGGTTTCATTAATTGGGATTTATGGATGATGAGTTTGTGGTCAAATAAGCATTGCTCTCATGATTTGTTTTTTTGTTCTACATGCTAGTTGAAGCCAAAAAGAGACAAGTTTAATAAGAAAATTAAAAACGAAACCCCCATGTTGTAATAAACGCCTAGAAATTTGAAATAAGCTGGTTTCGTTGCAAAAGACAACGCAAACTCCTTCAACCAACTCAACAGAGCTTATTTTGAAGAACTCAAATAGAACAAAAATTCCACTTGACCCTTGGTGGCGGAAATGTTATATCCCAAAAGGGAAATAATTTATGTTTGGATTTAACCCGTTCTAAAAGTTAATTTTTATATATACTTGCTTGTCAAAATGTATTTATCAGATGGTTAAAAAAATGGTTTTTCTTTTTTCTTTCGTTCTTATGTTGTCATGCAACAAAGCCGATGAAGTGATTGCGAATACAGATCAATCTGATGCTTTAATGGAAGCAACCGCTCAAAGTGCTTTGCCTTTTTTTGAAATCAATACAGAAGTGGACATTGAAAACGAACCCAAGGTGCCAGGGGAATTAAAAATTTACTTTGAGGGTGAAATACAAATGGAACACCCTATTGGTATTGAATATAGAGGCTCGACGTCTTTCCGATTGAGTGATAAAAAGTCCTATGGATTTGAAACATGGGATGATCAAAATGAAGACGTTAATGTGAGCCTGCTCGATTTTCCGGAAGAAGAAGATTGGATTTTAACGGGTCATGTGTTTCGGGCCAGTGAAAATCGAATTTTTGATCCCACTTTGATGCGCCACTATGTGGGCTATGAACTCTACCGCCAAATGGGACGTTATGCCAGCCGATGCCAATTTGTTGAACTGGCCGTGAATGGACAATATGATGGCG
>CAZTYX010000110.1:0-5411 GCA_964617385.1 uncultured Flavobacteriaceae bacterium | reverse complement strand
ATGCAACTCTACGCCAAATTAGACCTTCTATTTGATCGAATTTTTGCGGATCGAAATCAAAAACGGATTGAGCGATTCACTTTGATTTTTTCGATGATTGGTTTTGTTGTGCACCTATTGCTTATTTTTGGCAACAAGTTTGGATTCATCACTTTTTCAGGCAATTTATCCCTATTAGAAGATCCTATTGCAGCTATTTACACCCCCTTTTCAATCATTTTGGTTTATGAAATTTATCTACTAATTTTTTATTTACCAAGGTCGTTTACCACTTCTGTTTCCAAACAATTTGAAATCATTTCGCTGATAATTATTCGTAGAATTTTTGGCGACATCCCTAAAATTAATCTAAATGTAAATTGGTTAGAAAATGAAGCCAACACGCAACTGATCTATGATCTCGCGGGAATTTTAATTCTCTATTTTTTGATTTTCCTTTTTAACTTAAGGCGTGAAAAACTACCTAAAGGACCGGTAAAAGAAAGTTTAAAACGCTTTGTGAGTTCAAAAAAAGGAGTAAGTTTAGTGTTGCTTCCCGTGCTCATCCTAACTTCTTTTTACAGTTTTGGAGAATGGGTTTTTCAATTTTTTAACCATTCAGCTTTATTCCCTATTTCAGATATCAACACCGTTTTTTACAATGAGTTTTTTACCATTCTCATCCTCGCCGATGTGTTCATTTTATTGCTTTCGTTGCAATATACAGAACGGTATAGCCAACTGATTCGAAATACGGGTTTTGTGATTTGTACAATTTTATTACGGCTTTCTTTTGCCACTACAGGGCTCACCAATATTGTGTTAATTTTATCAAGTGTCCTTTTTGGGCTCTTAATATTGCGCATCTATCAAGCGATAGAAAAGCAACATTAATCTTTTCGTTCACAGGCTAAAAAAGTGTTTTGCAGAAGCATGGCAATGGTCATGGGACCAACGCCTCCTGGCACAGGTGTAATGGCACTGGCTTTTTGAGCCACTTCTTCGTAGGCCACGTCACCCTTAATCACATACCCTTTAGGATGGGTTGTATCGGGCACACGAGTAATGCCCACGTCAATAATCACAGCCCCTTCTTTAACCATATTGGCTTTTAAAAATTCTGGAATACCTAAAGCCATAACCACAATATCTGCGCTCTTGGTGAGGGTTGTCAAATCTTTCGTACGGCTGTGTGCTAGGGTTACCGTTGCATTGCCCACAGGTCCTTTTTGACTCATTAATATACTAATGGGTCTTCCCACAATATGACTTCGTCCAACCACGACACAATGCTTCCCAGAGGTGGGAATGGCATAGCGCTCCAAAAGCTGTAAAATTCCAAAAGGAGTGGCCGGTATAAAAGCTTCCATTTCAAGTGCCATACGCCCAAAGTTAGTAGGATGAAAACCATCCACGTCTTTATCTGGGTCTATGGCTAACAATATTTTTTGCTCGTCTATATGTTTAGGCAGTGGAAGTTGAACAATGTAGCCATCTAGGGTGGCATCTTGATTTAATCGCTCAATTTCGGCTAGCAATGCTTCTTCCGTAATGTTTTCTTCCATTTGAATAAGCGTGGATTGAAACCCAACATATTCGCAGGAGCGCACTTTACTCCCCACATAGGTCAAACTAGCCCCATCATTTCCTACCAAAACGGCGGCGAGGTGTGGTATTTTTTTTCCTGATTTTTGGCGCAGGGCAACAGCTGCTTTTATTTCTTCTTTAATGGTGGCCGATGTCTTCTTTCCGTCTAATATTGTCATGTGTTTTTTTATTTAAACCCTTGTTGAAAAAGTTGCATCATTTGTTTGCCTTTGCCGCCTTGCATCATTTTCATCATTTTACTCATTTGACTAAACTGTTTTATAAGCTGGTTGACTTCGTCCATCCCTCTTCCCGATCCTTTGGCAATACGCATTTTTCGACTGTGATCAAGCAATTTAGGCTGGGCTCTTTCTTTGGGTGTCATTGAGCCAATAATAACTTCAATATTTTTAAACGCATCATCATCCACCTCCACATCTTTCATCATTTTTCCTGCGCCGGGAATCATACCCATAAGATCTTTCATTGATCCCATTTTTTTGATTTGTTGAATTTGAGCAAGAAAATCATCATAGCCAAATTGATTTTTAGCCACTTTTTTGGTTAATCTTCTGGCTTGCTCCTGATCGAATTGCTCCTGGGCACGTTCCACCAATGAAACCACATCACCCATTCCCAAAATACGATCGGCCATACGGTCGGGATGAAAAACATCTAGGGCTTCCATTTTTTCTCCCGTTCCAATAAATTTGATGGGCTTATCCACCACCGATTTGATAGAAAGTGCTGCTCCCCCTCGGGTATCTCCATCCAATTTGGTGAGCACCACACCGTCAAAATTTAAAATATCGTTAAATGCCTTTGCTGTATTAACAGCATCTTGACCCGTCATGGCGTCTACCACAAACAAGGTTTCGGAGGGTGTAACCGCTTTGTGAATGGCGGCAATTTCATCCATTAAAACCGTATCTACAGCCAAACGACCGGCCGTATCAATAATAACCACATCGTGGTGTTCTTTTTTGGCATGTTGCAAAGCTGCCTGGGCAATGGCCACTGGGTTTTTTTCCTCACGATCTTCATATAGTGCTACGCCCACCTGTTCAGCCACAACTCCCAATTGATCAATGGCTGCGGGACGGTAAACATCACAAGCCACTAAGAGGGGTTTTTTGGCATTTTTTGACTTTAAATAAAGAGCCAATTTTCCACTAAATGTAGTTTTACCAGAACCTTGCAATCCCGACATTAAAATGACCGCTGGTTTTTCAGAAAGATTTACAGACGCTGTATCGACGCCCATTAATTCAGTGAGCTCGTCTTTAACAATTTTGATTAAAAGTTGACCAGGTTGTAAGCTAGTGAGCACTTTTTGCCCTAAGGCTTTTTCTTTTACACGAACCGTAAATTCTTTGGCAATTTTATAGTTTACATCGGCATCCAAAAGGGCTCGACGCACTTCTTTGAGTGTTTCGGCCACATTGATTTCAGTAATCTTACCGTGGCCCTTTAATACTTGAAAGGCTTTATCTAATTTTTGACTTAAACTATCAAACATGTGTTTTTAGGTTGTCTTTAAAAAACAAAAATAGGCAAAGGCAACAAATTTATTCCTTCTTCCCGAACATAAGTTCCATCACCACAGCGTGCGGAAAAGTGATGGCCGCCAGAAAAACAAAAAATAAGGATAAAAAATAAGGCTGAGAAAAATCGATAAAGGCATAAGCACAAACGAGTGTTAGCAAAGCCAAGAACCAATACACTGCGCCCGATTTAAAATAGCGCCACCAAGCCGTGGCATGGACATTGCCATACAAATAGTGCATTTGAGACTTAAGGGAGGGTAAGCTATGCCAAAAAACAAAGTAGGTGGCAAAAGCTAAAATTAAAGTCCCTCTCCAAAAAACAACGGTTAAGAGTAAAACAAGAAGAAACTCCCATAATAAATATGAGCGCAGTCTAGCATTCATAATTAGCCATAAGAAAAGAATCAAACTTAAGATGACTAAAACCGTTGCCCATAATTCAACAGGAATGTATAGCCCAACAATTTGTTCAATGACGAGCGAAGAAGGGCCAGATTGCCAAAAAAACAGCAAGGAGAAAATAAATCCACCATAAAACATATAAAATAAACTGCGTGCAGATAAACGCTCCAAACGAACCTCCCAATGCTGCTCTCCAAAATGAAAAGCACTCACCAAAACAAACAAGGGCAAAGCAGCCTGTGGAAGCCAATAAAATAAAACAACCCCAAGCAAAACCACTCCTATATATAATAAAAAGAGTGTGGAAGTCTTGTTTTTATGGGCTTTACTATAATGTTGAATAATTTTGAGATCATTGGCGCCATGCAAAATTCCAATTCCCAAAACAACAAGCAATCCAAAAGCGTTTTGACCTTCTTCGGTGATAAAAAAGCTAAACAAAATCATCAATATTGTGCCCAAAAGTCCTTCAGCATATTTATTAAGTCCTGACAACATGATAGTTAGCTATTTTGTTTTATTTTTTTTTAAAATTTATAGTAAATAAGTTTAATTTTTTCTAAATTTACCTAAACAAAAACAAATAATTAGATTTATTATGCAAAACTTTTTAAGCTTATTGGCTGTTGCTCCTAAGATGGACACAGGCGATTACGTAGGTTTTACCTTCTTTGTGGGAACAATGGCAATGATGGCAGCATCAGCGTTTTTCTTCCTTTCAATGAACTCATTCGACAACAAATGGAGAACTTCTATTTTGGTGTCAGGATTGATCACTTTTATTGCAGCTGTGCACTACTATTACATGCGCGATTATTGGGCCACTAACATGGAATCACCCACATTTTTCCGTTATGTTGACTGGGTACTCACCGTTCCCTTAATGTGTGTAGAGTTTTATTTAATTCTTAAAGCTGCTGGTGCAACCAAATCATTATTATGGAAAATGATTTTCTATTCTGTAGTAATGCTCGTAACAGGATATTTCGGAGAAGTAGTATATACTACTGGATCGGGACCTGCAATTTGGGGATTAATTTCAGGTATTGCGTATTTCGCAATAGTGTATGAGATTAAATTTGGTGGTGCTGCTAAACTAGCTGAAGCGGCTGGTGGTGCTGTTCAAAAAGCACACAACACGCTTTTCTGGTTTGTATTGGTAGGATGGGCAATCTATCCTGTTGGATACATGGCCGGAACCGAAGGTTGGTACAGCGGTATTTTTGGTGGTCTTGAAATGGACGTTATTTACAACGTTGGTGATGCTATCAACAAAATTGGATTTGGTTTAGTTGTTTATAACCTTGCCGTACAATCCAAATAATTCCTTGAATGGGAAAAAATTATTATGAAAAAGAAAAAGAAGCCGCTCATTAAGAGCGGCTTTTTTTTTCTACATCCTATCGGGGGCTTCCATCCCTAAAAGCGCACATGCATTGGCAATCACTTCTGCCACTTTTGCGCTGAGCATCATCCGAAATTCTTTTTGTTGTAGATCTTGGGCTGATAAAACCGGAATGTTCTGATAAAAGGTATTAAATACTTTTACTAAATCATATACATAATTGGCAATCAAAGCCGGACTGTATTGTTGACCCGCTTGAACCACTACCTCTGGGAACAAAAATAATTGTTGTATGATAGCCTTCTCTTTGGGATCAAGTACAATACTTTCAGTCAAAGACTCTTGGCCGTAAGATGCTTTGCTTAATAAGGTTTTTATTCGGGCGTGCGTATATTGAATAAAAGGCCCTGTATTACCGTTAAAATCTACCGACTCCTTAGGATCAAATAAAATACGTTTTTTGGGATCTACTTTTAGAATATAATATTTAAGCGCACCCATACCTATTGTATGAAATAGACATAGCTTTTCTTTCGTATCTAAACCTTATA
>CAZTYX010000109.1:0-5457 GCA_964617385.1 uncultured Flavobacteriaceae bacterium | reverse complement strand
GTACTTTATCGCCATACTTTTCACCAAACAAGGCGATAGCACCAGCGGCAAGAGCTTCGTCATAGGCAACGGCTCTCTTTTCTTCTAAGGGCAACTGTTCGCGAATTCTAGCATTAACAAATTGCTCAATGGCAATAAGATCTTCTTCCTCTATTTTAGAAAAATGCGAAAAATCAAATCTGAAAATACCCGAATGAACCATCGACCCTTTTTGTTCAACATGTGTGCCCAAAAGGGATCTCAAGGCCTGATGCAACAAGTGTGTTGCCGTATGATTGGCCGCTGTTCTATTTCTTTGTTTTTCATCTACAACTGCCACAAAGGTTTCGGTAGGTTTTTCAGGCAATGTTTTAGAAAGATGTACAATTAAATTATTCTCTTTTTTGGTATCCACAATATAGCACACCGAACCATTGTTCGCTTCCAAATAGCCTTTGTCACCCACTTGTCCACCCCCTTCGGCATAAAAGGGGGTCTTATTAAATACCAACTGATAAAAATCCCCTTCTTTGGTGGTGTTCATTTTTCTGTAGCGTAAAAGATGTACTTCTTCTTTAAGCGAATCGTATCCCACAAATTTTGTGGTTTCATGATCTTTGAGCACCACCCAATCCCCTGCCACACTTTCTGCTGCAGCACGTGATCGGTTTTTTTGTTTTTGCATGGCCGCTGCAAATCCTTTTTCATCAACGGTAAATCCGCGTTCTGAAGCAATAAGTGCCGTTAAATCAAAAGGGAAGCCAAAGGTGTCATACAGTTCAAAGGCTTTTTCTCCGGGCACTTGTGCTGTTTCTTTTTCCAAAACGTCATCAAGAAGAACCAATCCCTGTTGTAGGGTTTTTAAAAATGAGACTTCCTCTTCTCGAATCACATTGAAGGCCAACTGTTGTTCTTTAATCAATTCTGGGAAAAAGGGCCCCATTTGTTGCGCCAATGTACTAACCAATTGATGAATAAAAGGTTTTTTCTGATCTAAGAAAGTAAACCCATATCGAATGGCACGACGCAAAATACGGCGAATGACATATCCAGCACCGTTGTTGCTAGGCAATTGTCCATCGGCTATGGCAAAATAAACGGTTCTGATATGATCGGCAATCACACGAATGGCTCTGTCAGTATCTGTACTTTTTCCGTATTGATGCTTTGTTAGCGTTTCGATTTCGAGAATCAAAGGAGTAAACACATCGGTGTCATATGTCGCTTTTTTATTTTGTAACACCATGCACAAGCGTTCAAATCCCATACCAGTGTCTATGTGTTTTTGAGGTAATTTTTCTAAAGTGCCATCTGCTTTTCTGTTGAAAGATATGAACACTAAATTCCAAACTTCAATCACCTCTGGGTGGTCTTGATTAACCAAAGATGCCCCTGGTATTTTTTTCTTTTCGGATTCATCTCTTAGGTCAATATGAATTTCGGAACACGGCCCACAGGGACCCTGATCGCCCATTTCCCAAAAATTATCTTTTTTATTTCCTAAAAGAATACGGTCTTCAGGCACCACTTCTTTCCACAAGTCATAGGCTTCTTGATCTTTAGGGATACCTTCTTCTTCTGCTCCTTCAAAAATAGTTACATATAAATTTTCTGGCGCAATTTTATACCAATCGGTGAGCAGTTCCCAAGCCCATAAAATGGCTTCTTTTTTAAAATAATCACCAAAACTCCAATTGCCCAACATTTCAAAAAAGGTGTGGTGGTAGGTGTCTATGCCCACCTCTTCCAAATCATTGTGTTTTCCAGACACTCGCAAACATTTTTGTGTGTCGGCAACCCTTGGGTTTGTTGGTGTGGCATGACCTAAAAAGTAATCTTTAAAAGGATTCATACCGGCGTTGGTAAACATTAGGGACGGATCATTTTTGATCACCATTGGTGCGGAAGGAACAATTTCATGCTGTTTTGAGGCAAAGAAATCTAAAAACTTTTGTCGAACTTCTGCTGACTTCATTGTGGCCATTGTTGTTAACTTTTATAGAATTATACCCTACGCCAAACTGCATATTAGTAGATATTGGTATATTTGTAGGGTAATTTCTTTTGCAAAAGAAAAGAAAAATTATAAGATACAGTTTATGAGTAAGGTCAAATATTATTACGATCCCGAAACTTTATCCTACCGGCCCATTGAGGTTACCCATAAACTTCGTATTTCCAATTTCGTTTTGTTTATACTCTCTTCCTTTTTGTTTGGACTCATTAGCCTGTTTATTTTATTGAATTCAAATTGGATGAGCACCCCCACAGAAATTTACCAAGCGCGGGAGTTAGAGAATTACAAAATTCAATTTGACATTTTAAACAAAAAACTCAATCAGGTTGAATCTGTTTTGGCCGATGTTGAGCAGCGAGACAACACGCTCTATCGCTTGTATTTTGAAGCAAGTCCAATTCCTGAAGAACAACGCCGTGCCGGTTTTGGAGGAATCAATCGATACAAAGATTTGGAAGGATATGATAATTCTGAAGTGATAAAAAGCACTGCCGAACGGCTAGATGTTCTAATTAAACAAACCGTTGTGCAATCACGTTCTTTGGATGAAATTGAAAAATTGGCTGCCAATCGAGCCGAATTACTCAAGGCAATCCCTTCTATACAGCCCATCAACAATGAAGATTTATCACGCATCGCCTCTGGCTTTGGAAAACGCAAAGATCCTTTTACAAAACTTTGGCGAATGCATTCAGGCATCGATTTCACTGCCAAAAAAGGAACCCCAGTGTATGCCACTGGAGACGGCATAGTGAAACGCGCAGACAACCGATCTTCTGGGTATGGAAAACACATCCGAATAGATCATGGCTATGGTTATGTGTCGCTTTATGGCCATTTAAATGATTACAATGTGCGTCGTGGCCAACGGGTTAAAAGAGGAGAAATTATAGGTTTTGTGGGTAATACAGGACGCTCTGTGGGCCCCCATTTACATTACGAAATTTTTAAGGATGGCTCCCGAATCAATCCGATCAATTTCTACTATGGCCAGCTTTCGCCCGAAGAATATGAGGCCCTAATTGAACAGGCCAAATTAGAAAATCAATCTTGGGACTAAATGTCTTTTGATCTTCTTCCTGAAAAACGATATTATTCCATTGGCGAAGTAGCCAAAGCCTTTTCTGTTAAACCTTCACTTTTGCGTTTTTGGGAAAATGAATTTGATAAATTAACCCCAAAAAAAAACAAAAAAGGCACCCGCAAATACACCCCTGAAAACGTCCAACTCATCCAATTTATATATCATTTGGTGAAAGAAAAGGGCATGACTTTGACTGGCGCTAAAAAACAGCTGAAACAAATGGGGCAGCCCGAAGCCAAAATTCAGCTCCTGAACAAGCTTAAAAGCATTCGGTCAGAATTACAAGATATTAAAGATCAGCTTTAATTATTTTTTTCTAAAATAGATTTGGATGGGCACCCCCTTAAAAGAAAATTGCTCCCTAATTTTATTTTCCAAAAATCTACGATAAGGATCTTTCAGATATTGCGGCAAGTTGCAAAAAAAGGCAAATTGTGGATGGGGGGTTGGTAGCTGGGTGCAAAATTTGATTTTAACGTGTTTGCCTTTATAGGAAGGCGGTGGTTTTCTTTCAATGATGGGCAGCATCACTTCATTAAATTTTTTGGTAGGAATTCGATGTGAACGGTTTTCAAAAACCTGCACGGCTGTTTCAATGGCTTTGTATATGCGTTGCTTGGTTTTAGCTGAAATAAAAAGGATGGGCACATCCACAAAAGGTTCCATTTGTTTTTTCAATACCGTCTCAAATTGCTTAACCGATTGTGTTTCCTTTTCTACCAAATCCCATTTATTCACCAAAACCACAATGCCTTTATTGTTGCGATGGGCCAACCAAAAAATATTTTGTACTTGCCCGTCAAAACCACGAGTGGCATCCACCACCAGCAAACAAACGTCGCAATGTTCAATAGCACGAATGGAGCGCATCACGGAATAGAACTCCAAAGATTCTTTAACTTTTGCTTTTCTGCGTATTCCAGCCGTATCTACCAAGTTGAACTCAAAGCCAAAACGCGTGTAGGGCGTGTCTATACTGTCTCTTGTGGTGCCTGCTTCTGGGGTAACAATATAGCGCTCTTCACCAATCAGCGCATTGATGAGTGAAGATTTTCCGGCATTGGGCCGGCCCACAACGGCAAAACGTGGAAGGGCATCTTCTTGCAGGGGCGCCTCTTCTGGCAGTTTGCTGACTAGAGCGTCTAGCAATTCACCACTCCCACCGCCATTGATAGATGAAATAGGAAAAAGAGTCTTAAATCCTAACTGATAAAATTCTGCTGTGTCGGCCAAACGTTGAGCATTGTCTACTTTATTAACCACTAAAAAAACGGGCTTTTGCGACCGCCTTAAAAGTTGGCAAACAATTTCGTCCATGCCTGTGATTCCATCCGTTACATCAACCATAAACAGAATGCTATCGGCTTCTTCTACGGCTAAGGCCACTTGTTTATCAATCTCTTGCTGAAAAACATCTTCACTTCCCTCCACATAACCACCGGTGTCTATGAGAGTAAAGGTTTTTCCATTCCAATCGGCTTTTCCATAGTGTCGGTCACGGGTCACCCCGCTAAGGGCATCCACAATGGCTTCTCGTTTTTGAATCATCCGATTAAAAAAGGTTGACTTCCCTACGTTGGGTCTTCCAACTATGGCAACAATACTTGGCATGGGTCAATTTTATGCAAAAGTAGACTATTTCAAAGGATCGTGTAAAATTGTTAGCCAACTAATTCTTTGGGGTGCCCAACGCCTTATGAAAATAATTTATCTTTAATAATCTTAAATTGAAAGACATCATCTCCATTAAAATTATCGGAAACGATGAAATGCGAGTAACTAATCAATATTTAATTTAAGGGCGATTTGAAATGAAGATCCAAAACATAGCCAAAAAAATCATAGCCTTAAAAAAAGATGATGAATCTTGGCGCAAGCAACTCATCAAAAAAGCGCAATTGGGACATGGCTATGATCCAGAAATGGAGCGTATACACATTAAAAACGCTCAAATTTTAGATAACATTATAACTAAAATTGGCTACCCTACAGAGGCAAAAGTAGGTGCGGAAGCTTGTGCAGCGGCATGGTTGGTTATTCAACACGCCATTTCGCAACCTTCTTTTATGAAAAAATGTGTTCTGCTTTTGAAACAAGAAGTAGATCAGGGGAACGCAAATCCGGTGGATTTGGCTTATTTGAGTGATCGCATTGCTACCCTAGAAGGAAAACTGCAGGCCTATGGCACCCAGTTTGACTGGAATGAAAAAGGAGTATTAAAACCATTGCCGATGGAAAAACGATCTGTTGTGAATCAAAAACGAAAAGCCTTAGGACTCCCCACCGTGGAGAAACAAACCCAACTACTTCAAAAAAGAGCAATGGAAGAAGGGCAACAACCTCCTGATGATTTTTTTAAACGCAAAAAAGAAATGGA
>CAZTYX010000108.1:0-5485 GCA_964617385.1 uncultured Flavobacteriaceae bacterium | reverse complement strand
CAAAATGATAGGTATAAACTTCCATAAAAGAAGTTCCCTTATCCAACCCCACAGCCATTACTTTTAAAATCCGGGTGAGGGCTGCTGTTTTCCAATCACCTTCTCCACCAAAACCATAACCATCAGCCATAAGTCTTTGTGTGGCAATGCCAGGCAATTGTTTCAAAGCACCTAAGTTTTCAAAGGTATCCGTAAATGCCTTAAACCCACCACGCTCTAAAATTCGACGAAGGGCCAATTCTATTTCTGCTGCATCATAAAGTGATTGTCGTTTGGCACCGCCCGCCTTTAGTTGATCATCAAGAACATAGTTGGTTTCATAGGTCTCAACAAGGGAATCAATGGCCTCCTTGGTAATATGTTCCATTTCAGCAACAATATCTGAAGCATCAAAAGAATTTACTGAAAATCCAAATTGAATTTGAGCCTCCACCTTATCGCCTTCCGTTACGGCCACTTCACGCATGTTGTCCCCAAAACGACATACTTTAAGATGTTGCATTTCAGCATAACCCAAAGCGGCACGCATCCAATGGCCAATAGATTGTTGTACGTTTTTCTGTTTCCAATGCCCAACAACCACTTTTCGTCTCAACCCTAAACGAGTGGTAATATGGCCAAATTCACGATCGCCATGAGCCGATTGGTTGAGGTTCATGAAGTCCATATCAATATGATCCCATGGAATTTCAGCATTGAATTGGGTGTGAAGATGCAAGAGGGGTTGGTGCAATCTTTTTAATCCATTAATCCACATTTTTGCCGGAGAAAATGTATGCATCCAAGCAATCACGCCAATACAATTTTCATCGGCCGAAGCGGCCACACAAACATTAGTTATCTCTTCTTGGGTTTTTAAAATGGGCTTAAATTCAATGCTTAATGGGATATCTGCCGATTGGTTTAAACCTTCAACCACTGCGTGGGCATTTTTGGCTACTTGAACCAAAGTGTCTTCACCATACAAATGTTGTGTACCGGTGAGAAACCAAATTTTTTTATTGAGTAATTCTTCCATCCTTAATTATTGACCATAATAAGCATCCTTTCCATGCTTGCGATCATAGTGTTTTTTAATGAGTGTTTCTTTTAATCGAGGAGCCTCAGGATTGATTTGCAATGTTAAATAGGCCATATGAGCAATTTCTTCCAAAACACGGGCATTATAAACGGCTTTGGCTGCATTTTTTCCCCAGCAAAAGGGGCCATGATTACCCAACAATACCATTTCTACGGCAGCCGGATCCAGTTTTCTTTCGTTAAAACAATCGATAATTTGCACCCCGGTGTTATGTTCATAATTTCCCTGAATAAGCGCATCACTCATGGGGGCTGCACAAGGGATGTCTTCGGTGAGGTGGTCGGCATGCGTGGTACCCAAAATGGGAATATCTTTTTGCGCTTGTGCCCAAGCCACAGAAAATCGAGCATGGGTGTGTGCAATGCCTCCAATATGCGACCAGTGCTTATAGAGATAGGCATGAGTTTTGGTATCCGAAGAGGGTCGGAATTTCCCTTCCACCACCTTGTTATCAAAATCAACAATAACCATATCTTCTGCCTTTAACTCCTCATAGGGCACTCCAGAAGGCTTAATGGCAAAAACCTGGTTTTCACGATCCACAGCACTCACATTGCCAAAGGTATAGACCACAAGCCCTAATGCATTAAGTTCCATATTGGATTGATAACAAGCCTCTTTTAAGGCATCAAATGTTGCTTTCATTTTTACAATAAGGGTTTTGTTAAGCGTTCTATAGAAATGCCTAATGCGGCATAGCGTTGCATTAATTTTTCCATTTTTTTTTACTTGGTTAGCTTCTGGTTTATATTCTGCTATATAGGGCGAACCTAGGATTTTTACAGCTTCATCAAAAGACGAATAAACACCCGCAGCAACAGCTGCATAAATGGCAGCCCCAAGGGCAGGAGTCTGTTCAGATTCAGCCACCAATACAGGCATGTTTAAGGCATTGGCCAAGGTCTGCATAATGAAAGGTGATTTTTTTGCCACTCCGCCAATACCCACCACTTGATTGATCTCAACGCCTTCTTCAACAAATCGATCCACAATGGCTTTAGAACCAAAGCAAATGGCATGAACAAAAGATAAAAAGAGATGTGCTGCAGTGGTTCCCAAATTAAGATCAGAAATGGCACCTTTAAGGTTTTGATCGGCATCGGGCGTTCTACGTCCATTGATCCAATCCAATGCTGTGGGAACAGCTTCTTCTGAAGGCAAAGCAGCGGCGGCTTCTGTAAGCTTTGCCATAATTTTTTCATCAAACTCCGCTTGCAATTTCTCTTTCTGTTCTTCGCTTATGGCCTCGGATTTTAGTATGATGTTTTCCATAGGCCATTGCAATATGTTTTTAAACCACGCGAGCAAATCGCCAAAAGCAGATTGACCGGCTTCAAGACCCACCATGCCTGGAATAACAGATCCATCCACTTGCCCACAAATTCCTTTAATAGTTTGTTGTTGATAACGAGTGTTATTGGAAACCATAATATCACAAGTGGACGTTCCCATTACACGCACCAAAGATTTTTCTTTAACGCGGGCACCCACAGCCCCAGCATGCGCATCAAAAGTGCCCACACTAATTACCGTATCGGTAGTGAGCCCCAAACGTTTGGCCCAATAGGGCGATAAGGTTCCTGCAGGTGTGTCAGAGGTATATGTTTCTTTATATAAGTTGGCTCTGAGTTGTGCCAAATAAGGATCAAGCTGATTCAAAAATTCCACAGCAGGCAACCCCTCCCATTGGGGGTGCCACATGGCTTTGTGTCCTGCCGCACAACGGGAACGCTTAAAACGTTTTAGGTCTTTATCTTCAATGAGTAAATAGGTAATATAGTCACAGTGTTCCATCCATGTGTGTGCTTCCGCCGCCACTTTCGGATCGGTGCGAATTATATGTAAAATTTTAGCCCAAAACCATTCTGAGGAATAAATACCCCCCTCATATTTTAAATAGTCTATCCCGCCCCAATTTCTAGTTAAGGCATTGATTTCTTCAGCTGCAGCAATAGCCGTATGGTCTTTCCACAAAACCATCATGGCATTTGGATTTTCCTCAAAGCCCTTTTTAAACGCCAACGCTTCTCCATCTTCTGCTAGGGGTAAGGGTGAAGACCCTGTGGTGTCAATGGCAATGCCCTTAACTGTATGTGGGGGTACATTTGCGATTTTCATTACGCCCTGTATGGTTTTTTCTAAGCCCTCAATATGATCTTGGGGGTGTTGTCTAAATTGGTTGGCGTTAGGATTACAATAGGTCCCTGTTTTCCATCGCTGGTAATAATGGACTGAAGTAGCCACCTCGTTTCCATTAGCTGTATTGAGCATTACGGCACGAACAGAATCGGTTCCATAATCTAAGCCTATTACATATGCCTCCATCCCTTCTTTTTCTTGTTTTTGTCTAATGAACATCTTTTTGTACTCATTGAACTATTACTTTTTATGGAATTTCAGTACGCTAAAAGATTGGGGGGGTGCTTCATAAACAGGCATTTTTTGGGACCAAGTTATTTCTTCTGCTTGTGTACTTATTTTATTGGGTGAACCAAGGCTGTTGGTGGCCTGTAAATCATCAAAAGCTAGGCGTTCAATTACACCTTTACGCAACCAATTGGCGCCCTCAATTTGGAGTGAAATACGCTGAGGTGTAGTGGCCGTGTTGACCAATTTTACAATTATTTCGTTTTTATTTTCATCCATCACAGCCGAAGCATAGAGCTCATTTTGACCAATCGCTTTTTCACCATTAAGTTGGGTTTTGAGCGTTTTTGTTCCTGGGTTTTGACCAAACATTTTCTGAACATAATAACTGGGTGTGCCATAGGCCATTAAGTTGTTAAACCAAATCAGATCTGTTTTCCATTGCCAAGCATCCGTATGCGCCATCAGGGGAGCATAAGAAGTCATGGTGACCAAATCTGCATTGCGTTCAATTCCGGTTAAAAAAGCGGCTTCCGCAAGGGCACAATCCCAATTGTTCTCGTTTTTAGGACTTGCAATGGCCACCGATTGTGCCGCATATTCTCCTGCAAAAACCTTAGGACCCTTTCGGTCGTAGGTGTCATAGCGATCGGCATTTTCACGGAACCATTCTGGTGAACGATAATAGTGTTCATCTACAATTTCGGTTTGGGTTTTCTTTAAGGCTTCCCATCCATATTCAAAAAAATCACCCTCTGGAAACGGCCCCGATCCAGAAACAATAATGATGTCAGGATATTTTTCTTTTATAGCCTTTTCAAAGGCAACATAACGTTTGATATATTCTGGACCCCATTGTTCATTACCAATGCCAATATAACGCATATCAAAAGGTTTGGGATGCCCCATATCGTGTCTTAATTTTCCCCAATAGGTGTCTTGAGAACCATTGGCAAATTCAATTAAATCGAGAGCGTCTTGGATGTAAGGATCCAATTCATCCATTGGAACCAATTCGGCCGTGTTGAACTGACATGCCATACCACACCCCAAAATGGGTAAAGGAGCAGCACCCAAATCTTCCGCCAACAAAAAATATTCATAAAAACCAAGTCCAAAACTCTGATAATAATCGGGTGTTAAACGGTGGTTAAATTCTGTATTCCAACGGTTTATTAAATTTTTTCGTTGCTCTAAAGTGCCCACCGTTTTTTTCCATTGGTAGCGTTGAGCTAGTGTTCTGCCTTCCACAATACAGCCTCCCGGAAAGCGTAAGAATCCAGGATTTAGCCCCTCAAGCAAGGTTACCAAATCTTTTCGGAGTCCTTTTTTTCGGCCTTTCCAAGTGTCTTTAGGAAAAAGGGATATCATGTCTAAATCAAGGGTACCCTTTCCTTCAAAACGCAAAAGCAATTTTGCTTTTTCCACTGTTGCTGTGGCCACCATTTCACTTTCTAAATTTGTCCAAGGAATGCCATTTATGTCTAGCGAAGTGCTGCCTATAACACGGTTATTTTCATCAACCAAGGCTGCATGAACCCGATTGACTCCTTTCGGATTGGCTGCTTTAAGAGAAAAAACATAGGTTGCATTGGCTTTCACGCCAATACCTCTATATCCTTCATTAATCAATTGATACCCCTCTGAATTGTTAATTTGCACCTGCATATAGCGCATATTGGCTGATGGGTTAGCATATTGTATCACCGCAGCTATTCCTGAGTCGGTATTGTAACTATGGCGGTCTGAATTAGGTTCTTGCCAACCCATTTTAGGGAGCGGAAATTCAAATGATCCATTTTTGATTAGTTCACCATAAAGTCCCCCATCAGCAGCAAAATTGATGTCTTCAAAAAAAATACCATACATGGTAGGCGCAATTGATGCCAACCCCTTTGAAGCATCTATCTCAAGGGTGTTTTGCTGTCCCAACGCCATTTGAAAACTACCAAATATTCCAAGCAGAATCAAGCACATGCGAAAACTTTTGTTTTGCCCTTTTCTATATTTATTTCGTCCTGTCAAAATCTTTTTGTT
>CAZTYX010000107.1:0-5540 GCA_964617385.1 uncultured Flavobacteriaceae bacterium | reverse complement strand
CATCTGCCTTTTGGAGCTGTTCTTTTTTGGTTAAATTGGTCATTTCCAGAACACTTAGAATATTATTTTCTACGCTCAATTTGCGAAAAACAGAGGCTTCTTGGGCCAAATAGCCAATGCCCTTTTGTGCTCTACGGTACATTGGGTCTTTTGTGATTTCTTGTTGATTGAGAAAAATTCGCCCGTCGTTTGGTTTTATGAGTCCAACAATCATATAAAAGGAAGTTGTTTTTCCTGCACCATTGGGACCTAATAAGCCAACAATTTCACCTTGAGCAACTTCTAAGGAAATGCCTTTCACCACTTTTCGTCCTTTATAAGACTTCACAATATTTTCTGCAAAAAGCTTCATCTTTGACTGTTTTTAAGGGCTTTTTCTTGTCTTCGAACCACAATTTTAGCAATGATAATACTAATTTCATAGAGAATCAATATTGGAATGCTCACAATAATTTGGCTGGCAATGTCTGGAGGGGTTATTATAGCTGAGAGACTCAACACCAAAACCAACGCAATTTTTCTGTTTTTCTTTAAAAAGTCAGGTGTAACTACGCCTACTTTGGCCAAGAAATATATAATGATAGGCAATTCAAAAATCAAACCTGATGCCAATACAGAAGCGCGGAGCAGCCCAATATAGCTACTTAAATCGAAGTCATTAAAAATTTGATCACTCACAGAATAATTGGCTAAGAAGTTGATGGAGAGTGGTGTTACAATATAATATCCAAACAATACCCCTCCAAAGAAGAGGAGGGAAGCAATAAAGATAAATCCACGGGCATTTTTACGTTCGTTTTCGTAGAGTCCTGGACTTACAAAGCGCCAAAATTCAAAAATCACATAAGGAAAGGCAACAATAAATCCCGCTAAAACGGAAGTCCATAAGTGTGCAGAAAATTGTCCAGAAACGTTTCGACTTTGAATGCGAAAAGGCAATTCGTCATCACAAAAACTGCTGGTTTGCCCTAAGGACTCCGCTATAGAGCAAAACCATTGATAGGTAATAAAATCTTTGCTTTTGGGGCCTAATAGCAAAACATCAAAAATAAAGCTCTTAAAGAAAAAAGCCGTTGAAGCTAAAATTACTATAGCAAGTGTGGCGCGAAGCAAATGCCAACGTAACTCTTCCAAATGGCCTAAAAAGGACATTTCATCTCTTTCACTCATCTTTTAATCCTTCTTTTGTAAAATCTAATATATGAACTATACCAATATAATGATTGGCTTGATCGCAAACCACTAAGTGATTGATTTTTCGTTTATTCATGATTTGCAAGGCATCCATTGCTTTTGTTGAGGCCTCAAGTGTGAGCGGGTTTGGAGTCATAATATCAGCCGCTGTGAGCATATTGAGGTCTAACTGTTTTTCTAACATTCTTCTCAAGTCGCCATCAGTAATAAAGCCAATAATTTTATTTTCTTCCATTACCACTGTTGCGCCCAATCTTTTGGTGGTTATTTCATGAAGCACCTCTTTGATAGTGGCTGTTTTAGAGACTTGTGCTTTTTTGTGATGAGAAAGCATTTGTGCTAGAGTGAGATTCAGTTTTTTACCCAATAGCCCCCCTGGATGTATGGCTGCAAAATCGGCAGCTTCATAGTGGTTTAAACGCATCAAGCAAACGGCTATAATATCACCTAATATAAGTTGTAGTGTAGTGCTGGTGGTGGGTGCTAAGTTAAGACCATCAGCCTCTTTGCTTTGTGGTATTTCAATAACATAATCTGCTGCTAATGCTAAGGGAGAATTTGGATTTGCTGTCAGGGCAATGAGGGGCGTGTTTTTGTTTTTAAGAAAAGGGAGTATTAAATCAATTTCACTCGATTGGCCGCTTTTAGAAAGACACATCACCACATCATTCTGTTGGATACTGCCCAAATCGCCGTGGCTGGCATCTCCAGCATGCATAAACTGTGCGGCAGTGCCTGTAGAATTTAGTGTTGCTACAATCTTTTGGGCAATCAACCCGCTTTTTCCTACACCTGTAACAATAAGTCTGCCGGTATTGGCATGCAACACTTCTAAAATCGTTTCAAAAGTCTGGTCGAAGCATTTAAAAAGATTTGCAATAGCTTCAAATTCAATTTGTAAGCTTTCTTTCGCGATTTTTAGAATGGGGAGGGAATTCAAATTATTGGTGTTTTTGGTTTTGATTTAATAGAGAATAGTATTATATTCATGCATGCAAATGTAGCTATTTTCATTTGCATTTCTTGTTATATTAATGGAAGAACAAAACCTTCATTTAGCCTTAAAAAAACACTTTGGTTTTTCAACGTTTAAAGGTCTACAACTCGATGTAATCAAAAGTCTGCTTGCAGGTCAAGATACTTTTGTGATCATGCCCACAGGGGGTGGAAAATCCCTTTGTTATCAATTGCCAGCGCTAATATTGGAAGGTACAGCTATTGTGGTTTCGCCCCTAATTGCGTTAATGAAAAATCAAGTGGATGCCATTCGGGGCATTTCTTCAGAAGACGGCATTGCTCACGTGTTGAATTCTTCACTCAACAAAACAGAAACCCAAGCAGTAAAGCAAGATATTGTTTCAGGGACTACAAAACTCTTATATGTGGCCCCAGAATCGTTGTCCAAAAAGGAAACGATTGATTTTTTTAAAACGGTAAAAATTTCTTTTTTGGCTATAGATGAGGCCCATTGTATTTCGGAGTGGGGGCATGATTTTAGACCCGAATACCGCAACCTTAGAATCATACTCGAACAGTTTGATCAACATGTTCCTATAATTGCTCTCACTGCAACTGCAACACCCAAAGTGCAAGAAGATATTCAGAAAAATTTGCGCATCACCCAAGCCAAGGTTTTTAAAGCCTCTTTCAACAGACCAAATCTATATTATGAAGTACGTTCTAAGACAGCACAAGTGGACACAGATATCATTCGTTTTGTTAAGCAAAATGAAAATAAATCGGGTATCATTTATTGCCTCTCTAGAAAGCGCGTTGAAGAACTAGCCAAAACATTGCAGGTCAATGGTATCAATGCACTTCCTTATCATGCTGGTTTAGACTCAAAATCTCGTGTAAAGCACCAAGATCAGTTTTTGCGAGACGATTGTGATGTGATTGTAGCCACCATTGCTTTTGGCATGGGCATTGACAAACCCGATGTTCGTTTTGTTATTCACCACGATATTCCAAAAAGTATCGAAAGTTATTATCAAGAAACCGGTCGTGCAGGAAGGGATGGAGGCGAAGGGCATTGTTTGGCTTTTTATGCCTACAAAGACATTGAAAAATTAGAAAAATTTATGTCGGGGAAACCCTTGGCTGAACAAGAGATTGGTTTAGCGCTCTTAGCCGATATGGTGGCCTATGCTGAAACCTCCGTTTCTAGACGTAAGTTCATTTTACATTATTTTGGAGAAGCCTTTGATAATGAAACGGGCGAAGGAGGCGACATGGACGATAATGTGCGTTTTCCCAAAAAGAAATTTGAGGCCGGAGAGGATCTGCGTTTGTTGTTAAAAACCATAAGCATCACCAAAGAAAAATACAAGGCACAAGAAGTAATTAAGACCCTTTTAGGTGAAAAAAATGCCCTTTTGCAATCTCATAAAACGCATGATTTAGAAGTTTTTGGAAGTGGAGATGAAAAGACGGCTTCTTTTTGGATGGCACTCATTAGACAAGCTTTGGTAGCTGGTTTTTTGAGTAAAGAAATTGAAACCTATGGTTTGTTGCGAATCACATCAAGAGGTCAAGAGTTTTTGGCTGATGGGGGGTCCTTTCTTATGGCAGAAGACCATCATTATGAAGACAAAAATGAGGGCCTTGTGGTGCAAGCCAATATTCAAGGGGGTATAGATAAAAAATTAATGGGACTGTTGATCCAATTACGGAAACAAGTGGCAGAAAAAAACGAAGTGCCTCCTTACGCAGTTTTTCAGGAATATTCTTTGGATGACATGTGTTTAAAGTATCCCATCACACAGGCTGAATTGGTAAACATCAATGGTGTGGGTGAGGGCAAAGCCAAACGCTATGGAGAGCCCTTCATCACTTTAATTGACAATTATATTAAAGAAAATGACATAGTACGCCCCGATGATTTGATAGTTAAAAGCACAGGAGTAAAATCGGCTTTAAAACTCTATTTGATTCAAAGCGTGGATCGTAAATTGTCTTTGGATGATATTGCTGCTTCTAAGGGAATGAGCATGGAAGAACTTATTCATGAAATGGAAACCATAGTGTTTGCTGGCACCAAACTCAATATTGACTATTGGCTTGAGGAACTATTTGATGAAGATCAAATCGAAGAGCTTTACGAATATTTTATTGATTCAGAAACGGATGACTTAGCCGAAGCAATTGATGCCTTTGATGGCGATTATGAAGAAGAAGAGATGCGTTTATATCGATTAAAGTTTATGAGTGACATTGCCAATTAGCACTATTTTGAATTAAAACGGTAGCATCCTCAAAAAGTCGTGTAGTTTTTTATCTTTGGCAAAAATTAAATAATGGACAACGGACTTTTTGCTAAAATAATTACCTCAAAGGGCAGTATAATAATTCAACTCACATTTGATAAAACGCCAGGCACAGTGGCCAATTTTGTTGGTTTGGCTGAAGGCAAAATTGAAAATGATGTAAAGCCTTCTGGTACCCCTTATTACGATGGATTAAACTTCCATCGTGTAATTAATGATTTTATGATCCAAGGCGGTTGCCCTCAGGGCACAGGCGTGGGAGGTCCGGGCTATCAATTTGATGATGAAATTCACCCCGAACTCAAACACGATCGTGCGGGGGTGTTGTCTATGGCCAATGCTGGACCGGGCACCAATGGCAGTCAGTTTTTTGTAACGCACGTTCCAACGCCTTGGTTGGATGGAAAACACACCGTTTTTGGTTATGTGGTGGAAGGTCAAGACGTAGTCGATCAAATAGCTCAAAACGATAGCATTGATTCTTTAACCATTGAACGCAAAGGAAAAGAAGCTGAGGCTTTTGATGCCGTGGCGGCCTTTGCAGCTTTTCAAAAAGGAAAGTTAGAGCGAGAAGCGGCAGCAGCTAAAGCTCAAGAAGACGCTTTAAAAGAACATATTTCTGGATGTGAAAAAACAGCCAGCGGACTGTATTATAATATCGAAAAGGAAGGAACTGGGCCAAAGGCGGCAAAGGGGCAAACCGTTAGTGTCCATTATACAGGTAAACTTTTAGACGGAACCGTTTTTGATTCTTCGTATCGACGTAATGAACCAATACGTTTTACATTGGGTCAAAATCAAGTAATCCCAGGCTGGGAAGAAGGCATTGGATTGTTGTCTCAAGGCGCCAAAGGAAAACTGGTCATTCCCAGTGAACTTGCATATGGTGCTGCAGGAGCGGGAGGTGTTATTCCTCCAAATGCCACCTTGCTTTTTGAAATAGAATTGGTTGCCGTTCAGTAGCGTTTCCCTATGATTCCGGATGCCATTTAATGTTACATCCTAAACTAGGGTATTGCATATCGGGTGCATTTTCACCGCTTAAAAGCGCATTTACTGCAGCCCTTAGGTCTGCTCCTG